>CAZBOQ010000085.1:0-54316 GCA_964493555.1 uncultured Gammaproteobacteria bacterium | reverse complement strand
GGAAATCCGAGTCCCGACATGCCGAGACCCATTAGCAAACCGTTACTCAGCGTAATGTCGAACGGCGTTGCAGCACCCGACATCAAGTATAGGCCGGCGACGTACAGCCCGACGCAAACGACAACGACCCGCCCGGCGCCGTAGCGATCAGCAATCGCGCCGGCCATCGGTTGCGATAGACCCCAGACAATGTTTTGCACGGCAATGGCAAACGCGAAAGTCTCGCGCCCCCACCCAAGATCAATGCTCATCGGCGTAAGGAATAAACCAAAACAGCTACGTACTCCGATGCCAATGAACAATACGGCCACGCCAGCGATCAGCAGCACTACTAGCCTAGGTTGCATGCGAACAGAATACACTAAGGCGCGCGGGGGGATGGAGACACCTCAGAAATGGAATACGACGTGCTAAACGACGTGGCAAAAGACCACAATGCGCCGAGAAGATTGCTCGGGCACGCCCTCAGGGCTTCGATAGAACCGGACTGAGTTTGTAAGGTGCTGCCGCGAACGCTGCGGCGAGCATTGCACACACAAAGAAGACGCCGAGACTCATAAAAATCCATGGCGCGTATCCGTGGTCCAGCAGCCAGCCAAAGACCGCCGGTGTGACTGCTGAGCCCACGTCTAACCCCGCGTAGACAAAACCGAAAACCCTACCCCGCGCGCTAGCCGGTGCCAATGCGCGAACCAACATATCTCTAGCGGGGATCGACAGACCCAAACCTACGCCGATCACAACGAACACAACATACAACGAATACGTACTGAGCTGCACGTATCCAGGCACGATACTCAGCAACGCTGGCACGCCTAGGCAGACCATCGCCACGATATGATGACGGGTGCTGCGATCGGCCAGAACTCCACCACCCAACACGCCGAAAGCCGTTGCGAAAAGGAATAGCGTCACGGCCACGCTGCCGACCGCTTTCGGCGTTTCGAACAAGCTCAATAAAGCCGCTGGCGAAAAAGTCTGGAGGCCAATTTGTGCCATCGCGGTTGCCAAAAAAAACAAGAAACAAGCGATGATTGGTAATGTCAGCAGGGTTCCGAGTTTCACGACTACAGAACTCTTTGGGTTGCTGTCTTCATCCACCTGCACTTCGAGCTCACCGCGATCAAGGAATCGAAGCACCATAAGAAAAACCAAACCAGCAGCCCCCGCAACGACCAGCGCAGCGCGCCAGCCCAGGTTGTCCGCCAGCCACAACATGGTCATTGGCGCCACAGCGTAGCCGAGGAAACCGACGAAAGCGTGAATACCGAATGCGCGACCGACACGTTGTTCGCTCACGTTGTGCGACAGGATAGTGAAATCCGCTGGATGAAAAACCGCGTTACCCATCCCAGCGATGATCGCCGCTAACAACATGCCATAAAAACCAAGGACCAATCCGAGCAAAGCTGTGCCAACGGCCATCGCGGCAATTCCGGCGTAGAGGACACGCCGTGGACCAAAGCGATCGACAATGAAACCTGCAGCTGGCTGGAACACACCAGAACACACGTAAAATGCGGTCACGAGCATCCCGAGCTGGAAATAACTTAGGCCGTCTTCGGTGTGGATAAACCAAAACAAGGGCGGCAGTGACAGCTGATAGAAGTGACTCCATCCGTGCGAAACCCCGACGAGGCTTATCAGCCGTGTATCCTTAGCGGAGATATCGTATTCTGTATTCATGGGTCAAACATTCCCAGCGCCGGGTCGGGAAGCTGGTCTTTTCTAGCCGACAGGCGCTTTTTCCCTTCCTTTGCTTTGACGAAACAGTTTTACGAGCGTTTGTTCTAGTTATCACACCGCTTACCGCCCCCTTAACAGGTGATTGTAGCCGCACCTGCAGCGCTATAATCCCCCTATCGAAACCGAGGAGAAACGAATATGCATATCTTACTCGTCCTGTGGGAACCCAACGACGCCTGGCGCGCCCTAGGTGAAAACGAAAAAGCCGAGCACTTGAGAACCGTTGACGGGGCTATCGCCGAATCACGCAGCGCCGGCATGATTGCGCTTGGTTGGAGCCGAGTAGACCACGATTTGCCTAACGCACCACATGAAGGCTATCTCGGCGTGTTTGGTGTCGCCGATCGTGAACGTATGCACACGTTGGAATCACTTATGCGCCAATCTCAGTGGTCGGAATACTTTAATTTCACAAATATTGGAATGAAACTCGAAGGGGCTACAAGTGATGAACCCCATCGGGTTTACGCTGATTTGTTGGATGTAAAGCTCTAACCTCCCAGCTGAGTTCCGCCATAGACGCCTACACGCTTTTCTTTTTATCTATCCTCATCAATATTGGTGGCAGAAAAAGGAAATCCGCAATCAACGCAAAGACAATCACCATTGCGGTTAATGCCGCCATTCTTGCGTTCATTGCGAAGTGTGAAAAAGACAACACAAGGAAACCGACAACCAGAACGCACGATGTGACGAGCAACGCTCGACCTACAGTTTGAAAAGTGTAGACCACCGCTTCCGGACTGTTGGCACCTATTTCCCGACGTCCACGTAAATATTTACTCATGAAATGCACGGTATCATCGATGACGCTCCCAAGAGTCATTCCCATGACCGGTGCGATGTCTAATCCCACCATGCCATCGGCCAACCCCCACACTCCAAACCCCATAGCGGCAGGAACCAGGTTCGGTATCAAACTGACCAGTCCGAAGCGGACCGACTTGAACGCAATAATTAGAAGAAAAGAAATAATGACCAGTGCCGCCGTAGTACTCTTCAACAAATTAAAGGCATTCCGCTGGGTAACGTAAGCGAACATAAACGTGGTACCTGCTCCACCGGAAATCGTCAGCGCCGGGATATTGTCACGTACTTCACGTTGCACACGCTCTTCGAAGTCGATCAGTTCTTTCATGGTCAGCGATTCAATCGTCGTGGTAACCCGGCTTGCTGACTTATCAATGTTTATCTGGTCATTCAAATCCAACCCATAGGGAAGCGACATTTCATACAGCAGCAGATATTGTGCCGTCAGCTCCTTTTCATCGGGGAGTCGATATTCAGAAGGGTCGTCGTCGTGCAGGTTCTTGTTGAGCCGTTTGATAATGTCGGTAAACACGCTGACGTGTCTTACCTCAGGTTGTTCGCGCAACCATGTCGCGAAGCGCGCCAGACCACGCAGAAACTCTGGTGCAGCGATACCGCCGGAACTCCCCGAGTCAGCCGAATAGTCAATCGTGTAAGGGCCGGTGAGCCTCGCCTCCATGAAATCAACGGCGCGGCGAAAATCGAAGGTTTCGTCGAAATAACGCAGTGCGTCCTCGTTCAGTTGATTGCGGGGAATCATGGCGGTCAACGCGAGGATCACGGCAAGCATGCCTAGCAACAATGGATTTCGCTGCCCCACGACGAACCAGCCAAGCCTCGTCAGCCTACCGCCTTCACTTCGTACGCTCTTGGCCCGCATCGGCAGAACGCTCAACACCGCCGGCAAGAAAGTCAACGAAAGGATCAGCGAAACTATCACCCCTACGGCAACAGTATTGCCCATATAGCGTATGGGTGGGGCATCTGCGGCGTTCAAGGTCAGAAAGCCTACCGTCGTGGTGATGCTGGCAAGAAACACCGGCTGCAGGTTGATGCGCAGGCTCTCTTTGATTGCGAGGACCTTGTCTTTACCTGCACCCATTTCATTTGCAAATGACACCATTACATGAACACAGTTCGCGATGGCGATCGTCAAGATGATGATGGGCATACCGCCGGAAATCGGCGCCAGTGAATAGCCGCTGTAACCGCGCGCACCCATCGCTGCAGCAATCGAAAACGCGACCACCACGAGAATGGCCATCGCACCGCCGAAACTGCGCAGCAAGATCACCAACATTATTCCCATTAATGCGAAACTAATCGGCAACAACGTTTGCGCATCACCTTGCGCCGCAACTGGGAAACTCGCGGACATCATCAAACTACCCGTTAGGTAGAAATTAATGTCAGGATAACGGCTGCGAAAGTCATCACGCATAGCAATCGCGGCCTTCGCAACTTCGGGGACTTCCTTGGTGTTATCTATCCCCGGGTACGGCGTGCGAACATTGACCGACGTTACGTCGCCGGCGGCCGAAATAACCCGATTCACTAACAGGGGCTCGTTGATCGCAACGGATCGGATCTCATCCAAATCTCGAGGGCTCAGCTTGCCCAGCACCAAATCTCGTACCACCAGATCGTCGCCGTTGGCTGTCGTATGCTGATAGTTGCTTAAAGAATCAACGCGACTGGAATACGGCAGTTGCCACGCCGCTTGGGTCAACTCCTTTACTGCCGTTAGGGTGCGTTCCGTGAAGACGTCACCGTTTTGAGGTTCGATAATGAAAGCGACGTTATCGGTCTTGGTATAAACACGCTCCATGCTCTCGAATGCGACTAACTCGGGATTGTCGTCGGCGAACCAAATTCGGTAATCGGACTCCATGTACAAGAACCGACTTCCGCTCGCCAGCCCGAATACGGCAAGTAACGACAGCGAAATGATCGCCCAGCGAGCCGCTATAACGGCATCAGCAAATCTTGTTTCAAATCCCTGCACAGTTATCCATTCAAAACATCGTCCCCGCGAAGGCAGGAATCCAGTCAACAACCGCCACGTAGCGGCTCCCTATCGATAGTGAGACACCTATAGCTCTGCCTTTTATCCACTGGTTCTCCTCCTTCTCAGAGATCCCGATCAAGCATCAATTAGAACCTCAGCTTCAATCTCAACCGCCAGATCAAACGGTAGCGAGGCCATCCCAACCGCGGATCTTGCATGTTGCCCGCGCTCGGGGCCAAATAACTCGAACAGTAAATCTGAACAACCATTGATTACCAATGGCGTCCTGACGAAACTCGGCGCCGCGTTGACCATCCCGAATACCCGCAACCAAGCCTTGATCCTGTCCAAATCTCCAAGCTCCCGTTTGAGGCTAGCGATCATCGCAAGGGTAACCAACCGCGCCACCTGATAGGCCTCCTCTTCCGAAACATCCGTCCCAACTTTTCCGAATGGTCCGGCCAGCGATCCATCGGCTTGCTGCGGTCCGTGCCCCGATACATAAGCGCGGTCGCCGCTCACCCGCACGAATTGAAAGGGAAGCACCACACCGGGCGGCGGCTTGATCGGCTCTGGAAGGTATAGCCCTAAAGCCTCGATCTTAGCTTCGACTGATTGTTGTGCTGACACGTTGTTCTCCCCGCAAGCGTGAACCGACAGCATAGACGCAAGTGCCACTGTCACCAAGCGTGTAACAAATGATATCTCTTGTCGAAACCCACAACGCCCGGTTAGCATTGACCACATGCATGCGAAGACGCTAGACACTTCACCGGTATCAGTGCGCGCGGACATAACGGGCGCGCTGGCCAGAACCTGGAACAGTGTTGCCGAGGTTGGCGCCTGGCTACCCGGCGAGCAGCGCCTCGCGATCGCAAATGAAGCACGCAACGCCTGGAATTGTCCCCTATGCCGGCGTCGCAAAGAAGCGCTGTCACCATACTCCGTCGATGGTGATCACGCTCATCTGGGCGTCCTACCCGAGCCCTGGATCGAAGCCGTCCACCGTATAGTTACCGACTCAGGACGTATCACCGAGAGTTGGTATGAGTCGGTAATTGCTGATGATATGTCGGAAGATGAATTCATCGAGCTGACAAGCCTCACCACCATCGTGACCTGTGCCGATACTTTCATGCGAGGTATCGGGTTAACCCCTACACCACTCCCAGCTGAGGCCGGTGAGGGTATTCCACCGCGACAACGCCCCGGCGGGGCGAAACTCGGACCCGGCTGGGCACCAACCATTGGACCTGACGACACCGGACCCGAACTCCAGGATTTCTACGACCGCGGCCAGCAATTCATTCGCCGCTCGTTGACCTTGGTACCGGATGAGCTGAATCGTTTTTGGGATCTTATGGACCCGTTGTACATGAACAATCCAGCCGTTACCGAATTGGAGAATGTCGATCGCGACATCTCACGTGCCCAAATAGAATTTCTTGCGGCACGCGTCTCGGCCTACCTTGATTGTTTCTACTGAACTACCAGTCATGCAATGCGGCTCAGTATGAGCGGCGAACACACCGGCAATGCGTACGGACTCGAAGCGGCGATCGGTAAGGATGCGAGCGGTGGCGGATTGCCGCACGGCGCTCTGTTAAATGAATTCGCTGAGGCTATTTGTGGACGTGAAACAGCTCGTGCAGACAGAGCACGCCAACAGATTGTCACTACACTAGGCGAAGGAGCACTGGTGGATATCGCTGGGGTGATAGCCGCGTTCAACGGGTACCCACGTGCCGCGGACGCTACCGGTATTCCACTGGAAGGCTATAAAGAACAAGCAACAGCGCAAATGCGCGTCAAGCTGGGGCTAGATTCGCTAAATCACTCCAGGACGGCTGAATGAAGTGTGTAGGGGGCAGAAAAATACCCCTGCATATTGTCTGTACCTCCAACTGCGAATGGTCCTCCCTTCGTTTTTCGTAGGCTAAAGCCTACCTCCTAAGACTACCTAGGTTACGCTTCCCTCACCCTCTTCCGACAAGTGGCATTTTCGTGGCCATCACAGTCATAAACTGAACGTTGGCGTCCAGCGGCAAGCTCGCCATATAAACCACAGCACGGGCCACGTTCTCCACTTCCATAGTCGCTTCAGGGATGATCGAGCCATCAGGCTGCAGCATCCCGGTTTGCTGATCGCTGATTAGCTCAGTCACAGCGTTGCCGATGTCGATTTGGCCACAGGCAATATCGTACTTACGTCCGTCCAACGACGTGGACTTAGTGAGGCCTGTCATCGCATGCTTGGTCGCCGTGTACGGAGCCGAATCCGGTCGCGGCGTAACGGCCGACACCGAGCCATTGTTTATGATGCGCCCGCCCATGGGATGCTGCGACTTCATCACCCGAAACGCTTCCTGCGTACACAACAACGCACCGGTTAAATTGATATCCACCACCGATCGCCATTCGTCGTAAGTAATGTCTTCGAGCAGGACCTTAGGACCAAAGATCCCGGCGTTATTAAACAGTAGGTCGAGTCGCGTAAAGACTTCCCGCGTCCGAGCAAACAACTGCTTGACGGAACTAGGATCGGTAACGTCCGTGGGAACAATTAAGCTACCCGCACCATTAGCCATTGCCGCCGTTTCTTCCAACGCATCGCCGCGCCGCCCGGCCAGTGCCACTTGATACCCGTCGTTGAGCAACCCAAGTGCGCTTGCTCTGCCGATTCCACTGCCAGCGCCAGTCACGATGGCGACCCGCGACGAGCTCATGCGAGTTTATCCATTCAAATTCCTTGAACTCCAATAGCAAAGCAAAACGGACGATCCGCCTGCATCTCGAATGGCAGCGCCAGCTCCGGCAGAAAAGTCTGCGGATTACTCATTCGGTTTCCCCTCGACCCACCAGAAACTCGATCGGGGACTCCTTTAAAGACCTATTGTAGCGCGGCTTGACTCGGCTGCGGAGATGCATTCCCATTACAGTAGTCCTTTCCAGCAACGGCTCGCCGCCCAATCGAGACTCCTATGAGCGATAAAAACTTCATCGACGCCTTTCTCGCTCAACCCTATTTATGTCGCATTGCGTTAACGCGCGAATCCCAGGCACCGCTGATCCGGCCGTTGTGGTTCCTCTGGGAAAACGATCGCCTACTACTTTCCACTCGTGACGACACAATCCATACAAACGCACTTAAGCGCAATCCGCTGGTCGCGCTGTGCATTGACAAGCCGACCACTCCCTACGCTGGAATCATTTGTGAGGGTGAGGCCGAGCTCGTCGAAAGCCTCGGCAAGGACCATGAGTTGCTGCGGCGCCTCGCTGCTCGGTACCTACCGGCTGAACGGGTGGACGGATTCATGCAGCGGCCGATGGCACAAGTCGAGAACCGAGTTCGATTTGTCATTACCCCACACAGCTGGACGGTCTGGAATAACGACCCCGAAGCGCCGATCGCGCCGCGCCGCGCCGACTACAACTAATCACTCAGCACCTATGCCAACGTTCAAAGAGTACTCTGATTGTGACGGCGTTGGCCTTGCGGCATTAATTGCCTCTGGCGAGGTAGCGGCAATCGAAGTCCTCGAAGCCGCGATTGAAAAAATCGAATCGAGCAATCCACAACTAAACGCGATCGTACACAAGATGTACGACGAAGCGCGAAGCACAGTCGAGACTGGGTTACCCTCCGGGATCATTGCGGGCATGCCCTACGCGCTTAAAGATATCGGCTTGCTTTACACTGGCGTACCGACTCGCGCGGGGTGCCGTTTGTTCAACGATTTCGTCCCAGATCACGACAGCACGTTGGTCGAACGCTTACGCGCTGCCGGTGTGATCGTTCTCGGCAAAACCAACACCCCCGAATTCGCCTTGACCGTCGCAACCGAACCACGCTTGTTCGGTGCTACCCATAACCCCTGGAAAACCGGATACAGTTGCGGCGGTTCCAGCGGCGGCTCGGCTGCCGCGGTTGCCGCGGGGATGCTACCGGCGGCCCACGGCGGCGATGCCGGTGGTTCGATCCGGGTGCCAGCCGCGCATTGCGGTCTGGTCGGTTTCAAACCCACCCGTGCACGTAACCCTTGTGGACCCGATCTCGGCGAGGGCTGGAGTGGTGTGGCCGTGGATCATGCAATCACGCGCAGTGTTCGAGACAATGCCGCGTTGTTGGATGTCAGCCATGGCCCGGCGCCTGGTGATCCCTACGCCGTGCCACCACCAAAGCGGTCTTTTATCGAAGAAATTGGTGTGGATCCGCCACCCTTGCGCATCGCCCTAACGACCGATGCCGCAAACGGTGCAACGGTGGACAAAGCTTGCGTCGATGCCGCAGAAAACGCGGCGAAACTCTGCACCGATCTCGGCCACCATGTGGAACCGGCAAGCTGTAAGTTCGATATGGGGGCAATGGTGTTCGCGTTCCGCGTCATCGTCGCATCCAATTTACACAACCTCATCGAAGATCAGCTTACTGCACTAGGACGCAACCTGCGCGAAGACGACTTGGAACAGATCTCCCGCCTACGCGCGGCCGAGTACCGCCGCTTCAACGGCGCCGATTACGCCCGTGCCGTACAGGCACTACATACCATTGGCCGCCAGGTCGGTGCCTTCTTTGAAAAATATGATGTGCTGCTTTCACCGACCGCCGCAGGGCCGCCGCTAGCGCATGGCGTCATCGACATGGGTGGTGACGATCTGGATGCCTTCGATGACGCCTTGTTCAACCATGCGCCGTTCACGGCGCACTTCAACGTCTCGGGTAACCCGGCCATTTCATTACCGCTATCGATCAACCAAAAAGGCTTGCCGATTGGTGTGCATTTCGGCGGCCGCTACGCCGAAGACGATACGCTATTGCAGCTATCATCCCAGATCGAACATGCCCAGCCATGGCAATCGCGCAAGCCGCCGGAAGCGGCATAGCCCTCTGATCGACCATGGCACATCCAGACAACAACCCTTCGTATGCCCAAATACCGGTTAACCAATATTCCGATCCGGCGTTCTTCGAGCGCGAAAAGGACGCAGTGTGGCGCGCATCGTGGTTATTGGTCGGACGACTAAGCGACATCCCTAACGCCGGTGACTATTTCCTCTTCTCCCTGCGGGCACTCAACACCTCGGTGATAGTAATTCGCGGTAAGGACGAAAAACCACGCGCCTTTCACAATGCCTGCCTGCATCACGGCGCGCGACTGCAGTACGATTGTGTCGGATCGTGCAAACAACTCCGTTGTTCCTTTCACGGCTGGACTTACGATCTCCAAGGAAAGTTAATCGGTGTACCTTTAGGCAAACACTTCCCTTCGCTCGATACGGACGCAATGCACCTCAATGCCGTCTCGTTGGATACCTGGGGCGGGTTCATCTTCGTCTGTCTGGATGCCGAGCCGGAACAAACACTTGCCGATTTCTTGCAACAGCTGCCCACAGCACTGGCCGACTACCTGGCGAATGAAGATTGGCAATGGTTTGCCGGCTACAACGGCCGGTTCAACGCCAACTGGAAGATCTTCCTCGACAATCAATGCGAAGGACACCACGCCGCTTTCCTCCACCAGACTACGATAGGGGCGCCGTTTACACCCGCTGACTACCCCACTGATATCTTCCCTGACAGCCCGTCGATAATGGCAAAGATCGTGGTCTCGCGGCCCCGAACCGCCGACGGCAAGCCCCCGCCGCAAACAGACCTGGCGCGGCTGGCCGCCAACTACAGCAAGTCAGGGATGTGGACAGAAAAGGACACAAGCCAAGCTGCTGCCCGCTATCCCGGCGCCATCAATGCCAGCCAAAGCAATCGTTGGGTATTCGATCTTTATGTAGTGTTTCCTAATCTGGTGTTCTTATTCGAAGACGATCAAATTGTGGTACAGCGTGTCTGGCCACTCAGCCCGAACGAAACCTATTGGGAGATGGATCACTATTTCGTCGGGCCGCCGAAAGACTTCGGTGAATTATTCAATCGCGAGCTGAGCGTGTTGCAACAGATGGATACGATCAGCCAAGACACTATGGTCTGCGAAGGGATCCATAGCAATTGCGCCAGCGGCGCTATCGATACGGTGCACCTTTCAGATCTGGAGGCTGGTGTGGCAGTTTTCCAGAACAAGGTTATCGCCATGACTGGGAAGAACTAGTGACGCCCGATTTCTCGGAACTAGAACCGTATCTTAACGAATGGGGACTACCCACGGTCAGCGCCCGCATTGAAAAACGAGTCATGAGTTCGCTAGCCGAGTTACAGGACTTCCATCGGGCGATGCTACCTCGCCTGAGGGAGATTATAGAATTCCTCAATCAATTTCCGGAGGACGAAATCCCGGTACACTATCTGCCCCTGAAAAACGCTGCGCTGTCCATGCTGCACGCCGAGCGGCCAGTCACTAAATGGCAGAAGCCAATGTTGGAAGACGGCATAGATCCGCGGCATTTCAAAATGAAGCGTAGTTTCGTGGATTCTTAGGGTAGAGGCAAAGACAAAATGGGTCGCACCGGTCCCTATCGTTGGATCATTCTGCTCCTCGGCACCTACGTTGTTATCTGTTATGGGTTTGTGTTTCAGACTATCCCGCCAATCTTGGCAAGCCTGATCGAAGATCTATCGCTCAGTCACACTAAGGCTGCCGCGTTGATGGGCAGTTTCGCGATACCTGCAATTTTCGTTGCCATCCCGGCAGGGTTTCTGGTTGACAGATTCGGTGCAAAAGTAGTCGGTATCAGCGGATTATTAGTATTCGCGACAGGCTCATCCATAGTGGCCACAGGCGGCGATTACACGACGCAATTGCTTGGCCGCGTCGTCAGTGGGACTGGCGCGGTCGTCCTGTTGGTTTTTATACCGGGAATGATTGCACACTGGTTCAAAGATGCAGAATTGGGAGTAGCTATTGGCGTTTTCAACGCCGCAGTCCCCATCGGTACCGTCTGCGCGATGATGGGTCTCGGTGTGCTGGGCGCCAGCCACGGCTGGAACACAGTGCTCACTGTGTCTGCAGCCGTTAGCGTTTCCGCCCTAGTAGTGTTCCTACTGTTCTATCGTGCGCCCGATGGCGAAGTCGATGGCAACAAGTTACTTAAATACTCAGAGTTGAAGTCTCATTTGCACAGCAGCGGCAGAAAGATATGGTGGCTTGGAATCGGTTGGGCGGTGTTCGGCGCCGGGTACTTCCAGTTTTTTACTTTCGCTTTCGAATATTTCGTCGCCGAAGGTTTCACGGTTCAAAAAGCGGGGCTATACGCAAGTGGACCGATGCTGAGCGGTATGCTGACCGGACCTGCTGTCGGTTGGTTGTTGGATCGATACGGCCGCGGTTGGGTGTTTCTGCTGAGCGGGCACGTCGGTCTGATTTTGACGTTGGGCCTCATCCCGCTCGTGGTTGAAAACCCTTTCGCTTTGACATTAGTCATTGGTGTTCTTGCATCTATCGTCTCCACCGTCGCCCTCGCTTTGCCGCCGGTCATCATGCCAGCTCATACACTGGGCTTCGGCTACGGTCTGCTAGCCGCGATGTTGGGCCTCGGCAACTTCCTTGGTGCCACCAGCTTGGGATTGCTGCGAGACCTGACAGGCATTGCGGGATCAGTGTTCGTCGGTGCGGCAGTTATATCTCTACTGGCAATACCAGTCACATTGGCATTAAGAAACCCAGAAACAAACACCGAATGACAACCCACGGCCAATACGAGTCAATCGCAAATTCCACACTGGAGCAATCCCCTCACGCCCCCAGCGTGGGAACACCTTTGATCTAATAAAGCTATCGGAGAATTCGAAATGTCGAAAACAGGTGCAGACTATCTAAAAGGAATAAAGGACGATCGCCAGATCTACCTGGACGGGAAACTAGTAGAAAACCCGACCGACCACCCCGCGTTCAAACCCATCTATGAGGCCTCTTCGCGTCTGTATGACTACCAGGCGGCTAACGAAGAGTTAATGACGATAACGTCGCCGACCAATGGCAAACGCGTAGCGCGGCATTGGGACATCCCGCTCGACACAGAAGCACTTATCATGCGAGGCAAGGCGCACATAGCAATGGCCGAACAAAGTTGTGGTTTCTTCGGCCGCTCGCCCGACGCAGTCGGTGGTTGTTTTGCGGGGATGGTCGCCAATGTTGATTTTTTCCGCGATGACAATGATGCCCGTGCAAATGCTGCGCTCGGTTACTTCGAACACATTCGTGACAACGATCTGTTCCTGACCTTTACCATTGTCAATCCACAGGGAGATCGTTCAAAAGCAGTTGGTGATCAAGGCAGTAAATATCATACCTGTTGTGTCGTGGATGAAGACACCTCAGGGATAACGGTGTCGGGCGCCAAGATGTTGGGAACGTCAGCGGTCGTCGCCGACGAGATTTTCACCGGCGTACAAAACCCGCTTTCTGCGGACGACAAAGACTACGCGTTATCGTTCGCCATGCCGATGGGCGCCAACGGTATTAAGATTTTATCCCGCCGCTCGTATGCCACGGCAGCGTCCTCGGAGTTTGATTACCCCCTGAGCACACACTTCGACGAAAATGATTCCATCATCTATTTCGACGAAGTCAAAGTCCCATGGGATCGAGTCTTTGTCTTTCGCCGGCCAGATTTGGTGCAAGCGCAGTTTCACCGGACTTACGGAGAGGCCTTCCTGACTCTACAGGGACAGGCTCGGTTATTGGTCAAAATGCGATTCATGGCCGGGCTCGCCCGAAGAATCACTGAGACCATAGGCACGATCAACTTCCCACCCGTTCAACAATCGCTGGGCTGGCTTTCAATGAAAGTGACCATGGTGGATGCGGTGTTTCGTTCGTTATTGCACGACCCAGTCAAATGGAACGGCTATTCGCTACCGCGCAAAGACACTTTGTACGGCGTCATGGCCTACACCCAGGACCTTTACGGCAGCTTCCTTCAGGAAATTCGCGAACTTGCCGGCGGAGGCCTGATCATGCTGCCATCTTCGGTGGAGGACTTCGGCTCGGCGGAAGTGAAACCCATCATCGAGCAAACGCAGCGATCTTCACATGTTGATTCTGAGACTCGCGTAAAGATCATGAAGCTCGCGTGGGATGCGTTGGGTTCCGAGTTTGCCTCCAGGCATGCACTCTACGAACTATTCTACGCCGGCCCGCCATTCGTCGCCCGCGACCGTTGCTTCCGCTCCTTTGACTGGGAAAGCGGTACGCGCCTGGTAGACGAATTTATGGACAGCTACAAGCTCGAGGCTTCGCTAACTACCGGGCTAAACCGATAATGTAGTAAGGAGAAGTCTGTTGCTCCCGCGAAAACCAGACTCGCGGCGAGAGGAAATCATAACGCTACCCAGGATCCGAGGGAGAAAAATGGCCGCGTATAAAAAAATGGACCAAAAAACCTTGGACCGCGAATACAGCGCCCGTGGCACAGTCTCCGACGGAGTCTTTGAGGCTGCAATCGCAAATTACACCCAGTTGAGTGAACACTGCCGCCAATCCCTAGATTGTCGAGTCGACATCCCCTACGGCAGTTCACCTGACGAAGTGCTTGATATTTTTCCAGCCGGAGACAATGCGCCGCTGTTCATTTTCATTCATGGCGGCTACTGGCGCGCACTCAGTCAGAAAGAATCGTCTTTCATGGCAGAAGCGTTTACCAAAAGAGGAGTCGCGGTCGCTGCGGTCAACTACAGCCTCGCGCCCGAGGCCAGCCTCGATGAAATCGTCAGGCAATGCCGCCGCGCGCTCGCATGGACTTACGACAACGCGAAGAGTTTCGGCGTCGATCGCGAACGCATCTATATCGGCGGCAGCTCCGCCGGTGGCCACCTGGTAGGCATGCTTATCTCCAGCGGCTGGCATCGCGGGTTCGGCGTACGGCCCGACATTGTCAAAGGCGCCTGTGCATTAAGTGGTTTGTTCGAGTTGGAGCCTTTGTTACGTGCCGAAGCAAACACATGGATGAATTTGGATGAAGCAGCAGCGAAACGGAACAGCCCCGCCAATCACCTGCCGGAGGAGCATGGCTGCCCGCTGATAGTCTCCTACGGCGGCAACGAAACGGCTGAGTTCAAGCGGCAAACCGATGATTACGCGGCTGCGTGGCGTAACGCCGGGTTCAGCTGTACGTACGTAGCGGCCGCTCAGCGCAATCATTTCGACATCGTCATGGAATTGTGCGATCCGATAGGCGAGCTCGGACAAAAAGTGTTTTCGCAAATTGGTGTGTGATGAAAGGTCAGAAGAATCCAACGTTCTCATGGGATGTAGTACTTGTAAACATAGGTTCCGGCTCGCCGACGGTGGCACCTAAGTACGTCAGAGGCTCACAGTAAGTATCACGCACGTACGGGCACACCCGCGGTTCCGCTCGCTGACCTTCGACACAGATCTCGCCTGTAATTATAGTCATCTATTAGGCGTAACAGTCTTCAATTCGAAGACAGATTTGATGTATTACTATCGGACCTGATTGACCTCCGAAATGCACTTGTGGAGAAAGTAATGTCGAAAGCAGAAAAACCTGTGTTACTAGTCGGCGCCGTTGCCCGCGACACCGCCGACGAAGTATTTCATTTGCTGGGATCGACCATAGGCGATCTCGCCATCGGTATATCTGACGGGGAGCCGGGGATGCGGAGATTCTGGATACTCTACATAGCCGAGAAAACCTGGCGCCGTCACCCGGATATGAAACTGGTGCGAGAGACCGCGGAACAGGTGCCCGGCATGCCGTCCTGGGTACCCGGCGGTTATCACGATTTCCAGTGGTTCGCGGCAAAGGATGGGATAAGCAAACTCTCAGCCGTGGACACGCTCGGCTACCCTGCCGAAGCCGCGGAGTCCTACGCGCTATTTCGTCGCCTGCGCGAAGACGGCCTTTTCCCTGCCGATACGCGTTTCCAACAGTGTCTTCCCTTCCCCGAAGACGCCTGCCGGCTGGTCACCAACGACGCCGACTCGCTGGCCTTGATGGTCGATTGTTACATCGACGTGTTGAAACGGGATGTTGCA
Source organism: uncultured Gammaproteobacteria bacterium (assembly GCA_964493555.1). Classification (GTDB taxonomy): domain Bacteria; phylum Pseudomonadota; class Gammaproteobacteria; order JADZEE01; family JADZEE01; genus CAZBOQ01. Next base: position 38,806 of record CAZBOQ010000085.1, on the reverse strand, counting down.
CGTTTATGCGAAGCCATCCCGCCGGAAGAACTAGTCATCCAGTGGGACATAAATTGGGAAACCATCGCCATCGAGCACGGCGATCACTTGCCCGACACACCGCCTATGCAATTCAAACCGCATGGCGATCCAATGGAGCGCTATCGGCGCTTTATTCGCGAGTTGAATGCGGTCGTTCCAGACTCGACGAAACTCGGGTTACATCTCTGCTATGGAGACCTGCACCACAAGCATTTCAAAGATCCCGAAGATCTGTTAGCCAGTGTCAAAATGGCCAATGCTGCACACGAGGAATCAATCCGACCGATCGACTTCGTGCACATGTCGGTGCCGCGTCATCGCAGTGACGATGCATACTTCGAACCATTGGGAGATCTGGATATCGGTGATACCGCTATCTATGCCGGCCTGGTTCACCACACTGACGGCGTAGCGGGCACGTTGAAGCGGCTGGAAACCTTCAAACGGCATTTCGACGGACCCACCGGGCTCGCCACCGAGTGCGGTATCGGCCGTCGCCCGAATGAACAGATTGAAGATCTACTCGCTATTCACCGCCATGTAGCCGCATCGTTGTAATCCGCTATCGGTATTGGGCGTTGTGCAGATCGTGGCACAGTAACGCCAAGGACCAGGAATTACCCCAGTAACGGCTGACAGCGATCGTCATTGAGGATCGTAGCAACTGCGCGGTCGTCTAAATGCTCGCTGAGCCCCTGTAGTAATCCATCAGGGTCCGTACCCTTAACACACTAAGCAGTACCGCGGGTTGAAAGGCGGCCGCGAGCTCCAGTTCAGACTCCATATGCTGATTGCGTTCGCGCGGCGCCTCTCCTTCCGGAATACTTTGATTGGCGGCGCCAGGCAGTACGCCTCTAGCGGTATCAGGTTCGACGGGCAGCGTACGGTACATGACAAGCGGACAAAGAAAGGTATATCCGGGTTCCCGGCCGTCTCTAACCAGAACTTGACCTTTTCGCCGCTGCAAGACTGTGCGCCGGACGTTTGACACAATGTTGCAAACGGACTATCCACGATAGGTGAACAACATGAGCGATACAACTACTACGGTAGAAATCTTGAAACGCCTCGAGCGGTTGGAATCAATTGACGAGATAAAAAAACTCAAACAACGCTCCGCAATCGCCGCGGACCCCTTCATGGATATGGAAATGCTGATAAATCTTTATACGGAAGACGGTGTGATGGAGATCCCGACTTTTGGTCTGGTACTGACCGGACATAACGAGATCAGGGCGTTCCTAGAGGTCAACGCGTTCACATGGATGTTTCACTGCCTCATTCCATTACAAGTCGAAATCGGCAAGGACGGGCAAACGGCTACCGCGAATTGGTATCTGTGGGAAGCCGCCACCGTACACAACGGCCGCACCGGCAAGTATGACCCGGTCTTGTTCGCTGGCGCTTACGAGGACGAGATGCAAAAGATTAACGGCGAATGGAAACTCACCCACACCATATTGACCGTCCGGCTGTTGTGTAACTACGAAGAAGGTTGGGCGGAGAATCAAATTAACGTGAATAAAGACTGGGTAGGCAAGGCGCAAAGCCTCATGAACACAATAGAAAACGACCGCGGAGCAAACGTGTGACCACAGACAAAGCCACCAGCGATCGATTCGTGGTGGTCAATGACGTCGAGTTGCATTTCAACGAAGCTGGCAGCGGCCCAGCACTACTGTGCTTTCACGGAGGCGGGCCTGGCGCCAATGCCTGGGATAACACACGCTTCAACTTCGAAACGCTGGCCGAACATTTTCGCGTATTACTCATCGACCTGCCGGGGTTCGGCGAATCCGATAAGACAGCTAGGGTGCCCGATAACGAGACTATAGACGAGTATATCGCCGACATGATGGCTGGACTGCTCGACATATTGGAGATAGACCGCGCACATTTTTACGCATCATCTTTCAGTGGGCCATTTGCATTGCGTTTTGCACTCAATTATCCCGAGCGCACCGGCAAACTCATTTTACAGGCAAGCTCTTCGATTATTGGTCAACCGCTTATGTTATCGCCGCGGCCGTCGCCAGGGATCCAGGCATTGGGTAAATTCTGGGACAACCCAACGAAAGAAAACATGCAGGCCATTATGGAATTCTTCATACCCGATCCAGAGCTGCGCAGTGTCGAACTCGTCGAGCGACGTTACGAGTCCGCCATGACACCGGGACACCTCGAAGCGAGCAGACACTTGGTGGACGGCAGTCGGCTCAGCCATCTCGAGCGGGATGTGGCGAAGCTTAAGACTGAAACGCTCCTCCTATGGGGACGCCAAGACTGGATGGTGCCGGTCGAAGGCGTACTCCGGGCGCTTAGCGAAATCCCACACCTACAGGTACACATTTGGTCGGAGGCTGGACACTTCGTTCAGTATGAAAAGCGTGACGAGTTTAACCGGCTCGTGATCGCCTTTTTAACGCATTAGAAAAGTAGGGTTAAGCCCAAGGGCCACCCATCTAGTAAGCGCCGAGTCCTGGAGGACGTAAAATGAAACGCCTAAAGACGAAGTCAGTCAAAGTATTGGTCGCGATCTTACTGTTACCAAGCGTGGCACCGGCGAAGGCAGAAATAGTTACGGTAGAAGTACTGGAGCGCTGGACAAAAGAGTTATCCAACTGGGGACGATGGGGTCCGGACGACCAAGCTGGCACTATCAATCTTATCACTCCGGCGAGGCGCAAGGCCGCGGCACAACTCGTTACTGAGGGCGTCCCCGTGTCACTAGCGCATAACGCCCTTACAGATAAGACGCCGGATAATGCCAGCCCCTACGAACACAGCATGACCACAATGGAATTCCCCGGATCCGAAGATTGGCGCTTCGATACTATCAAAGTGTCGCCCCACGGTTTCGCCCACAGCCACATCGACGCGCTGTGCCATCGGTTAAAGAACGGTAAACTTTATAACGGCTACACGGCGACGATGCTAAGCGACAGAGGCTGCGCCAAACTCGGCATCAACAACTTGAAAGATGGTATCTTTACCCGCGGCGTACTGATCGACATACCGCGGTTGAGAGGCGTGCCGTGGTTGGAGCCAGGCGAAACCCTCTATCCGAAAGACCTCGAAGCCTGGGAAGAGCATAGCGGTACAAAGCTCAGTTCCGGCGATGTCTTATTACTCAGGACCGGCCGTTGGGCTCGCCGCGCTAGTCAGGGCCCATGGCCTGCTAGCGAGGGCGGCGCAGGCTTGCACCCCTCTTGCGCAAAATGGCTGCGCGATCGCGAAGTCGCCGTCATCGGCAGCGACCTCGGCAGTGATGTCATGCCCTCCGGCATCGAAGGAGAACCTTATCCCATGCATCTACTGTTACTCGTCGCCATGGGCATGCCCATCCTCGACAACCTCGACCTCGAAGCGGTAGCAAACAAAGCCGCCAGCGTGAAGCGCTGGGAATTCCTCTTCACCGCCTCCCCCCTACCGATCGAAGGCGGCACCTCATCCCCTTTAAACCCAACGGCGATCTTCTAAGGTCAGATCGCATCCTCGACAAAACGAGACCTTGACCATCATCCTCGCGAAGGCAAGGAGCGCGCCGAACTTAACCATTGCCGAAACCAACAAAAGAAAACGAGCTAATCGTAGTGAATATCCCCGCGATGATGAACCACTGGCAACGAGCAAACCATGTTGCGGAGAGGTCATTAAGTAATCGTTAGGATGGTGGCTATGGGTGGACTTGAACCACCGACCTCAGCATTATGAATGCCGCGCTCTAACCAGCTGAGCTACATAGCCATCAGGGACGGCGGATCATAGCAGAACGCTATTCGGTGGCCCTACCCTTCTGGGAAAAGCAATGTTTAACTTCACTACATACATATTCGAACAGGCATCGTGCTTTAAATCATCGTCGACCTCAAAACTGTCCTTTTCATCATAGTCCAATAATCCTATTACTGTTTTACAATCCTCTCCACGACACCTTGTTCAGTACGACGGATGTCAACCAACCGAATGTCGTAGCCCGCCCGAGTTGTTAGTTGTATGTCCCCACCCACCATTGATAAATTTGATACGCCGTTAGCACCACCGCAACTCGCTCAGAGTTGTGGATTGCTGCGCCACAACCGAGGGGCTATCATCACTCTTCGCCAAAGGTAGGGAACCTCAGCTATGCCCATCCTCGAAACAACTGATCCCGAGATCCATGCAAGGAGCGGGATACACGTGTACCAGTACTACATGTCGAACTGCGCGCAGCGCGTTTGTTTGGCGCTAGAGGAAAAAGGGCTCAATTGGACGTCGCATTCGGTAAACCTATTTACGCAGGAGAATACCAAAGACGCGTATTTTAAGATCAACCCCAAGGGGCTAGTGCCTTCGATGATCCATGATGGCGTGGTGATCACAGAGTCGATGGATATCCTGCGCTATATCGAAGAGCAATTTCCGGAACCTGCGCTTTATCCATCAGAGCCGACCCAGCGCCAGCAGGTCGATAAGTGGATGGATCTCGCGACCGACAACCACTTAGGCGTAGTCAAAACCTATATGTATTCGTTGGCCTTTGGTGCCTCCAAGAAACCCGAACAGATGGCACACTACAAAACTAAGCAGGTAGACCCAGCGTTAATCGCTTTTCATCAACAATCGCTGGATGGTTTTTCTGAGAGTAACATCCTAGCCGCAGAACGACAGATCTTTGCGTTCTTCGATAGTATCGAAAAGGACCTTGGCCAGCATCGCTGGTTAGTTGGCGATCAATACACCTACGCCGACATTGCTTGGTTCGTGCAGTACTTTCTGATGCAGCGCGTAGGGATGGTTAACTTCGAAAACTATCCCAACATCCGACGTTGGGCCTCAGATTTCATGCAACGGCCTTCTTTCGAGCACGCCGTCAAAGCACTCCAACCCTGGTATGCGTCACTAGTCTGCCAAGTGTTGCGGTTCAAATCTCGCTTAAAGCGAGGTGGACCGCCACCCAAACAACCTCGCGCCGTGGCTTCCTGAACCGAGAGGAAGAAACCAGGCGAGCTAACGCAACGTGAGTCCAACCCGCCCCTACGTTTCTGTGGGCTTCAACGCACAGCGCCACAACTTAGGAATAGAGGTGAGTGAGCGTTCGTGACCGGCTCACCGGGAATGCTGAGCTTCCGTTGCTTCAAGCCGGTTTGTTTCGATGCGCAGCTGTTAACCATTAGTTAGTCTAGACTATTTACTGACGCTCGCTGAACGCGCATGGGACAGGCTCCGTAACTTCTGCAACCTGAAAAACGATGGTCAACCAAGTCGAGCAATTTGACGTTGCCATTATCGGTCACGGCCCTGTGGGCTGCGCGCTTGCCAACATGCTCGGTCAATTCGACATCTCCACTATCATTCTGGACAAGGAGGCATCTGGCTATCGTCTGCCTCGAGCCTGTTCCTTTGACGACGAAGTGATGCGTGTTTTTCAAACCATGGGGCTCGCCGGGCGAGTGTGCGAGATCGCCGAAGTCGGCGGTAGCGCACACTTTGTTGATAGTGGGGGTAAGGCTCTGGTGACCTGGCTACGACCAAAATCACTCAGCCCCAACAACTGGAGCGTAAATTACCGATTTCATCAGCCTGATTTAGAGAATATTTTGCGTGAAGGGTTGAAACGCTACGTTTGTGTGACGACGCGCTGGGGCTCTGATGTGACTGGGCTGACACAAGATGAGTACGGTACGACTCTGCGTTATAACAAAATCGCTTCCGATGAACAGTGTGAACTACGCGCAACATACGTGGTCGGCTGTGATGGGGCGCACTCATTCACCCGTTCGTGTATGAGTTCGGGAATCGAAGATCTGGGGTTTCGAGAGTCCTGGTTGATTATCGATCTCCTCTTGAAAACAGCCGAAACCGAACCAACCGGCGAAACGTTACACTATTGTGAGGAAGCACGTTCTGGCTCATCTGTGTTTGTTGGTAGTAAACGCAAAAGATGGGAGTTTCGACTGAAACCCAGCGACAACAGAGAGGAAATTCGAAAGCCTAAAAATGTCTGGCAACTTATTGAAAGATGGATCGGCCCCGACCAAGCAGATTTAGAGCGCACAGCCATCTACACTTTTCATTCAACTATCGCTGAAAAATGGCGCCAGGGTCGCCTGTTTATCGCAGGAGATGCTGCCCATCAAACTCCTCCATTCATGGGTCAAGGCATGTGCGCTGGCATTCGCGACGCCGCTAATCTGGGCTGGAAACTAGAGCGGGTACTGAAACAGAGCGCGCCCGCTACTTTACTCGACACCTATCAAAGCGAACGGCGCCCTCACGTCAAAGCGTTTATCGAGCTCACGATACAGATGGGGCAAATGATCAATCAAACAACCTCGGCGATCATCGCGGGCAACGTTACCGATCCAGCAGATGGGCCGCAAAAACTCACTACACTTAAACCGACTTTGGGGCCCGGGTTGTCAGGAGGCCAGACGAAATGGCATGGCCACCTATTCCCTCAACCAAGATTGCAATCCGGTGAGCTACTTGACGATAAAATCGGCACCCGACCGGCACTTATCCTGCGACCTGAATTTAGACGGCATTTATCAGCTGAGTCCGACAACAATATCAACACAAGAAAGTTTGCAGTAATCGACGATGCTTCAACCGGCCTTCAAGATTGGTTCGATAGCACCGCAGTAAACGCCGTTTTGATTAGACCGGATCGCTACATCTTCGGAACAGCTAGTTCCGACTCGGAGGTACAAGAGCTGTTGCGATTCGTTTAATCGCATGTGAGAGTTTTTGATTTAGGCGTCAACCGCGGCATCCCGCGCTTTCTCAGCTTTACGCTTAGCTCGGCGGGCCAACTTGGCGACCAGACCATCACCAACGCCCGGCCTGCTCCAGGGGCACACCGGCAGGCAAATACCACAGCCGTACGTCTCGTTGAAATACGACACGCATTTATCAAAATCTACATACCATTTCTCCACGCCTCGCACGATCTGCTTTTCGTTGGAAATCGCATTAGGCGGACAATGCTTAATACAGACTTGGCAATTAGTACAGAACTCATCCGCTCCAAACTGCGTCGGCTGCCCCTCCTGCAACACTGCCTCAGTCAGAATATAGGCGATGCGAAAGTTGGAGCCGAACTTGCGATGAATTATCGAGCCATGTTTGCCTATTTCGCCCAAGCCACCAGCCAAGGCCGCCGGTATCGACGTGAATTTGCCGGACGCAGGGCCGCAATAACCGTACGCGTGGTAACCGCGCTCGCGTAGCCAGTTCGCCCCTAGCCGGGCAAGTGCGGTGCCATCATTGTATTTTTGGATGACGTGGACGCCGGCTCGCAGGTCCCGGCCGTACTCATCCATGCGCATCATCAATTCATAATCCATGGGAATGGCCATGGTGACCACAAAAGGCTCAGTGCATTGCATGCCTTCCATAACCCATTCCGGTTGCATCCTCGCCACCGCCACATCACCGGCGCCTTGGGCGAGCAAGAATTCGCGGAGATCCTCAGTCAATTGTGCCGGTGCGCCCGACTCCGCTTGAGGATTTATCCGCCGCAACGGTGCGTACCGCAAATAGAGTGCGCGAACAAATTGGCGCAAGTGCCCCAGGGAAAACGATATACGGAAATAGAAGCTGTTTTGCCAACGCCGCCACGGGTGTTTCACCCATACGTAGTGATAGACCGGGCGCGGCCGCCGCACGCTTGTTTCGCCCAGACCATTTACCGTGTTCCCAGAAACACTAGGTTTTAGCCAGTGATACAAGCGTGACGGTTCGAAACCGCCGTCGGCGCTACGTTTGCTGCTTAACCATCCCATCGGCTCACCCCATCGGTTCGAGACAGTTTTTACTGACCATAGCGTCGAACGCAGCCACCTGCCTGATTTCCGGGCTGCATGGGTGAGGCTTCCCTGTCAAATTCAGTCTTCTTTTAAACAAGTAAGTGTTAAGAGTACGCTGGGAGGTAATCATCCAAAATATCCCGTAAATTTCTCTTATAATCACCTATCTTCGCCTAACTACGGCTTACATCGTCTTGACGAGCCGGGCCTCCGCCAAAAAACCAGAGGCTCCTCGAGCATGCATTGAACACGCAATCACGGGCAGCGATTTTGCCGTTCTGAGCAGCACCCTTGTTGACATTCGCCGTATAGGCCGCCAGTACCCATTTGTCAGAAAGCATCATAACGTGGCACAGCCGCCCGAACGAGAGGCATGCAAGGAACTTTATTGGCTTGGTATTAAAAACGCCAATACCGCTCTGGTAAATTTTTTTCCCTCGCGCCCATACGTATGACCTGCGCTTCCACGATAAACACCACAACGCTATGTATTGTCCGCGAGTGTTGAGTGCAACGTCTAGCCCTGCAAATGCCGCCTAACCCCCAGTCGTTTTTTCTCTTTAGTGTTTAGAGCTTCAACTCAAAGGTAATTGTGGGCAGGAGATCTATCGGCGACAGATTAAGACTGACGAGGCAAACCATCTTGGCGCCTTAGGGTAACTCGACTTATAGGATCCTGCTGGGAGTGATTTCGCAGCTGCCAAGCTTATCAACCAGCTTAACCATCTGTCCGCCGGGCTGCCGAGGTGCCAGCCAGCAGTGCATTATGTTAGCTATCGAAGAGCAATCGATACTCCCAAAATCGAATCATTATTTCGCTCGCACAAGTACTGAACGTCAACTTGTCGACAAACTTTTGCGCTATCATTGCCAGCGCGACTCACCCCACATAAACGTAATAAGGAAGAACAAATGCAATGGAAAACCCAGGTCCGCTAATCTTAGACGGGGAATCCAAAGAGAAAAGGCGTGAGATGGCGAATGCCGTTCGCGCCCTGACTATGGACGCCGTTCAGACGGCAAATTCCGGTCACCCGGGCGCGCCGATGGGCATGGCCGACATCATTCAAGTGTTGTGGAATGACTATCTTCGTTTCAATCCGGGCAACCCGGGATGGTTCAACCGCGACCGTTTCGTTTTATCGAACGGACACGCATCGATGTTGCTTTATGCCGTGCTTCATTTGAGTGGTTACCAACTTTCAATCGAAGAGATAAAACGCTTCAGACAACTGTATTCTAAAACGCCGGGGCACCCCGAGTACGGCGAAACACCCGGTGTCGAGACTACGACCGGCCCGCTGGGTCAGGGGCTCGCCAACGCCGTGGGAATGGCAATAGCCGAACGGTCATTGGCTGCACGTTTCAATCGCGACAAATTGACCATCGTCGACCATCACACTTATGTAGCACTGGGCGACGGTTGCCTAATGGAAGGGATTTCGCACGAAGCGTGCTCGCTCGCCGGCACCATGGGCCTCGGCAAACTAATTGCGCTTTACGACGACAACGGAATCTCGATCGACGGCCAAGTTTCAGGTTGGTTCAGCGACGATACTGCGAAAAGATTCGAAGCCTATGGCTGGCAGGTCATTCGCGATGTCGACGGACATGATTCGGAGCAAGTGAACGCTGCGCTACATGAAGCACTTGCAGATCACGAGCGGCCGAGCCTGTTGTGCTGCAAAACGACGATAGGTTGGGGTGCGCCCAGCAAAGAGGGCACCGCGGATTGCCACGGCGCCCCCTTGGGCGAAGAGGAGATCGCCGCGACACGCGCCAGGATCGGCTGGGAATTCACGTCGTTTGAAATACCCGATCATATCTATGCCGGCTGGGACTCTAAGGAACGCGGCGCGGAGTTGGAACACGATTGGAACCAGACGTTCGCACACTACCGAAAGAGTTTTCCCGAACTTGCCGCAGAATTCGAACGTCGCGTTACAGGTCAACTCGATCCGGCAAGCAGTGTAGCGATGGCACACACCGCAGTGGAAGCGCAAGCGTCACCCCGCAAGCTCGCGACTCGCCAAGCTTCCAAGTCGATGCTGGACGTGCTGGGACCGCTGACTCCGGAGTTGCTTGGTGGCTCAGCCGACCTCACCGGCTCGAACGGCACGTTGTGGTCTGGCGCAACAACGCTGTCAAGTGAACAACCTGACGGCAATTACCTCTATTACGGCGTTCGTGAGTTCGCCATGTCAGCGATCATGAACGGACTAGCCTTGCACGGTGGTTTCATACCCTACGCGGGCACCTTTCTGGTGTTTTCCGATTATGCGCGCAACGCCTTACGGCTCTCCGCGCTGATGAAACTCCGCAATATATTCGTCTATACCCATGATTCAATCGGGCTGGGTGAAGACGGTCCAACGCATCAGGCGATCGAACATACAGCGAGTCTCCGCCTGATGCCGAATATGTCAGTTTGGCGTCCCTGCGACGAAGTGGAAACAGCCGCTGCCTGGGGTGCCGCCATTAGCCGTGAGACGGGCCCAACCACTCTCGTCCTCACCCGACAAGGCCTTGCGCCGCAGGCGCGTGACGAGTCCACCCTTGCCAATGTCGAGCGCGGCGCTTATGTACTGCTCGAACCCAGCGGCGGATTGGTAGAAGCGATCATGATCGCCACTGGCTCGGAAGTTGCTCTTGCGATAACGGCAGCGACTCTGATGAACGGGCGTGGCCGCAAAATCCGTGTGGTGTCTATGCCCAGTACCGACATTTTCGATGCGCAGGAAGAGAGTTATCGAAACCAAGTATTACCACCCAACGTCACCAGACGGCTTGCGATCGAAGCAGGGATCCCGGACTACTGGCACAAATACGTTGGCTTGAAGGGAAAAGTGTTAGGCATGGACGGGTATGGCGCATCGGCGCCAGCAGCAGAGCTGTTTGCGCATTTTGGCTTTACTGAAGATAACGTTGTCGCGCGGATGGAAGAGCTTTTTGATTAAGTTGTCTAACCACAATGACGACCCACTCCCTCTGGGAGAATGTGGAAGTGGGAACGATAGAAGCACGACTATTTCTATCTTCATCGTGTCTCCCTCCCAGAGGGAGTGGGCCCCTTTCGTTTAGCATCGGCGAAGGTATAGACGCCCATATTCAAAACTATGTAACAAAGGAGAGTTCGGATGAGCATTAAAGTCGGTATCAACGGTTACGGCAGGATTGGCCGCAACATACTTCGTGCACTATATGAGGGCGAGCGCAGAGACGAGATAGAAATCGTTGCCGTCAACGATCTGGGAGATCCTGAAACAAACGCCCACCTGACCCGCTACGACAGTGCACACGGTCCATTTCCCGGCGATGTAGGTGTCGACGGCGATTATATGGTCGTCAACGGCGATCGTATTCGTGTGCTATCCGAACGCGATCCAGCACAGCTCCCCTGGGGCGATCTTGGCGTCGATGTCGTGCACGAGTCGACCGGGTTTTTCGCCAGCCGCGACAAGGCAGCGGCGCATCTGGAAGGTGGTGCCAATAAGGTTATTATCTCCGCTCCCGCTGGCAAAAACGTCGACGCTACGGTCGTCTACGGCGTCAACCACGAGGATCTAACCTCCGAACACCGTGTTATCTCCAACGCTTCTTGCACCACCAACTGTCTTGCCCCACTGGTAAAGCCACTGCACGATGCGATCGGCCTCGTTTCGGGTGTGATGACCACAATACACGCTTACACTAATGACCAAGTGCTGACCGATGTATTTCACACAGATCTACGTCGTGCTCGCTCTGCAACACAATCGATGATTCCGACTAGCACCGGTGCGGCGTCGGCGGTTGGGCTGGTGCTGCCCGATCTCGACGGGCGTCTCGATGGATTTGCCGTACGTGTACCAACTATAAATGTGTCACTGGTCGATTTGAGCTTTCAGGCCGCCCGCGCCACCAGTAGAGAGGAAGTCCACGAAACGTTAAAGGCGGCATCAGAGGGATCACTCAAAGGTATTCTTGCCTACAACGATGAGCCACTGGTGTCGATCGATTTCAATCATAACCCAGCATCTTCAATCTACGAATCATCACAGACCAAGGTGATCGACGGTACTCTGGTCAAAGTGCTAGCTTGGTACGACAACGAGTGGGGCTTTTCCAACCGCATGTTGGATACCACGATCGCACTCTATAAAGCGTAAGCACGACCAGCCGCAGTCCCGAACATAAGTCGATACATTATTAAACGTATGTTGACGATGTCGGAATTGGCGCTTGCGGGTCAGCGCGTGCTGATCCGTGAAGATCTCAATGTGCCAATAGCGAACGGGCAGATCACTGACGCCTCACGCATCGAGGCGGCGCTGCCAACACTCCGGTCCGCTGTCGAGGCGAATGCACGAGTGATCGTCCTGTCGCACCTAGGTAGACCAACCGAGGGGGTTCCCGAACCGCAGTATTCACTCGCGCCCGTTGCAGTGGCACTTAGTGAGCGGCTGGGCTTGGATGTCCCGCTCGCGGTGGAATACCTTGGCGGGGTCGAGGTGGAGCCTGGAGGACTCGTATTGTGCGAAAACGTTCGTTTTCTGAGCGGTGAAAAAGCGAACGACCATAAACTTGCAAAGCAGCTTGCAGCACTCTGTGACGTCTACGTCAATGATGCGTTTGCCACCGCCCACCGAGCACAAGCGTCAACCCACGGTGTCGCCCAATTTGCGCCCGTCGTTTGTGCCGGCCCGCTGTTGCAAGCCGAACTCGATGCCTTGGAGCGGGCGTTAAAGGCGCCGAAATCGCCGGTGGTCGCGATCGTCGGCGGCGCCAAAGTATCCTCCAAGTTGACAGTGCTGGATACGCTGCTAGACAAGGTCGATCAGTTAATCGTCGGCGGCGGAATCACCAATACTTTTCTGAAAGCGACCGGATATGAGATCGGCAAATCACTGCATGAACCGGAACTTCTCGAAACCGCGCGCCAACTAATCGCCAAAGCAAATGCCCTCGGTGCGGCGATACCACTTCCAACTGATGTTGTTTGTGCCAGCGAATTTTCGGCACTGGCCGACGTAAGACACAAACCGGTAAACGAAGTTCAACCTGACGAGATGATCCTCGACATCGGCCCGCAAACTGCCGAGGCGCTCGCCCGGCTACTGTTACCCGCTGGAACTATCGTCTGGAACGGCCCAGTCGGTGTATTCGAGTTCGACGCTTTCGCAGCCGGCACCCGGAAGCTGGCTGCAACGATCGCAGCTGCACCAGGTTTTTCTATCGCCGGGGGCGGCGACACTTTGAGCGCAATATCGAAATTCGGCATCACCAATAACGTGTCGTATATCTCCACCGGCGGCGGCGCGTTTCTTGAATATCTAGAAGGTCGTGAACTACCAGCTGTTTCTGTATTAGAAGCAAGGGACCGATGAAATCACGGTCCGCCAGGAGCAACACAATCCGCTGCGCTAAGCTCGTCGAAACTCTCAAGTCAGCGGTCTTTCTCGTCCGAACGCCGATGCCGTGACCCTTACCCGTTTTGGATGTGCCAGATCTGTCAGCGTAGTTATGACACCAACAACCGCTGTGCCTCCCTATATTTCTCTGCTGTCTTCTCGATGATCTCCCTAGGCAATGAAGGCGCCGGGGGGGTTTTATTCCAATCCAGCGTTTCTAGATAATCCCGAACGAACTGTTTGTCGAAACTCGGCGGACTAATGCCAGTGCGATATTCGTCAGCCGGCCAGAACCTCGAGGAATCGGGCGTCAAGACTTCATCGATTAGCACTAGCACGCCATCATCGTCGATTGCGAATTCAAATTTGGTGTCTGCGATGATGATGCCTCGGTCCAGTGCGAATTGCGCAGCACGCGAATAGACGTCCAGACACGCCGCCCGCACCCTCTCAGCGAGCTCACGACCGAGCAAATCTACAGTTGTCTGAAAATCAATGTTTTCGTCGTGGGCACCGATTTCGGCTTTGGTCGACGGCGTATAGATCGGTTCGGGAAGTTTGGCCGCCTGGGCGAGACCATCCGGCAGTTTAATCCCACAAATGGCTCCGCTGGATTGATAGTCCTTCCACCCCGAACCGATAACATAACCTCGCGCGATCGCCTCCACCGGTAAGGGCTTCAAGCGTTTCACAACAGAGGCGCGCGCTCCAAGGTTCGCCGCCTCTTCTGGTCCAACGTATTGCTCCGCACTATCGCCCGTTAGGTGATTGGCAATAGTGCCTTGCATCTTTTCAAACCAGAAATTCGCCAGCTCGGTCAGCACCGCGCCTTTTCCCGGAATCGGATCGGGCAGCACGACATCGAACGCCGAAATACGGTCACTTGCGACGATCAACAATTTTTCGTTGTCTATTGCATAGATGTCCCGAACCTTACCGCGCTGCAATAATTCCAAGCCCTCGATGTTCGATTCGAATATGGTGTTTCTCACTTTTTTACGGCCTCCTTCACACTTTTTTATGATCGTTGAGCGCTACGCGGCAGATCACCTGCCAGCCCACTAGCATAGCGCATGATAAGCCGCTTAGCGGGTACTATTTGATCGATCATTGTTAAGCCCGCAACCCGTAAGCGCTTCAGTTCCCCACTCTCTGCGGCGTACAACCTCTGCAATCCATCAAGCGCCAATTGCACCATTGTAGTCTCCCCTTTACGCCAGCGTTCATAGCGGCGAAGTACACGCTCAGCTCCAATATCACGACCATAGTACAAAGCCTCGCCGACTACCTCTGCAAGGGAGGCTGCATCCAACAGTCCGAGATTAGCACCTTGGCCAGCAAGTGGATGTACGCAATGCGCAGCGTCGCCGACCAGCGCAATGCGCGCGGCGATATATCGATGCGCATGTACGCGCCGCAATGGAAACATTTTACGCTCGCTACACCAGCGGACCTCGCCAAGGCGATACTCGAATGCGTGTGCAATTCGACGCCCGAATTCAGCGTCATCACAATTCACGAGCTCCATGGCAAGCGCTGGGGTAGTGGTCCATACAATAGATGAAGTTGTTGCGTCCGCAAGAGGCAGGAACGCGAGTGGCCCGGTCGGTAAAAAGATCTGCCGCGCCGTCTGCCCATGCGCTATTTCCGTGGCAACGGTTGCCACTACCGCGTGTTGGTAGTAATCCGCCACACTGAGTGCAATCCCGGACAGTTCGCGCACCCGCGAGTGCTGTCCATCGGCGCCAATCAGCAATCGGGTATTTATATACTCACCATTATCAAGCTCTACCCTGAGCCCCTTGCTCCCGATTTGGTAACCGACCACGCTTTGCTCGTAACGCGGAACGATGCCGGCACCAACGAGTGCTTTCAACAGCGCCGCCTGCACCACCGAGTGCTCGACGATAACCCCAAGCACGGGCTCACCAATTGCGGCGCTTTCATAACGGATCCCAGGCTGATGATTCGCCTCCCATACTTCCATGCTGGAGAATCCGGCCGTACGCTCTTCGGCAATTGCTGGCCAAGCGCCGATATTGGTAAGAATGGATTGCGACGCCAGGGTTAGTGCCAGTGTGCGAAGGTCGTAGCCGCCAAAAGGGTTCTCGTCGGAGAGCCTCGGGGGCTTGCCGCGATCGACAACGAGCACCTTGAGTCTATGCACCTGTAATAATGCCGCCAGTGCCGCGCCCACCACACCTGCGCCCACGATCACGACATCCATATCAGGCTGTTCGCGCACGGCACGACTCACAGCGGCAGGCCTTGCACCAACTTCGGTTGCGGACGCGCAAGGCCCGCAAGAACCTCGATAACATGGCGTTTCAGTGCCGGGATCAAGTCGATAGCGAGCATCGCCGACCCACGCGCCGCAATCGCCAGCGGGAAGTCGTTATAAAACAATTCGCCTAATCCGTGGGTAAAGCGGAGAATACGACGCCGATCGTCGTCGACGGTTTGGGCATAACGAGACAGCAGCGCCGGCTCACCCAGATCAATACCCTGCCGATAGGCGTCCACCAACAGCTCGGCAAGGATTGCCACCTGGCGAAAACCGAGATTCAGCCCTTGTGCCGCATTGGGGTGAACGGTTTGCGCCGCGTTACCCATCAATACAAAGCGCGCGCCGTGAACGTGCTCGGCACTCAGCCGCCGCAACCCGTACTCGCTCCTCTGGCCCACTTCGCTCACCCGCCCTAGCCGCCCGCCAAACCGCTCGCTAATATAATTACAAAATTCCTCATCGCCCTGCGCTGCTATCGCTTGTGCGGCCCTCTGTTCGGCGACTATGACTAGTCCGCAGCGCCCATTCGCTAAGGGCAGTGTGGCAACCAGACCTTGCCGCGTAAACCGTTCAAAAGCAGTGTTGTTATGCTCACGTTCGGGTGCCGCCGTTGTGACCACGGCACCTTGTTGGTAGTCGAACTCCGCGACTCCCACACCTAGCGCGAGCCGGGTTCGCGAGTCCGTGCCATCGGCGACAATCATTAGCGGCGCTTGTATCTCAAACTTATCCGCCCCAGCCGCAACCTGCATCGAGACCAGGTCCGACTGCTGTGACA
This sequence comes from uncultured Gammaproteobacteria bacterium, assembly GCA_964493555.1. GTDB lineage: Bacteria > Pseudomonadota > Gammaproteobacteria > JADZEE01 > JADZEE01 > CAZBOQ01. Next base: position 22,540 of record CAZBOQ010000085.1, on the reverse strand, counting down.
ATCCGATCAATCGGGCCGGACAAAACCAGGTTATGCTCTCGGTAGTTTTGGCGAGCGCCAGTAATGCACCACCGAGGCGGCGGGCGATGATGACTCGCCCGAGCTCCGACCAACCGAGAGCCTCAGCCGCCAAACGTACGGCGCCAAAATGTCCTTCATCGGAGACGTGCACACGCGCAATCGGCGTAGCGTCGGCCGTGCTTAATTCTCCAACACCTAGCGCGTCCAATATTCTGATCGAAGACGCAGCGAGAGCAAGTCCACGATCATCGAAACTAGGTTGTGCGCTGGCATCAAACTCGACAGCTTCGATAACAGCGGTGCGGATCCCGTTTTGACCCAGCGCCAACGCAAGTGTTGCGCCCACTAGACCGCCGCCGACTACGGCACAGTCAAACTCAGTTTGCACCATCCGCCATTACGGATTCGATTTCGGCCACAGTCTTCGGGATCCCGTCGGTTAATACCTCATAGCCATCCTTCGTCACCAGCACATCATCCTCAATGCGAACGCCGATGTTTCTCCAGCGTTCGCCCAGCTCGTTGTCTCCTTCGGCAAAATAGAGGCCAGGCTCCACAGTCATCACCATGCCGGGTTCCAGCAGTCGCCACTCGCCACTTATGCGGTAATCACCGACATCGTGCACGTCCATCCCTAACCAGTGACCTGTGCGGTGCATGTAATAGCGGCTATAGGCACCTTCGCGGATTAAAGTGGGCACACGACCCTTCAATATTCCCAGATCCACCAATCCGCGCGTGATTGTCTTTACTGCGGCCTCGTGTGGATCGTTCCAGTGGTTCCCAGGTTTGGCCTTGCGGATCGCGGCGGCTTGCGCAGCGAGCACCACTTCGTACACTGCGGTTTGCTCTGGGGTATACCTGCCGTTCACCGGGAAGGTTCGCGTGATATCGCTGGCGTAGTAATCATATTCCGCGCCCGCATCAATTAATAACAGATCACCATCTTTAAGCACAGCATCATTATCGGTGTAATGCAAAATGCAGCCGTTGGCTCCGCCACCAACGATCGAGGAATACGCGGGCGAGCGGGCACCGCCCTGCGCAAACATGTATTGCAACTCCGCCTCAATCTGGTATTCGCGCAACCCTGGTCGGCACATTTGCATGGCCCGCACATGTGCTTGGTGCGAGATCTTCGCCGCCTTTTGCATCGTCTTAATTTCTTGGCGACTTTTATACAGGCGCATTTCATGAACGCTGTGGCTCAAGGAAACGAACTCGTCCGGCGCTTTTACACCTGCACGCGCACGCCCCCGGATCTGATTAATCCAACTCAATACCCGCTTATCGAAGTCAGCGTCCACGCCCATCGTATAGAACACCCGATCTTTGTTCTCGAGCAAGCCCGGGATGATGTCATCCATATCGCTGAACGGAAACGCATCGTCTGCACCGTACCGTTCGCAAACACCTTCAAGGCCGGCGCGCCTGCCGTTCCACGTTTCCATCTTCGGATCCCGTTCGCGACAGAACACGATGTATTCACCCTGTAGCCGATCTGGTACGAATACCGCCACGGCTTCGGGCTCAGGAAATCCGGTTAAGTAGTAAAAATCGCTGTCGGGACGGTAGGGGTATTCGACGTCGCGGTTGCGGATATGCACCGGCGACGTTGGTTGGATTGCGATCCCACCAACGTTCACAATGTCCATTAAACGTTTGCGTCGGCGCGTGAATTCCTTTTTTTCCATTAGTGCTAGTTCTCCGGAGTGCCGCTGCCTAGCGTAGGCGCCACAATTAAAAGCAATGCTTCCTGGCGCAGCGTCAAAGCCCCAATCCGTATGTATTCAACCAGTTCGGCAAATGCCTGCTCCTGGTCCTCATCATCTTCGTCAGGTTGGTCGCTGTCGACCCGGCAGACTTCCCGCAGATCGCGGATGAATTCCTCCCCGACCTCATCTAGCGCCGCGGGCTGGCCGGAACTGCCAAAGCCGAATAAGAACCCCTGACACCATAACGCCAGCGAGCGAGTCCGCTGTGTGAGCGGACATCCATCGTCCGGCAACAGTAGCGAGTAGTCAAAATCCTCCGAATCGAGCTCTGCTTCCGCGTTTTGCCACAATTCCAGCGCTAATTCCAACAGTGGACTGGCCACCGCGGCGAAATCATCCGATGAATCAAACCCAAGGATCTCATCCAACCACAACTCCGGCTCGGCGCCGCCGCCTGCGCACAAAATGCCACTAAAAGTACCGTGACACTCTGCCGCCCCAACAACGGCTTTTGCTTCAGTCAAGCGTCGCTCAATTTCCTCGAAGTCGAGGACCGCCCCAGTCATGTTTCACCTTCATGCAATATACAGGCTAGATTACACCATTTATTCTGCCGGTTGACCGCCGACACATGCACAACTATATTTGCCAGAAGTTTAAGCGTGTGCTTTAAAGTAATTTAAGATCACCTTGAAAAGTCATAAATGAAATGGACGACGACAAGCTAGAACTAGCCGCTCTCGAAGCCCGCGTGGATGAGTTGATACGCAAGGTCGACGGCTTGGCCAACGAAAATGAGGCGCTGCGTTCCCAGCAGGGCCAGCTTACTACCGACCGCGCAAGCTTAATTGAAAAAACCGAAGTCGCGCGCAGTCGTGTGGAAGCTATGATAGCGCGCTTAAAAGCGATGGAGTCACGTTGATGAGCGAAGAGGCGAAAGCGGTCACCGTTAACATCCTGGATAAGGATTATCTAGTCGCTTGCCAAGATGATGAGCGCGAGTCCTTGCACGAATCGGCCGACTTGTTAAATTCGAGAATGCGTGAACTGCGCGACAGCGGCAAGGTGCTCGGTAACGAACGGGTTGCGGTCATGGCGGCGCTAAATATTGCGCACGAGCACCTCGAATACAAACGGAAAAAAGAGTCCTACTCCACCGACGTAGGGTCTGGGATACATCGAATCCAAAACAAGATCGCCGAAGCGCTGCAACGAGCTCCGCAACTACCTTTCCCTGACTCCCCACTGGAGTCGACTTAACCCCAGTTTAGAATGACTTGGTGCCCTCTGTAGTGTTCGCGAGCTAACCCGGTATGCTTGAGCCTATGATACTCACCGCAGGAACCGAACCTGGAACGATGTTGTGCATGGCCGCATATCAGCGGCAAGCCTGATTCGTTCGGCCACGTTCCCTCTTGGACCGACGGTTCAAGTGACAGGTTAGGTAACGGCACTCTTACGGAGGGCACCTCTTAAACCGAACCATCTCGCCAGCGGAGCTGCACGAACGTCGCGCACTTTCAAAAACACGTCTGCCCCAGAAAAACAGCCTGTATCGGTGACACCGAGCGCTGCAAAAGACTGGGGCTATATTCTGGAACTCGAGTAATGGCGACGCGGCGAAGATTCAAACATTGAAACGGAATTCAATTACATCACCATCACGCACTGTATAGTCCCTACCTTCCAGTCGCCATTTGCCAGCATCACGTGCACCCTGCTCACCGTTATGGACGATGTAGTCCTGGTAGCCAATGACTTCGGCACGGATGAAACCGCGTTCAAAATCTGTGTGGATCACGCCGGCTGCTTGGGGAGCGCAGGTAGATTTTGGTATGGTCCAAGCGCGACACTCCTTCGGGCCCGCAGTGAAAAACGTCTCCAGCATTAATAGTTCATAACCCGCCTTTATGAGCAGGTTTAGACCGGATTCGACTATTCCTAACTCAGCAAGAAATTCACTGATTCCATCTTCATCGAGTGTAGCAATCTCCGCTTCGATTGCCGCACACAGCCGAATCGCAACGGCACCGCTTTTGCGCGCTATATTCTCGACCACTTCTGAATGCACATTACCGTTCAACGACGCTTCGTCGACGTTGGCAACATATAGCACGGGTTTGCTGGTAAGCAGATGCAGTTCGGCAACGTCCTTTAGGGCACTTACGCCCAGCTCCATGTCGCGAACCGGCTTGCCGTCGCTAAGCCAGTTCTGTATCGCCACCAAACTCGCTATTTGCTGTTGCGCCTGCTTATCGCCACTACCGGCACGGCGTTTGTGGCGCACCAGCGCCTTCTCAACCGTGGCCAAGTCAGCCAGAGCCAGCTCCGTGTGGATCAGTTCGATGTCAGCCGCCGGGTCGATGCGCCCGGTGACATGTGTGATATTTTCATCCTCGAAACAGCGCGTCACAAGGGCTATAGCTTGGGTCTCGCGGATATGTGCTAGAAACTGGTTACCTAGCCCTTCGCCTTCCGCTGCGCCTTCGACCAAACCAGCGATATCGACGAATTCCATTTGCGCCGGCATGCGGCGCTTCGGCTGAACGATGTCGCACAACCTATTCAAGCGCTCATCAGGCACTGCGACGACCCCGACATTGGGATCAATGGTACAAAAGGGGTAGTTCTCGGCGCTAGCCGCCGCACGAGTCAATGCATTGAACAACGAGGATTTGCCGACGTTCGGCAATCCGACGATGCCGCATTTAAAACCCATCGCGAGACCTTCCTGCGCTATTGCAGACCGTTGTCATCCACGTCATCTTTGTTCCGGCGATTGAGCACATTCATGGCCTCGTTGAACTCACCATCCATAATGCGGAAAAGTACCCCTTCGACCTTGTCCAGTGCCTCTCCGATCAAAGCTACATCCTCCTTTCCAGGCGGGCGCAACACATAAGATGAAATGTCTCTGCCAAGTCCAGGGTGGCCGATCCCGACACGCAATCGCCAAAACTCCCGTGTACCGAGCGTAGCGATGACATCGTGCAGTCCGTTGTGCCCCGCATCACCACCACCCTTCTTAAGCCGTGCGACTCCTGGCGGCAAATCGAGTTCGTCATACACAACTAGAAGCTCACGCGGATTGATATGATAATAACGCGACAGCGCGCCCACACTTTGGCCACTCAGATTCATAAAGGTACTCGGTTTCAACAGCCAGCAGTCGTGCGGTGTAGCAATGCGGGCGGTAGCGCCCTGGAACTTCTGCACATCACGAAACCTACCGCCGTATTTGCCCGCCAACCGCTCAACGAACCAATACCCGGCGTTATGCCGAGTGGGCGCATACTTTTCACCGGGGTTGCCAAGCCCGATAACCAACTTGAGCGGATCAGCCACCAGGGTCCACCAGCCCGCGCACTAGATCCGCGTGCCTTGCCGGGGCCTAGGTACTCGCTTCCCGTTCTGAGTCGGCAGCAGGTTCTGCTCCCTCCGCACCATCTTCCGGCACTGGTGCTTCCTCGCCTTCGGCCAGTTCGACTTCTTCCTCGGCGGTCGGCTCTTCTTCAACTATTATCTTGGGCACTTGCACCGAGACGATACTTTGATTGGGATCGCCGCCGTGTATCAACGCCGCGATCTTCACTCCCTCGGGTACAGCTAGTGCACCTATACGGATAGTGTCACCGATATCCAAGGCCTCCACATCCACTTCTATATATTCCGGTAGATCTTTCGGCAGGCAAACAATTTCTAGTTCAGTGATCAAACGCTGCACGATGGCGCCCTGCTTGACGCCGATGCACACCTCCTCGTTAAGGAAATGTAACGGCACCCGAATGGTCAGCTCCTGTTTCTCGTCGATACGCAGAAAATCGATGTGCAGGATCTGAGCCTTATAGGGATGGCGTTGCAAATCTTTCAGCACCACCCGTTCATCGGCCCCGTTTATCCTTAGGGTAAGAATGCTTGAATAAAATGCTTCATGCGCTAGATTGTTATTCAACATGAATCGATCAAGCTGTATGGGAAGCGGTTCCTTACTCGCACCGTACATAATGCCTGGCACTTTGCTGTCTCGACGCAGGCGGCGGCTCGCACCCTTTCCTTGCGTCTCGCGCACGTCGGCAGATAAATTAAACTGTTCCATAAATATTTACTCCTTTAAGTAGCTCCTTACTATCCGCCAACCCCGCGACCAAGGTTGACCCAAGTCTATTTGGGGCAAAAAGTCTCAGTCAACAAAGATGGAGCTTAGAGACTCGCCTTCGCTTATCCGTCTAACGCTCTCGGCCAACAATTCGGCTACCGAGACCTGTCTAATCTTGTCACATTGCTCCGCAGCGACGCTTAGCGGGATGGTATCTGTGACAATTATCTCGTCGAGCACCGAGCCATTTATGTTCTCAATCGCCTTCCCGGACAACACAGGATGCGTGCAGTAGGCGACCACTTTTTTCGAGCCGTGCTCCTTCAGTGCCGCGGCTGCCTGACACAGAGTGCCAGCAGTATCAACCATGTCATCGATAATGACGCTGGTACGCCCGCTTACCTCGCCGATGATATTCATGACCTGTGCTTCATTCGGATTCGGGCGACGTTTGTCGATAATAGCAAGATCCGCATCATCAAGACGCTTGGCCAGTGCACGTGCGCGGATCACGCCGCCGACATCCGGCGAGACCACGACCAATTCATCTTTCTCTTGTTTGTAGACATCCCCTAACAAGACCGGCGAGGCATAGATGTTATCCAACGGCATGTCGAAAAAACCCTGAATCTGATCAGCATGCAGATCCACCGTCAACACCCGGTCGGTACCAGCTGCGGCAATCATTTTGGCAACGACCTTGGCCGATATCGGCACCCGTGCCGATCGGGGACGCCGATCCTGGCGCGCGTAACCCATGTAAGGGATGACCGCGGTTATGCGGCTGGCCGATGCACGTCTGACTGCATCGACCATTACCAACAATTCCATCAAGTTATCATTGGTGGGCGCGCAGGTCGATTGGATGATATACACGTCCCGCGCGCGCATGTTCTCCATCAACTCGACCATTATTTCGCCGTCACTGAACCGGTCGACGGTAGCATTACCGAGCGGCACGTGAAGTTTGTTAGCAATGGCGATCGCAAGCTTCCGATTGGCGTTGCCGGTCAGCAGAGTCATCGATTCAAGTGGCATATTGCTACCTACATAACCTTAAGTTTTTCCGCGCCGAAACGCTTGCTGAAATCTGGCTGGGGTGCCAGGATTCGAACCTGGGAATGCGGGGAGCAAAACCCCGTGCCTTACCACTTGGCGACACCCCAATTGTGACCGTAGTATCGCGCCGGCTCCCCACGACGTATCCGTCCCCACTAGCGGTTTCAGGAGCCTTGTTCAATCACCTACGACGAGGCGGTCCAGCAACGGCGAGCGGTTCAAGCCTTTGCCTACGAAGCCACGCCAACCCTCTGGCACATCGGCCAAAACCCTAAGAGCGCCATCGCGCGTCTGGAAAGTCGCAAACACCGACGCTCCCGTCCCCGTCAGCCTAGCGTCCGCGTACCCCGCAAGCCAATCAAGCGCTTTGCCGACAGCGGGGTAGCGCCTACGCACGACCGCTTCACAGTCGTTGCGGCCCCCTTGGCGCAGAAAGTCGTGCATTGTGATAGGAGGCGTATTGCGTGTCAATTCAGGTGCAGAGAACACCTCGGAAGTAGCGACATGACAGTCCGGGGTAACAATGAGGTACCAGAGTTTAGGCGGATCGCTAGCGCCCAAGCGCTCTCCCATCCCCTCAGCCCACGCCGCGTGTCCACGTACAAAGACAGGAACGTCAGCTCCCAGCTGCAAACCCAACTCAGCAAGCACATCGACCTCCAGTCCCAGTTCCCAGAGATGGTTAAGCGCCACCAAGGTCGTTGCTGCGTCGGAGCTCCCACCTCCCAATCCACCACCGATCGGGATCGTCTTGTTCAACACTATATCGACCCCTAGCGAGGTCACACTATAAGTTTGCAAGGTTCGTGCCGCCTGCACGCTGAGATCACGTTCGCCCGAAACATCCAGCATCTCATCCGGAGTGTTAATTCGCCGGACCCGCCCATCTTTACGTATTTTAAAATCCAGGCTATCCGCAACGCCCACGAATTGAAACGCGGTCTGTAAAGTATGATAACCGTCCCCTCTGCGCCCTGTGATATGTAGAAACAAATTCACCTTGACCGGCGCCGGCCAGCCACGACTCACTTTTGTTTCCATTTCTGAATGATTAAACGAACTCTGATTAGACTGCGCTGCAGGGATAACTTGCTCGGCAACTGATACCGACCAACCCGCGCATAGCGCTCAATTTTTATCTCCCACCCAGACTGCCACAGTGCCGACAACCGCCCGTCACTGTCCAACTGTAAATCATCTACTGGGGTGCCGGGACCCGGCAGCCCGCGGATCCAATAAAGAAGATCCGATACCGGCACCGACCAACCAAATGCATCGTCCAACAAAGATTCTGGACTATTCGCGTAGCGTGGCGGCGCCTCAGCCGAGCGCAGTTCGACGCCCACCGTATTTCCTTGGAGTTCAAAAGATCTGAGTGCTAGCGGTGCCGATATTTTAATGTCGTAATCATCCTCGAGCTGCTGCCAAGCAAGTGAGGCGCTGAAACCCTCTTCGTCGGTCTTGACGGCGATACGACCGCGCAACTCCCAAGAGTTTAAAGCCTCTAGCCGCAGTTGGCGGGTTTGCCAAAGTTGAGCATCAAACGGACGCGGTTCCCTGACCGTGGCACAACCAGTAAAGAGCGCGAAGGCACACACTAAAGGGCAAAGTTTTAGAGACCAGTCAGTACGGTTGGAGCCGCTAGTGTGACTGGATGACAAGTTTTGCGCGAGCGTGCGTTCTTTGCCCACAAACTCAGGGCGCAAGCCGTTCGATGACATCTAATAATATCGCGTCGCCCGGGGTCGTCCGCAACGCACTCTCCCAAACATCACGCGCACCGTCCCTGTCGCCCGTTACCCACAACACCTCGGCAAGGTGGGCAGCGACTTCAGGATCGTCGCGTAGTTCCCGCGCTTGGCGAAGATAGGAGATTGCCTCTTCAAACCTTCCCAACCGATACAACACCCAACCCATGCTGTCGAGAATGTAGAAGTCCGCGGGGCTTAATTCCAATGCTCGGCGAATGAGATCATGTGCTTCCTGGTATCGTTCGGTACGATCCGCCAAGGTATAACCCAACGCATTCAACGCCTGGGCGTTTTCCGGCTCTTCCTCGATGATGGCTCGCAGATCACGCTCCAAAATATCGAGCGCATCCATCTTTTCAGCCAACATGGCTCGAGTATAAAGGAGCTCAGTATCGTAATATTCCGCTAGCGCAGCATCGTATACCGCCATTGCTTCTTCATACTGTCCTTCCTCGGCCAGGATTTCACCCTCGATGCGGACGATTTTCAGCTTATCGTCAGTGCCTACGGCATGCACGGTTCTTAAATAGGCGCGTGCTTCCTCGATCTTGGATTGGTCCGCCATCATCGTGACAATCCGCAACTGCGAATCGAAACTATGTTCGCCATCGGTTACCGAACGATAGTGTTCTTCCGCCTCTATGTGGTTTTTCTGCGCTTCGAGGATTTGGCCGAGGTAATAGTGTGCATCGTGTTCACGTTCCTCCTCGCCGACCAGCATCAGAAGATGTTGCTTGGCCTCGTCAAGCTGACTGGCCTGTAGATAGAGCAAACCCAGGGCGTAGCGAACGTCGGCGTGTTCCGGTTTTTGCCTAGCGAGGATATTGAACTGCACGCGAGCGTCTTCGAAACGCCTTGCGTCGGCGAGCATACGCGCGTAGACAAGTCGAAGTTCAAAGTGCTCCGGCGCCTTAGCGAGCACGGCCTCCAACCAATCGACCGCGATTTGGACATTTTCAGTTCGTTGCAGAACACTCAAATACGCCATCGCAATGCCGAGATGGTCCGGCGCGAGCTGTATGATTTCGTCCATCGCGATCCGCGCCCGATCGATGTCCTCGGCGCGAATTGAGAGCAGTGCATAAGCGAGCAGTGCACCGGTTTCACCCTCGCGCTTGTCGACTAGACGTTGCATGATGGATAGTGCGGTTTCCTTGTCTTCTTCCCGCCCCAGGAAATTCGCGATCATCAAGAGCTTCTGATTTGAATCTGGCTCGTCGGCAGAGAGAACGAATTCTAGGTGCTCCAACGCTTGTTCAACCTTCCCGGAGCGGATGTACATCGCGGCGGCGATCTGATGGGCATCGAGATTCTCGGGGGCCAACGTCAGCCAGAGTTCACCAGCCTTGAGCGCCTTCCCGGTGTTGCGCGCAAACAGAGCGATGCGGGTCGCCCGTTCAGCAATCCGTGCATCTGGAATTACTTCTAGCACTTCCAAATAGTTGTTTAGCGCGATATCGATTTTGCCACGCTGCCCCGCTATCTCGGCAACCAGTAACTTGTATAGAACATCTTCGCTTAACTGTGATATTCCAGGTTTGCGGGACAGGACCGGTTCGCCAGGCTCAATCGACTCTTCGATCGCCGTCAGCTCATCAGCAACGGGTCGATCCGGCGCGATGGCTGTGGTCGCGCAGCCCAGTCCCAACAGTTGTAAAATGAAGACGAGATGGTAGCGCAATATGCGCAGTTGCCCGGGTTTCGTGGCTCTCATCGGAAGTCGAGTTCTATCCAGTGGTGGGCCGGCGTGTTCACACTCGTTCTGATCACGCGGAACCTGTGTCTACTGAGAGGAAACACTTTACGATCGCCTGACGACTATACTCCAAGTTGGTTGTAAAATTAACGCCCAGATACTGATTTCCGGCTCTTTTACAGGGCATGCCGGGCTCATCGCACCTGGATATTGCGTACAATATCGGCCGTCGCAAAGGAACCTCCACATGCTGCTTTCGGTCATCGGCGTTAACCATCGCACCGCTTCGATAGAGGTCAGGGAGCGGCTCGCCGTCAGCGAAGATGCTCTCCCCGAGGCGCTTCGCGAGCTCAGCGAACACCCCAGCATCGATGAGGTGGCGCTCTTATCGACTTGCAATCGCACTGAGATCTACAGCGGCGTCGAACGGCAACATGACAATCCTCTCGCCGATTGGTTGAGCCGGTTCCACGACATGGCGGCAACCGAACTCGAATCACATTTGTTCGAATGCGAAGATCTCGCGGCTGTCCGCCACATCTTGCGGGTCGCCGCGGGGCTCGACTCCATGGTGCTCGGGGAGCCGCAGATCCTGGGCCAACTCAAAGATGCCTATAAAGCAGCGGTCGATCAGCGAGTCGTCGGAAAGCGTTTGAACAAACTCTTTCAGCACGCCTTTCATGTTGCCAAACAGATACGAACCGACACCTCGATCGGATCCTCTCCGGTTTCGGTTGCCTTCGCCGCGGTGCGGCTAGCACAACAGATTCACGGCGATCTGAAACAACGTACCGCCCTCCTACTCGGCGCCGGCGACACCATCGAACTCACCGCCAACCATCTCGCTGAAAATGGCCTTGGCCGCTTGATAGTCGCAAACCGAACTATAGAGCGGGCCCAGAACCTCGCCAGCAAATATGGGGGCTACGCAATTCAGTTGGACGATCTCAGCCGGCATCTGGCAGATGCGGACATTGTCGTTTCGGCCACTACGGCGTCCGAACCGATCCTTCATCGCGACACAGTCGAGGAAGCGATAAAAACCCGGCGCCGACGCCCAATATTTATGGTCGACATCGCCGTTCCGCGGGACATTGAAGCCTCGGTAGGCACATTGGCCGATGTATATCTGTATTCAGTAGACAATTTACGTACGGTAGTACAAGACAACATCCGGTCGCGCGAAGTCGCGGCGACCCAAGCGAATGAAATCGTTGTCGCGCAGGCGAACCGCTACCAGGACTGGCTTAAAGCGAATGACGCAGCTGCCACAATCCAGGAAATGCGAGTTGCAAGCGAGGCGCTGAAACAGGCTATGTTGTCGCAAGCGAAGAAGCGTCTCGCCAAAGGCCAAGATCCGGAGGTGGTCCTTAAAGCAGTGATGAATTTGCTGGTAAACAAACTCATGCATAACCCAAGCGTAAAACTGCGCGAAGCCGGCGCAAATGACAACGATGAGTTCATAGCCATCGCTCGCGCGCTGTTCGATTTGGACTAATCCAGACAATGGATGTAAATCGCTACGCGCGACCATGAAAGAATCGCTGTCCAAAAAGCTTGAAGTAATCTCCGAGCGTTTGGTTGAACTCGATGCGTTGCTGGCCGATGCGGAGATCATTCGTGACCAAACCAAATTCCGCGCATACTCGCGCGAACACGCCGAAATAGCACCAGTGGTGCAATGCTTTGCTAAGTACCGGAACGCCGTACAGACGGTGGAGAACGCGCGGGAAATGATGAAGGATACGGAGCCTGGCATCCGTGATCTCGCCAGCGAAGAGCTACAAGGCGCACAACAAGAAGCTGATCGATTCGTGGAACAACTGCAGGTGATGCTACTTCCCGAGGACCCCGCAGACGACAGCAACATTTTTCTCGAGATCCGCGCTGGCACCGGCGGCAACGAGGCCGCACTGTTTGCTGCTGATATCTTTCGCATGTATGCGCGCTATGCGGAGGCGCGTGGTTGGAGCGTGGAAGTGCTCCATGAAAACACTAGCGATCTCGGCGGACAGAAGGAGATAATAGCCCGCGTCACCGGGCGTGGTGCTTATTCACGGCTCAAGTTCGAATCGGGCGCGCATCGGGTACAGCGTGTTCCAGAAACCGAATCACAGGGCCGTATTCATACCTCGGCCTGCACGGTTGCGGTGCTGCCTGAGACTGAGGAGATTGGCGAGGTTGAGTTACAAAGCGGCGATCTAAGGATCGATACTTTTCGGGCTTCGGGTGCTGGAGGGCAACATGTGAACAAAACCGACTCTGCAATACGCATCACCCATCTGCCAAGTGGCATCGTCGTGGAATGCCAGGATGAGCGTTCGCAGCACAAGAACAAAGCCCGTGCCATGAGTCTTTTACAAGCCAAACTGACCGCCGCAGACCGCGAGCGCCAACAGGCCGAGATCGCGCAGAACCGGCGCGACCTTGTGGGAAGTGGCGATCGCTCACAACGAATCAGAACTTACAATTTTCCGCAAGGGCGAGTTACCGATCACCGTATTAACTTGAAGCTCGAACGTTTGGAAGCGATCCTGGCCGGAGAATTGGACATGTTGATCGAACCCTTGATCCGGGAACATCAAGCGGATTTGATCGGGGAGCTCGGGGACTAAGTTACGACATGGCGGAGCCGGAGACTCGTTCAGTCGGGGAACTACTCGCGTTTGGTATCGCCGAGCTTGGCGCGTCAAGCTCACCGCGCTTGGATGCAGAAGTGCTTCTTGCAGAGGTAACGGCGGTGGGTCGCGCCGCATTGGTGGCAAACCCAAACAACAACGTTGACCTTGCACAGGAAGCCCGGTTCCGCCAATTTATCGCTAAACGACAAGCCGGTGTTCCGGTTGCGTATCTGCTCGGTCGCAAGGAATTCTGGTCGTTAGATTTACAAGTAACTTCTCACACGCTGATTCCCCGGCCAGAAACCGAGCTTCTGGTGGAGAAGGCTTTGGAAATCGCTCGACAGAAGGACGTCGGGACCATCGCCGATCTCGGCACCGGCTGCGGTGCCATAGCACTGGCACTGGCAGTGGAATGCCCAACCGCTCGGGTCGTGGGCGTCGATATCTCAGAGAACGCCATCAGCGTAGCCAAGCGCAACGCGGTCCGTCTAGGTATCATCAACACTGAGTTTGTATGTGGTGACTGGTACAGCGCTTTCTCAGGCCGGCGCTTTGGACTAATAACCGCCAATCCGCCGTACGTCGCTAATGGTGATCCAGCCCTTACCGGCGGCGGTATTCACCACGAACCGCGCAAAGCGCTAATCGGCGGCGTGGACGGTTTACTTGCTATTCGCCAAATCATCGACGGCGCAGGCAACCATCTCCGCCGCGGCGGATGGTTGATGTTGGAACACGGCGACAAACAAGCAGAAGCGGTGCAACAACTGCTCGCAATTCAACGTTTCTCATCAGTGACCACTTTTACTGATCTGTCGGGGCATTCGCGCGTCAGTGGCGGAGTGCTTGCGAGCTGAGATGGATGGAAGACGGGCAATTATTACGGTATAGCCGCCAGATCTTGCTACCGGAGATTGATCTGGCCGGCCAAGAACGCCTGCTGGGCGCGCGGATATTGATCATCGGTCTCGGTGGGCTGGGTTCTCCGGCAGCAATGTATCTCGCTGCGGCCGGCACCGGTCATCTGGTTCTGGTGGACTTCGACGAGGTTGAGCTTTCGAACCTGCAGCGGCAGATTATTCATACAAGCTCCGATCTGAATCGGCCGAAAGTTGAATCGGCGCGGGACCGCGTGGTCGCATTGAATCCGGAAACCACCGTCACCACCATCGGCACTCGCTTGGGAGTAACGGAACTCGACGCGCAAGTGGGCGCAGCCGATGTTGTCCTCGATGCCAGCGATAATTTCTCGACCCGCTTCGCGATTAATAAGGCCTGCCACCGCACTGGTACACCGTTGGTCTCAGGCGCGGCATTGCGCTTCGCTGGCCAAGTGACGGTGTTTTTGCCAGGGCAGGAAAGTTCGCCCTGCTACCGCTGCCTCTATAGTGATGAGCCGGACGAAGAGGAGCGCTGCGCCGATACTGGCGTGGTTGCGCCATTGCTTGGCGTCATCGGTAGCGTGCAAGCAATGGAGGCGCTGAAACTGATAACACAAATTGGTGAATCATTGTGCGGCTGGCTGCTAGTGCTGGATGCGTTGACTATGGAGTGGCGCAAAATAGCCCTTAACCGCGATCCGGATTGCTCGGTTTGCGGTAAACAAAAAACGGTAAAGTAGCTACGCGGCGATTTGGTTAGTTGCGTTTGTGACACCGGCGAAGCGCTCGAAACAAGCCTCGGCCACACCCTGGCAAGCACCGCAAACGGTTGAAACATTGAGAGTATCCTGCAGTTCCTGCATACAGCAAGCGCCCTTTTCAACAGCGTTCTGGATATCTCTTTCAGTTACCGCTCGGCAGACACATACGTACATAAGATTGCGATTCTCGCTGGTCAATAGCTGAATTGTAGTACTAAGAATTGTAGTACTAATGAGAAGTATTCGCAACACGAATGCAAGGCAACCCAGCGCTAAGATGGCTACGCACCTCACCAAGGAAAACAAAGGGCTCCCTTAAGGAGGGTCCAAAAGGAAGGAGAGCTGATCGAGATCCCGCTACTGCTATTTCCCTCCTTCAGGTACCCGACTGAAGGTAGTTCTGCAACCCCATTTTGCCAATCAGGTCCAGCTGTGTCTCTAACCAATCCAAGTGCTCTTCCTCACTTTCCAATATCGATTCCACCAATTCACGTGAGACAAAGTCTTTGACGTCTTCGCAATGGGTAATCGCCTCCCGTAGGGGCGGTATTGCATCGTGCTCAAGGGCGAGATCTGCAGCCAGGATCTCGGCGGTGTCCTCGCCAATGCGCAGTTGCCCCAGATCCTGGAGATTCGGCAGGCCTTCGAGAAACAGAATACGTTGCACCAACGCATCGGCATGCTTCATCTCATCGATCGATTCGTTGTACTCATGCTCAGCGAGTGACGTGAGACCCCAGTCCTTCAGCATTCGTGAGTGTAGAAAATACTGATTAATCGCGATAAGTTCATTTTTCAAAATGACGTTCAAATGTGCGAGTACTTGTGTGTCGCCCTGCATGAAGATCTCCTAAGCGGAAGGTACGGTAGTTTCGGTTCCACTATAGACCAGCAGCGCCTGCTGTCAAGCTGTAAATAGCTGATTTAAAATGATAATTATTATCATTCCGGATTACATCGAAATCTCCTCTTGCTAACGACGGCGCTTCCAACATCACCTCGATTTGCTACCTGATGTGTTACATTAGCCTCGTCGCACATAACAAAAATAAAACCATAACCGCATGTCGAATCCATTGCTTGAAGACTCTCTCTTACCGCCATTCGAACTCATCGACTCGGCGCACGTAGAGCCCGCTATAGACCGTATCCTCGCGGACAATCGTGCTGGTCTTTTAGCCTTAGCCAGCAATGCGCGTACCGACGATTTCAACTCGACCATATTGCCGCTTGAAGATTTGGAAGACCGGCTACAACGGGCCTGGGCGCCGGTTAGGCACCTGCATAGCGTTCGCGACGATGAGCGGCTGCGCCAAGCCTACAAAAATGCGATGCGCAAGATCACCGAGTACCAAACAGAACTTGGCCAGAATGAGGCGCTTTATGCTTTGTTCCGTTCGATCGCCACCGCGACCAATTTCGACTCACTAAGCCAACCCGAGCAACAGCTTGTTCGGCACCAAGTGCGCGATTTTGAACTGGCCGGGATCGGTCTCCCTGATGACGAACGCGAACGCTATAAGAGACTTCAAAGCGAACTGGTAGAGGCACAGACCAAGTTTGAAGAAAACCTGCTCGATGCAACCGCCGCGTGGAGAAAGACCGTCACTGACGAGGATAAGCTGCGCGGCCTGCCGGAATCCGCGCGTGCGCTAGCCCGACAAACCGCCCAGGACACAGGCTTACAAGGCTGGACCTTCACCCTGGACATGCCCTCCTACCTGCCAGTAATGCGGTACGCCGACGACCGGCAACTGCGGCTCGAACTTTACGAAGCTTATGTAACACGGGCGTCGGACCAAGGGCCATGCGCTTGCGAATACGACAACAGCGAACACATGGTGCGAATTTTGGCGCTGCGCAAGGAGCTAGCGACGCTACTGGGTTACCAGAACTATACGCAGTTCTCGCTCACCACCAAGATGGCCAAGGCCGAACAGCAAGTCCTCACGTTTCTTCAGGATCTAGTGGACAAATCCAAACCGCAAGCGCTCCGCGAATTTCGCGAACTCACCGACTACGCCGCAACCCATTGGGGACACAGCAACATCGAAGCCTGGGATGTTGCGTACTATTCTGAGAAACTTCGAGTGGACAAGTTCGCGTTTTCACAGGAAGAACTTCGGCCCTATTTCCCGGCCGATCGTGTAATGGCGGGACTATTTGCTACTGTCGACCGTCTTTATGGACTTAAGATCGTCGAAGTCGCCGACGTGCAGACCTGGCACAAGGATGTGCGATTCTTCCGTGTAAGTGACGCTAACGACCAGCTGCGCGGCATGTTTTACACTGATCTGTACGCACGCCCGAACAAGCGCGGTGGGGCATGGATGGATGAGTGCATTAATCGTCGCCGACTTAGTGATTACGTACAGACTCCAGTCGCTTTCCTCACTTGCAATTTCACCCCATCGGTGGACGGAGAATGCTCGCTACTTACCCACGAGGAAGTAGTCACCCTGTTTCATGAGTTCGGTCACGGAATGCATCACATCCTTACCCTGATCGACCGTTCTGCCGTGTCTGGAATAAACGGAGTAGCGTGGGACGCCGTCGAGCTTCCCAGTCAACTAACCGAGAACTGGTGTTGGGAGTACGAAGCCCTGACGCTGATCAGCGGCCACTTTGAGACTGGGGAACCTTTGCCGCGCAACATTTTCGATCGGATGATGGCGGCAAAAAATTTTCAAGCCGCACTACATATGCTCCGCCAACTCGAGTTCGCCCTGTTTGACTTCGAACTTCACATGCACTTCAACCCTTCCCGCGGGACTGATGTAATTTCCGTTATCGAACAGGTCCGAGAGCGGGTCGCGGTCGTGCCGTACCCACCATTCAACCGGTTCCAAAACGGTTTCGCGCACATTTTCGCCGGTGGCTATGCCGCGGGTTACTACAGTTATAAATGGGCGGAGGTATTATCTGCTGACGCCTTCGAGAAATTTAAGGAAAACGGTATATTTGACCGGGCAACCGGCGCAAGTTTCATGCACAGTATTCTCGAGCGCGGAGGTTCAAAGGACGCGTTGGATCTGTTCATTGAATTCCGCGGTAGGGAGCCCTTGGTTGATGCCCTGTTGCGACAGTCCGGGATTAATACTGCTGCTTAACGAGAAACGACCGGCTCGGGGGGACAAAATGCACGTTAGTAGTTTCTCTCTTGTCTGCATGGTGTGTTTGATTTTGACCGGATTCCCGACCATTACGGGCGCGGAAACAGCCTATGTGATCGATCGACTCCTGATCGGCATACATCAGACCAAAACGTTGGACAGTCCGATCCTGAAAGTGATACCGACCGGGACTGAACTTGAGGTCTTAGAGCGGGATGAGGAACTAGCGCAAGTGCGCGAACCCACTGGCACGGTCGGTTGGGTTGACGCCGGATATTTGATGACAGAGCAACCGGCAGTGCTGGTAGTCGATGCATTTGACCGGCAGAACAAAGAGCTAGCGAGCCAAATACGAGCGCTACGGACCGGCCAGGGTGGCGACAGAACATCATCTGATGAACGCCTGGCTAAAGAAAATGTGGAACTGCGTGAACAACTTAGCTCGGAGCGGTTGAAGGCCGCCGATCTGCAGGCTAAATTAGGTCACTTGCAGTCGGCCACCGGAGACATGACCAGCGGCGCCTACGTAAAACGACTTGAAATGGAAAATGCGGAACTCAAAACCACATTAATGCGTGAAGGACGGGACCCGGACCGGGAATTTGCTCTGTTCGCCACTTCGAATCTACCGGGTGACAACAATAATATTCTGTGGACACTCATTGTCTTAGTGTTGGCTTTCGGCGGGGGGGTGTTCTTCATGGATTACCTCAATCGCCGCCGACACGGAGGCTTCCGCGTATGACGCAGTTTTCAAACCCCTTCCGGAAGATCAGCTAAATCAAGATTGCAACCTGGAACGTGAATTCGCTGCGCGCGCGCATGGAGCACTTGCGAACGTGGCTTGCTACCGAGTCTCCCGATATTGTGGCGTTGCAGGAGACCAAAATACAAGATCGTGAATTCCCGGTAGTGGCCCTCGAAGAGGCCGGCTACCAGGCCGTGTACGCCGGGCAAAAGAGCTACAACGGCGTCGCTATTCTGAGCAAACGCCCGGCTTTCGTTCTCGCCGATGCCATCCCTGGATACGATGACCCGCAGCGACGTGTGATGGCCGTGCAGTTCGATCAATTGGTGATACTGGATCTTTACGTACCAAACGGGTCCAGTGTCGATAGTGACAAGTACGATTACAAGCTCGACTGGCTGGCCGCGCTTACCGACTATGTGGAGCACTTAGCAATCGAGCATGAAGCGCTTATATTGCTCGGCGACTTCAATATTGCACCCGAGGACCGGGATGTGCACGACCCAGATGCCTGGCGCGGCAAAGTGTTGGTGAGTGAGCCGGAGCGCACTGCGTTAGCAAAACTGCAAGCGGTAGGTCTTGCGGATGCGTTTCGCTTGTTTGAACAATCCAGTGACGGCTTTTCATGGTGGGATTATCGTGCTGGCGGATTTCGCCGAAACCGCGGGATGCGTATCGATCTCATCTTAGTAAGCGCCGCGCTCGCCCGGAAGTGTATTCGTTGCGTGGTCGACCAAACGCCGCGTCGCTGGGACAAACCCTCCGACCACGCGCCAGTAGTGGTGGAGTTCGCCTAAGCCAGCCTCTAGCCCGGAGTTAAATTATCGGGTTAGTACCATGGTTGAGCAGCCAACACTGCTTGATTCAAAGAACCCTCCAGCGCTAGAATCGCGCCGGTCCGCCACCTTTGGCGAACGCGCTTATAGAGTAGGTCCATGTGATGAAAGCCGAAATCCATCCCAAATACCAAGAGCTCGCCGTTACCTGCAGTTGCGGCAACACCTTCAGTACGCGTTCAACCCTCACCGAGGACCTGCATGTTGACGTGTGCTCGGCCTGTCACCCCTTCTACACCGGCCAACAAAAACTGGTTGATACCGCGGGGCGGGTCGACAAATTCCGCCGCAAGTATGGGATAAAATAGCACCCACCGATTAATTTCGGCTAATACACCACTCGCGGGCCGCATCGTTCGCCTATTTTCGTTGCGAATACGCAACACACTGTGGATACAATTGTGGAAACTGTCAACTCTCTCAACCGTTGCCCAAAACATCTATTAACAAAACATCGGGTAGCACCACATAAAGCACGACAATAATTGTATTAATTGTAGGTAGTTAAATGGTTTTTTTCAAAATGGCCGACCCACCCAAGCATTCTTGGCCCATCTAACATAGATTACCATTCTCGGTTGGACATTAATTTGCCGCTTCATCGGTTCGTTAGGGAACTTTTAGCGAAATGGCGCGTCCTATTTAATAAGTTTTGCCAGACAACCTCCTGCTCTTCCTCCCCCGGCGGGCACTGTCTACCCGGTTTCCCCTGCCGGGTTTTTTCGGCCCCGGCAGCACTACCCCCTCAAAACCAACGCCGGGGCTTTTTTTATTTCGGCACGCGTCGTTAGTCACATCCAGAGCCTTTGGGTGTAGGCGGACTCATTCCGACAACCAGCCCCAAATTAAGTTTCTTGCCTCCTCCAGACCGGTTTTAGCAGTCGCTGAGAAAAGCTGTGCTGATTCTCCGGAAAAATCCGCTCGCAGCTCTTTTTTCAAAACTCGCAAAGCTTGTGCGGCTTTCGAACGGCTCAATTTGTCGGCTTTGGTCAACAATACGTGACGTATCGGTACTACCGTCCGGCTCCATGCAAGCAGATCACGGTCGCTATCCTTCAACCCGTGGCGCGCATCGGCAACGATCACCAACGCGCGCAAAGCGCGACGAGTTGCAAGATACTTTGGCAACGTGTGCCCCCAGTGCGCTTGCAGCGACTTCGAAGTTTTCGCGTAACCATAGCCGGGCAGATCAACCAAGCGTTTTTCCGCATCCAACGTGAAGAACACGATTTGTCTTGTGCGCCCCGGCGCCTTGCTGGTTCGGGCCAAACCAGACTTGCCGGTAATACAGTTCAGTGCACTGGACTTGCCTGCGTTGGAACGGCCGACAAAAGCGACTTCAGCACCATCGTCGGACGGCAGATCAGAAAGTTCGTGTGCCGCGAGGAGAAAACTGGTGGCACCAAAATCCGCCTCAACAAGAATATTTGTGTTCATTACGCCGCCCAAAGTTTGGGTAATTGGGTATTATCATTCGTGTATTCTTCTACACTTGCAACAACATGTAACTTGGCTTTCGGAGGGCATCGTGTGATTTCAGATCGGTACAGATACAGACAACCGGTCAAATTCTCCGCCCTCCACACCCTCCACGTCGGCCTGCTATTAATCGGTTTGTTAATGGGGTTCGCTTTTTATAAAGCCCGAGCACGCACCAACGACATCACACAGATGATGTAGACGATCGCCGAACGCTTGAGCGAAAAAGACATTGCCGCTGTTTCGTCGTATATTTACGGGTTGCATTGGGTTCAATCCACTCCTTGCTAGTAGCTTGCCAGCGTGGCCTAGTTACAGATCGAAGGTACAAAGCCCGTACAATCCCTTCGTACAGAAAATTTAACAAGGAGTTAACCACGTGAGACAGGTCCTATTTCCCATCCTGCTGAGCGCACTTTTCGGAGCATTCATGAGCACGGCTTCCGGCGAAACGGCCGGGCCGGTTTTCAAGGAAGGTCAGCATTACCAACGGGTGGTTCCGCAACAACCGACTCGGACGGGCGATAAAATCGAAGTGTTGGAAATTTTCTGGTACGGCTGCCCACACTGTTACAGTTTTGAACCCTACGTTCAGGACTGGCTGAAAACGAAAGACGACGACGTCGAATTCCGCAGACTTCCTGGCGTATTCCGTGATGAATGGGTCCCCCACGCCCGAGCGTATTACACCGCGCAGACACTAGGGGTACTCGACGCAATTCACGTGCCGCTATTCGAGGCCCTGCACTTGGACGGCAGGCGTGTTTTCAATCAAGCCGAACTGGCGGATTTCTTTGAAAAACACGGTATAGCTAAAGTGGAATTCAATAAGATCTACGACTCATTCTCGATCGACGGCAAAACCCGCCATGCGATGCTAATGAGCCGAGAATACGGCATCTCCGGGGTGCCTGCAGTGATCATTAACGGCAAATACCGTGCCTCCGCGACCTCTGCTGGCAACTTCGCTAAACTGTTAAAGCTGGTCGATCAATTGGTCGATACAGAGCGAATGGAATAGCCGCCACGGTGGCTCAGCCGCCCCCGCGTCTTGCGGAAAAATTGCGGATCGCAATATAACAATGCTGTTTCGCTACCACGCTTGATGAGAGGCGTAACCATTTCATGTGGCGTTACTCAATTCTCAGATAAGGACTAACCTGAAAGCGTATTAGCGTGCGCCAATTAAGGCCAAAATGAAGTGGCGCGCCCGAGAGGATTCGAACCTCTGACTTCTGCCTTCGGAGGGCAGCACTCTATCCAGCTGAGCTACGGGCGCGAGGCTATGTCGAATCTAATTTACCACCAATCTTTAGCGCAGACCGCGGTAGGCGTCCTCAGCGATGCTGTTCCAGCCGTTACTTGCATCACGATAGGCGCGGTAGGCGGCAAGCACACCCGCAAATTCAGAATCTGCAGCTGCTTCCTCGTCCAGGGTTCGTTCCGTCAGCCGGCGCAACTCATCGATCACATCGTCGGGAAAAGGCAGGACCTCGAGGTTCGGTTTGGTTCGCAGCTCGGCCAACGCCTCGGAATTCAAAGTTTCCATTTGGGGCAGCATCCAACCGTTAACCGCCGCCGCCGCCACCTCTACCGTGCGTTGCAAGTCCTCGGGCAATCTCTGCCAAGCCTGAGTGCTTACAATCAACTCTAACACCGTGCCCGGCTCATGCCAGCCAGGGTAGTAGTAGTACTTTGCTGCCCGGTCAAGTCCTAGGCGCATGTCGTGGAACGGCGCCACCCATTCGGTGGCATCAATGGTG
>CAZBOQ010000084.1:0-7024 GCA_964493555.1 uncultured Gammaproteobacteria bacterium | reverse complement strand
TCCGGGGCCGTATGAATTGGAACGCTCAGGACAGATCGTCGAACAGGTTGTGCGACCCACCGGTCTCATCGATCCCGAAGTAGATGTGCGTGCGGCTTCTACCCAAGTAGATGACTTGCTCTCAGAGATCCATATTTGTTTGGGACGTAAGGAACGGGTGTTGGTAGCCACGTTGACCAAACGGATGTCGGAAGATCTCACCGACTATCTCGCTGAGCATGGGGTGCCGGTCCGCTATCTGCATTCCGACATCGATACTGTCGAGCGGGTGGAAATACTTAGGGATCTTCGTCTAGGTAAGTTCGATGTCTTAGTAGGTATCAATTTGTTGCGTGAGGGCTTGGATCTTCCCGAGGTGTCCCTGGTCGCTATCCTTGCCGCTGACAAGGAGGGTTTTTTGCGTTCCGAACGCTCGCTTATCCAGACCGTCGGCCGAGCGGCGCGTAATCTGGGTGGCCGGGCTATCCTCTATGCTGATAGAAACACGGGCTCCATGGAGCGCGCGTTGGCGGAAATGGATCGGCGCAGAGGAGTACAAGTCCAATTCAATGAAGCGCACGGCATTACGCCCGCAGGCGTGCAGAAGGCCGTCACCGATATTCTAGAAGTGACCTACGGGGGTGACCGAGCACCAACCCGTCGCCTGTCCCGCGCGGCCGAAGAAGAGCCCGAATACGCCAACCAACCCAGCGAACTACTGATGAAGAAGATCCGCCAACTCGAAGAGCGTATGTATAAACACGCACGGGATTTGGAGTTCGAACAGGCCGCGCACTTAAGAGATGAGATCGAAAAGATCCGAACCGACGGCCTCGGTATGCCGGGCCGCAAAGCGGGTTGATAAAACTGCTTGGCGCATCGTGACGAAACGCGCGTTATCCGCTAGACTTTGTCCACTTTAGGCGCGTAGCTCAGCTGGTTAGAGCACTACCTTGACATGGTAGGGGTCGTTGGTTCGAGTCCAATCGCGCCTACCAAATTTTCTTAAGTCCGCCGGCGGCGGACTCAAATTGACCCCTAGTATGGGTCGTGAGGACGCTGCAATGCCTGTTATTACCCTGCCCGACGGCAGTCAAAAGCAGTTCGATGAGCCGGTTTCCATCATGGAAGTCGCGCAATCGATCGGCCAGGGTCTTGCCAGAGCGGCGTTGGTCGGACTGGTCGACGATACCCTAGTCGACAGTTCTTACCGTATCGAACACGATGCGGCGGTCTCGATAGTCACCTCCAAGGATGCCGAGGGGCTGGAGGTCATCCGCCATTCAAGCGCGCATCTCCTCGCGCAGGCCGTGAAGTCACTTTTTCCGGAGGCACAGGCGCCCATCGGACCGGTCATCGAAGATGGATTTTATTACGACTTTGCCTTTAAGCGGCCCTTCACGCCCGAGGATCTGAAGGCAATTGAGAAAAAAATGAAGGCGCTGGCCAAAGAGGATATCACCGTCGAGCGTCAGCTGATGCATCGTGACGCCGCGGTCGCGTTTTTCCGCGACATGGGCGAGGTATACAAGGCGGAGATTATCGAGTCGATCCCAGCCGATGAAGATCTCACATTATATAGGCAGGGTGATTTTATCGATTTGTGTCGTGGGCCTCACGTACCGGCTACCGGCAAGCTTAAAGCGTTCAAGCTAATGAAGGTCGCGGGCGCCTACTGGAGGGGCGACTCGCGCAATGAAATGCTACAACGGATCTATGGCACCGCCTGGGCCGATGAGAAGGCGTTGAAGGATTATCTTTACCGTCTGGAGGAAGCTGAAAAACGCGATCACCGAAAATTGGCCAAGCAATTAGATCTCTTCCATACCCAGGAAGAGGCGCCGGGTATGGTTTTTTGGCACGCTAACGGTTGGACGGTCTATCAGGAAGTGCAGAACTACATCGCCGCGCGACTGCGGAAACAGGGTTATGACGAGGTGCGCACGCCGCAGGTGATCGACCGGAGTCTATGGGAACGCTCCGGGCACTGGGACAAGTACCAGGAGCATATGTTTACCACCAGTTCGGAAAACCGGGACTATGCTGTCAAACCTATGAACTGTCCGGGGCATATTCAAATCTACAATCAGGGCATCAAGAGCTACCGCGACTTGCCTCTTCGACTGGCGGAATTTGGCTCCTGTCACCGCAACGAAGCCTCCGGTACCTTGCATGGCTTGATGCGTGTGCGCAATTTTGTCCAGGACGACGCGCATATTTTCTGCACTGAGGATCAGATCCAGGCTGAGGTTGCTAAGTTCATCGAACTGCTTTATTCGGTGTATGCCGATTTTGGCTTTACCGATATCCTGGTGAACTTGTCCACTCGGCCCGAGCAACGAGTCGGTAGCGACGCGATCTGGGATAAGGCCGAGGCGGCACTGAAGCTCGCGGTCCACAATAGCGGCCTCGAATGGACGCTGAACCCTGGCGATGGCGCCTTTTATGGTCCCAAAGTCGATTTCTCACTGCGAGATTCGCTACTCAGGCTCTGGCAGTGCGGCACGATCCAAGTCGATTTTTCTATGCCCGGACGTCTCGATGCGACCTATGTGGCCGAAGATGGTAGCCGCCAGATACCGGTTATGCTGCACCGAGCGATTCTCGGATCACTCGAGCGTTTCATTGGTATTCTTATTGAGGAGCATGCCGGCGCGTTCCCTGCTTGGCTTGCGCCACAACAAGTTGTGGTCATGAATATCACAGACGCACAGGCCGAGTATGCGAGCCATATCTTGGAATCCCTGAAAAATAATGGTTTTCGCGTTATTTCCGACTTGAGAAACGAGAAGATCGGGCTTAAAATTCGCGAGCATACGTTACAACGAGTGCCGTACATGTTGATCGTCGGTGCTCGTGAGATGGAAGAAGATACCGTGGCGGCACGAACGCGTGCCGGTGAGGACTTGGGTGCGATGTCGCTCGAAACCTTTGCTGAACGCTTGCATGCCGACGTAGCGCGCCGCGGGAAGTTGGAGGAATAATTTATCGCTGCAGACAAGAAGAATCGCGTCAACGCCGGGATTGAGGCTGAGCAAGTACGTTTGATTGGAGCGGATGGTCAGCAGGTCGGGATTGTTGCTATCACCGAAGCATTGGAACGTGCACAAACAGGGGGGTTGGATCTAGTAGAGATTGTGCCCAGTGCAGAGCCGCCAGTGTGCCGGATCATGGATCATGGCAAGTTTCGTTTCGATCAAAACAAGAAGCGCCATTCCGCGAAGAAAAAGCAGAAACAGATCCAAGTCAAAGAGGTCAAGTTTCGTCCGGGAACGGATGAGGGAGACTACCAGATCAAGCTGCGCAATTTGCGGCGGTTTTTGGGGCACGGCGATAAGATCAAAGTGACCTTGCGATTTCGAGGGCGCGAGATGGCACATCAGGAGCTGGGCGCGCAAATGCTGCAGCGCGTTGAAGTTGATCTATCCGAACTTGCGACGGTAGAGCAATACCCAAAGCTGGAAGGCCGGCAGATGGTAATGGTGATGTCACCTAAGAAGACTTAAGAAACGGAAACGAGCATGCCAAAGATGAAAACTAACCGGGGTGCGGCGAAACGCTTCAAGGCGACCGCCACTGGGAAATTTAAACGCAGGCAAGCGTATAAGAGTCACATCCTGACGAAAAAAGATCCTAAGCGGAAGCGCCAACTACGTTCTGCCCTTGTGCTTTCCGCTGCCGATGAGCGATCGGTGCGTCGCATGCTGCCGAATTTATAGAGGACTGAGCAATGCCACGGGTAAAACGCGGAGTTACCGCACACGCGCGTCACAAAAAGATAATGCGTCAAGCGAAAGGCTATCGTGGTCGGCGCAGTACTGCCTATCGCGTGGCTAAGCAGGCGGTAATCAAAGCAGGACAGTATGCCTATCGCGATCGGCGGCAGCGTAAGCGTCAGTTTCGGGCCTTGTGGATCATCCGAATCAACGCGGCGGCGAGGGCTAACGATCTTTCCTACTCACGATTCATGAACGGTTTGAAAAAAGCGGCAATAGGAGTCGATCGCAAGGTGCTGGCGGAGCTTGCGCTATCCGACGAAGTCGCTTTTGCCAAGCTGGCGGAGCAGGCTAAAGCAGCATTAGCCACCTGAAATAGGCCGACTACCGATGTGGAAAAAAAGGGAAAGGCCAAGACCTTTCCCTTTTTTTTGGTCTGGAACATCAACTGGAGCGCGACTCGATTGTGAACGACGCCTGCTTCGTGAGATTCAGTTCTGGTTCTAAGCTTGGCTTATGCTTTGCCGGGAACCCACGGACTTGCAGATTCTGTGTTCAGCGATCATGGGCTAAGAGCTATGTTAAACCGCTCTGCATAAATGGAAGACCTTAAAAAACTATTAGCCGAAGCATTAGCTGCAATCACAGCGGCTGACACGCTTGCCGTGATAGAGGACCTTCGTGTGCACTATCTCGGCAAAAAAGGCTTGGTAACGGCGCAGCTGAAAACGCTGGGGCAACTTTCGCCGGACCAGCGTCCCGGTGCGGGCAAAAGCATCAATCAGTTAAAGAACGCCATTATTGACGGGCTCGACAGCCGCCGTGCGGTCCTAGAGCGTGCATCTCTTGATGCGCAGTTGTCCACCGAGCAAGTGGATATAACCTTGCCTGGCCGCGGGGAACAGCGTGGCAGTGTGCATCCTTTATCAATCACCCAGGAGCGCATCACCAGCCTGTGGCGAGGTGTCGGTTTCGACGTGGTGGAAGGACCTGAGATCGAAGACGACTATCATAACTTCGAAGCGCTCAATATTCCGGAAAACCATCCGGCCCGAGCGATGCAGGACACATTCTATTTCGATAATGGCATGTTGCTGCGTACCCATACCTCACCGATGCAAATCCGTACGATGGAGAATCAGAAGCCGCCGCTCAGGCTGGTCGTGCCGGGACGGGTTTATCGTTCTGATTATCCGGATCAAACGCATTCACCGATGTTTCATCAAGTCGAGGGTTTGATGGTCGACGAGGGCGTGAGCTTTGCTGATTTGAAGGGGATGTTAGCCGATTTCCTGCAAGCGTTCTTTGAACAGGATGATTTGCAAATGCGTTTTCGACCGTCTTATTTCCCGTTTACCGAGCCCTCCGCAGAAGTTGATGTGAAACTCGACACCGGCCACGGCTACAGTGACTGGTTGGAAGTGTTGGGCTGCGGCATGGTACACCCAAGAGTGTTCGAGTATGTCGGTATCGACAACGAACGATTCACCGGTTTTGCGTTTGGCCTCGGCATTGAGCGCATGGCGATGCTGCGTTACGGCATCGACGACTTGCGCTTGTTCTTCGACAATGATTTGCGATTTCTTGAGCAGTTCGCTTAATGAAATTTTCCGAAGCATGGTTGCGAGAACTTGTCGATCCACCGGGTGACAGCGAGGCTTTGATCGAGCGTTTAACCATGGCCGGCGCGCCGGTCGATGAGATCGCAAACGCGGATCCCGGTTTCTCCAAAGTTGTTGTTGCGGAGGTCCTTGCCGCGAAACAACATCCTGATGGTGACCGTCTGCGGGTTTGTCGCGTGGCGGACGGTTCAGGTGCTGAATTCGAGGTTGTCTGCGGCGCACCGAATGCGCGGGTGGGATTACGCACAGCGTTTGCAAAGACCGGAGCACGGCTCCCGGAAGGCCTGGTAGTAAGGAAGAATAAAATTCGTGGTGTCGCGTCTCACGGCATGCTGTGTTCGAATGCGGAATTAGCGCTGGGCGAGGACGCCGATGGGATCATCGAGCTACCTGGCGATGCGCCGCTTGGTATCGCTCTCGGTGAATACCTGCAACTGAATGATCGGATCATCGACGTTGAGCTCACTCCAAATCGCGGTGACTTATTAAGTATGAGTGGCATCGCCCGTGAGGTCAGTGCCTTGTTTGGTATTCCGATGACTGCACCGCCAGTTTCTTCCCAAACAGCGGTTCATGATCGGATCTTTCCGATCGAGATAGTTGCCGGCGAGGCTTGCCCAGTCTATGCCGGGCGCATTGTGCTTTCGGTCGACGTCACTGCACCTTCACCGATCTGGTTACGGGAACGATTACGCCGCTCTGGGCTACGGAGCATTGGGGCGATAGTTGATATCACCAACTACGTCATGATGGAACTTGGCCAGCCACTGCATGCTTTCGATTTGGATAAACTGTGCGGTGGAATCGTTGTACGCCAGGCCGAGGCCGGTGAGCGCGTGACATTGTTGGATGCCCAGGAGGTTGAGTTGGTGGTAGGCACGTGGGTGATCGCTGATCGCGAACGCGCGGTAGCTATGGCCGGTGTAATGGGTGGTATTGACACGGCCGTTGGTGAGGGGACTCACAATGTGTTTCTCGAAGCGGCCTTTTTTGCACCAACCCCGATCGCCGGCAAAGCACGGCACTACAAAATGCATACCGACGCGTCGCATCGCTTCGAGCGTGGGGTCAGCTTTGATCTGCAGACGGCGGCGCTCGAGCGGGCCAGTGAACTACTCGTTCAGATCTGCGGTGGTGAGCCGGGTCCGATCAGTGTCGAGCGGCGTGACGAGTTCATTCCTGCGCGGCCGGTGATCGGTTTGCGGGCGGTACGGGTTGAACGGTTATTGGGCTTCACGATTTCGGCGAAGGAGATCGAGCAGAATCTGTGCGCGTTGGGTATGCAAGTGCAGGTCATTGACGGGGGATGGCATGTGGTGCCGCCAAATCCTCGTTTTGACCTAGTCATGGAGGCGGACCTTATTGAGGAGATCGTGCGCCTTCACGGATTTGACAAAATGCCTAGTCACCGGCCGCGTAGCGAGGCGCGCATACGTCCGCTGTCTGCTCCTGGGCTTGTACTGGCTCGTTATCGTCAGGCGTTAGCCGAACGCGGATTTAGTGAAGCGGTTACGTACAGTTTCGTCGATCCACTGCTGCAACAACGACTAGAGCCTGATATTGCGGCGTTACCGCTTTCCAATCCGATTTCATCCAATATGTCGGTGATGCGCACTTCATTGTGGCCAGGATTGTTACAAGCTCTTGATTACAATATAAAACGACAGCAAGAGCGCGTCCGATTGTTTGAGGTGGGTGGGGTTTTTC
>CAZBOQ010000083.1:0-8887 GCA_964493555.1 uncultured Gammaproteobacteria bacterium | reverse complement strand
CCACTGTCTTCATACATCAAAACAGTGCGGGTTCGAAAGTTGTCGGAGAGCGGCGCGTTGAGGACACCCGTAAAATTGAACATTCCGTTGGCTTCTTCGTAGCTCTCACCGCCGGCTGAGATTTTCCAGCCAAATTCGTCTGTCGGTGCGTTGGTTCTAAGATTGAGTGCGCCACCGACAGCGTTACGTCCGAATAATGTCCCCTGGGGTCCACGCAGAACTTCGATACTCTGCATATCCGGAATTGTGGGGTTAGCGATCTGGTTGGGGACCGAGGCAACACTGAAGCCGTCGAGATAAATACCGATGGAATTTACCGTGGCATTTTCACCCGAGACCAGGTTGCCAACACCGCGGACCGCGATGCCAACGCCTTTGCTGCCCGACTGGCCATCGTCGGTAAATGCGACGTTCGGAGTCAACGCGAAATAGTCCCTGGCAGCCCGAATATTAGTCGTCTCAATAGTGGCGCCGGTAAAGACAGTCATGCTGACCGGGACCTCTTGAAGATTTTGTTCGCGACGTTGTGCGGTAACGACCACCTCTTCCAACGCAGCTTGCGCGAAGACGTTGGGTGGGATCATTACGCCAGCAAATATCGCGCCTATGAGCGCTCGTTGAACAGTTATCATTTGTCTAACTCCCTCCCGGATCGCAAGCTTCTGATGAGCCTGCACCAGTGTGGTAAAAACACCAACAAAATGAGGCATTAATCCGTTTGATTTAAACGCAAACATTTTTTACTGTCAAGAAGTTTATGCTTAAACAATTTTGAACGCGCAACGCACACCAAATCGCAGTGCTGCCGGCCTCTCAGCCCGCGTGGCGGCGCTCTCCAGGCTGCCATACTGCTACGCCACTTTGGAAGGCCGGACGTTCCGATATTCGCTGATACCAAGCTCGAATGTTCGCATACGACTCAAATGGAAATCCGCCTCGCAGTAAGGTAGTAAGCGTCGGCGCCCATGAAATATCGGCAAGCGAATAGGAATTCCCGATCATCCAATCGTTACCTGCTAGCATCCTGTCCATCTCTGCGAAGGTCCCATTGAGCAGCTCCACCGCGCTATTGAAATCTTCGTCCGAGAACGTGCTCCCGGGCGTATCGTGTTTGGCATGAAAGGCCAACATATCTTCGTGTGTCTGCAACTGCCGATAGCGGGCGACTTCTTCTTTGGTCTTCTGCAACATCTTCGCATTTACCTTGATGTACTGAAACGTCTTTATCCCCGGCATATGGATGTCACCAGACAAAGTCAACCACCTATCGACCTCGCGTCTCAAAGCCGCATCTGTGGGCCAGAAGGTGGTTTCGGTAAACTTCTCCTCGAGGTAGCGCAAAATGTCATTCGATTCGACCACGACCGTGCCGTCATGCACCAGCGTCGGGACAATACCTTTGTCATTAATCCCAAAGTATTCCTCGGTGACGTTTTCTTTTTTGCGTAGATTTACGTGGTGACTTTCCCACGTCAGACCCTTCTCATCCAGTAGAAACCGGACACGCGCCGCGCAGTTAGAAACATCCGCGTGGTAGAGATGCAGGCCTTTGAAATCGAGGACCGATTTATTCGTTGGGACCACGACACCCATTTCGCTTACCCTCCCTTAACTTTTCTACAAAAATCGTGAATCCAGTCAACAACTATTATTGGCTAAGCTAACGATCTCTTTCAAACACAACTACTCAAAATGCGGCGCGTCAGCCTTCCAATAAGCCTGTTTGCGCATCAGCTTGTCGCCCTCGAAAAGTAGTAAATCCAAACCCCGGATCGAAGCAGGTTTACCTTCAAGCTCCAGGAAAACACGCCAGCCAGTCATCACTTTGCCCGCTTCAACATCCAGAAAGAAATCCTCCTCATCGAACCGAACGTTGCCCATGGTGCCGTTGACTAACGGCGCAAAAGCTGCACGTATGGCGTCACGACCTTCGTGACTCTTGCCTTCCGGGTCCTCGAAGACGGCCCCATCACCGAAAAAGGACATAATGCCATCCAGATCGTGCCGATTAAATGCATCAACAAACCGGGTTGAAAGCTCCGTGAGTTCAGCGCGTCGATCACTCATCCTCTACTCCTAGTGCGTATGTATGGGCCCGGAGTGTGTTGTCCAAGTATAACCAAATAGAACGCTGGCTGGCCCGACGCTAGTGTTTCATTGCTGCGACAAGCCTGGATGATCCTAACGCCTTCTCGCCACGCGCCGTTTTTTATACCGCAAGTGGTTACTCGTAGAGCAAATTGGACCCAGATGTGCCGTCATTCGCCTACGACGCCCCGGTTGACCCACCGCCGCATGATCATTAACTACCGCCAACACAGGACAAAGCTGGAGGCTGCCAACCGGAAAGGAGTAAAGGCAGCTTTCTTCGCGCCGGTACGACCTAAAAATAGCCTTTTGTTCCTTGTGTCTTTGCGTTCGTCGCTCGATCGATCGGTCGCGCAAGGCCAGTTTGCCGTGCAAAATACTAGCTAACCGGCTATGGTTACGCCCGCACGAAAATAGCTCCAGGAGAAAAATGTAGTGAGCCAAGATATCCGCTTCGGTATGTACACGGAATTTCAATGTCCGCAGGGCGTTCCACACGCCAAGATAGTCAACGACATCATGGAAGTAGCAGTTAATCTGGACGATAACGGGTTCGATACGTTTTGCAGTCTGGAACATCCTTTTTTTCAGGAATTTGCTGTTAATATCGCGCCGCTTTCCGTATTCTCGGCACTCGCCCAGCGCACTCAAAACATCCGTTTCCGTTGTTTGTGCCATACACTGCCGCTACACAATCCGATGATCCTCTCGGGTCAGATCGCGCAAACCGATATTCTTACCGGCGGCCGACTCGATGTCGGGGTGGGACGCGGTCATGCCTGGCTGCAAGAACCAGCCAACGTCTCATTCGAAGAAAGTCAGGGCCGTTTCGAGGAGTGCTTTGACATTTTATTAAAGGGCTGGAACGAAGAGCGATTTTCCTACGATGGTAAGTATTACCAGTGCAACGATCTCGCCATCGTACCCAAACCGGTCCAGGAAAATATCCCAGTCTACGTCGTAGGGACCAGTGGTAAACAATTCAAACGCGCCGCAGAAAACAGTTGGAGTATCGTCGTCGGAGGGCCAGTACCCTCTCCAGCGTTCTTCGGCCCCATGCAGGATTACCGCGATCTGTGCGCCGAGGTGGGAACAGAACCGAAAATCGGTTTCATTAAAGCGATCTATCTCGATGAAGACCGTGATCGCGCACTGGAAGAAGCAGAAGACTATGTGGTTAATTTCGAGCGTTTCAACTTCCTGCCGCTAGAAGCGGTACCGAACAAGTCGGAAGCCGAGAAACAACGTTTACGCAATGCGGGTTTTGGCTTCTATGCAGACATTCTGCCTAGCATGCCGGCGCTCAAATGGACCTACGAAGAGATGTTGGCAGAAAAAGTCGTCTACGTCGGCACACCGGAAACAGTCGCCCAAGAACTACTCGAGCTTTACGACGATTCGGGCGGATTCAATGAACTCATCATAATGAGTCATTACGGCGGTATTGATAAAGACCGCGCGATGCGCACGCAGGATCTCTTTGCAAAACATGTGATGCCCGTGTTTCGTGATTATGTGACGAACAAATCATAACAGTGCAACCGACCGTAGGCGTCGGGCACTTCTAGGAGTAGGTTTTAGGTCGTAACTGGCGAAGCCAGGAGCGAGCGCAGCCTAGAGTGCGAGCGTCAAGTGCAGCCACCCTACGAACATCACTTGGTCTATCTCCTACGAGATTCGCTGTTGGTCGTGGCCATACCCAAGGTTTAAATGCTTCCAAACTAAATAAGCTAACGAGATAAACAACATCCATGGAACGCCGACAATCCAAGAGATATTCCAGAACTCGGTGTCCATCGCCATGGTGACCAAAATCGCGGTTAACAGCAGTAAACCCACTATCTGCATGTAGGGAAAAAATGGCATGCGCACAGGAAGCTCACTTGCCTTATGCTTGCGTCGAAACTGTAAATGGCTCAGCAGTATAATCATCCACACGCTCAGCCCCCCAAACAGCGCGATACCGAAAAGATAGTTGTATGCATAAGGTGTCAGTTTCGACAACGACGCGGCGAACAGGATGCAGCCGCCGGAGACGGCCGTTGCGAACACCGGGGTGCCGTTGCGACCCAATCGCCCAAGAAATTGCGGCGCGTACTTCCCGCGTGACAGTGAAAACAACATCCGCGACGTTAGATACACATTAGTGTTCATACTCGACAACGCCGCGGTAAGCACCACAAAGTTCATGATCCCTGCCGCATAAAGGATGCCGACGTGATCAAAAAGCCTGACGAATGGGCTTTCGGTAACAACATGCGCACCGGTTTCCGTCCAGGGGATAAACGCAACCATGATCCCCAACGCCAGCACATAGAAAAGGAGCAGACGTAGCACCATGGTACGCAAAGCTGCTGGAATCGCAGTGGCCGGATTTTTAGCTTCACCGGCTGTCACCGCGATTACCTCAATGCCGTAGAAAGAGAAGATCGCCATGATGACCGCCATCCAGACGCCGCCGAAACCATGCGGCATAAAACCACCTTCGAGTTCGGTCAAATTATGAAAACCGACCGGCGCAACGCCTAATCCGAATATGTACACGACACCAAGGATAATAAAAATGACAATGGCGACGACCTTGATCAGCGCAAACCAATATTCAAAACTACCGAAGTTAGCCACCGACCTTGAATTGATGTAAATCAGGGTGGAGGCAAAACCAAGCGACCAAAGCCACACCGGTGAACCCGGAAACCAGTAGGTCATGTAAATGCCACCAGCCACGGCCTCGCCACCAATCGCGACAACCTGCGCCATCCAATACGTATAACGAACCAGAAACCCCATCCAGGGCCCGAGATACATCTCGGCGTATGTACCAAAAGATCCGGCAGTCGGATGCACGACTGCCATCTCAGATAAACTCAACACCATGATAACGGCGACTACACCAGCAATAAGGTAACTAATCACTACCGCGGGTCCAGCATAACCAATCGCGATCCCAGAGCCCATGAATAGTCCAGTGCCAATGGCTCCGCCAAGACCGATCATTACAATTTGGGCCTTGCTCAAACCCTGTACCAGACCGCCTTCGCGCCTTGCCAGGCTATCCTGATCCATGCGTACTCGACGACTTCCTGCTGCTTGCGTTTGTCGGTAGTTCAGGTGCCGGGAGCGAATGCTTCCAGCGCATCCCAGTCCGGTCCAGGTACGCCGTCGCTCCTGATGGTTTGGATCACGACCTGATTAGCGCCAGCGTCGAAGTAGCCTTGCAATTTAGCGCGGATCTGATCTTCACTGCCCCAAAAAACCATTGCGTCCATTAGTCGATCACTCCCGCCGTTTTCGAGATCGCTTTCGTCGAATCCGAGCCGAAACCAATTATTAAAATAATTGGGTGCAGTTAAATACATTGCCAACGCGCTGCGCGCTGCAGCGCGGGCGGTATCAGCATCATCACAAAGGCAGATTTTCTGTTCACAGCACAGTAGTGCATCGGGTCCGAGTATTTTTCGCGCCGTAGCGGCGTGCTCTGGAGTCACGTTATACGGCAGAGCTCCCAACGTACGCTCGGCCGCCAACTCAGTCATTTTGGGCCCCAGTGCCGCAAGCATCACCTGCTTTTGGGTAGGCGTATTACCAAATGCTTCCCAACTGCGCTCCATCGCATCGAGATAATTCCGCATGCTGGTTAAAGGCTTACCATAATCGTGACCGCGAAGACCGTTCACCAAGTTTTCATGGGAAACACCCAGTCCTAGGACAAAACGCTCGTCGTAACAGCTGTTCAAACTGTTGTGACCCATCCCCGCGGCGCTGGCGTCACGCGCGTAGATGTTGGCGATGCCGCTGGCGACGATCAATTTGCTGGTATTCCCGAGCAGAAACCCGGCAAGCGCCATCGATTCGTATTTCATTCCCTCTGGGTACCAAAGTGTCGAATAGCCCAGCGATTCGATCCGCTTAGCAAGTTGAGCCAGTGCGTCTGGCGCTAACATATCAGTGAACACGAAAACGCCATACCGTCCGAGCTCCATATACTCCCTCCGTCTCAATCCCGCGCTCAAAAAGCACCAAATGCGGCACATTATATGTGGTGAGGATTTTCATAACCAACCGACCTTCTAGGACCTAGCGACCTTCCCGCCGGGTGGTCGGCAGCCATAACTAGTCCAGTTAACGTGACGCGTCTCCCGGCATTGCCACATATTCCGAAGCTATACCTAACGACCACCCGAGACATCAATAATACTGCCAATCACGTAAGAGGCACTGTCGGAGGTAAGCCACAGGATCGTTTCAGCGACTTCGCTGGGATTCCCAATACGTTTTATCGGTACTGTGTCTTTTAACCGATCCGGTCGTTCTGGATCACCGCTGTCGGCATGCATATCGGTATAGATCAAGCCTGGTCGCACGCAGTTCACCCGTATCCCTTCAGCCGCAACTTCTTTTGCAAGTCCGACTGTCATAGTTTCGATTGCACCCTTCGAAGCGGCATAATCTATATAGGTCCCCGGAGACCCAAGTCGGGCGGCGACTGATGAAACGTTAACTATCGTCCCGCCGTTGCCACCATTTTCAGTTGACATACGCCGGACAGCTTCACGGGCACAAAGAAAACTGCCAAACACATTAACTGCAAAGATCTGCCTGATCCGACTAGCTTCCATGTCCTGCAGTTTCTTTTGTGCGAAAACCGCCCCGGCGTTATTCACCAGTCCCACAACCGGACCAAGTTCCCTGGCGGCCGTGTCGAATAACCGAAGGACATCATGCTCCTCGCAGATATCGGCCTGTACGGCGAGCGCCGTACCACTACCGCGCTCGATGTCATTAACCACGGTAGCCGCCGTATCGCCGTTGCGTACGTAATTTACACAGACAGCGTAACCGCGTTCCGCGGCAAGGCGCGCAGTCGCCGCGCCGATCCCGCGACCACCGCCAGTCACGATCATAGTTTTCCTCAATATGCTCCCCTCACGTTGACTCTGTGCCCTGTCGACATTCTAGCAAGGCGCCAGGATGCAACCGCACTCACAACCTCGACGCACGATTCTTGGCATTCCTCGATCAGTCGTTCCGTGAAGACCGTTCTGCGAAAAAACGACAGCAGCGAAGCTGCTGTGGGCCCCACGATCGCAGGAACTGCCTTGAGTCACCGAGGTGACCATTACGGTACCGGAGACAAACTCTCCCAGTAGTGGCACGCGACTGCTCCGCCGTCGACGGAAGTGAGCGGCGGTTTTTCTGTTTTACAATTCTGGCGGGCGTGGCGGCAGCGTGTGTGGAACCGGCAACCACCGGGCGGCGCGATCGGCGCCGGGACGTCGCCCGACAGAATAGTCCGTTCGCGCCGAGCGCTTGGATGTGGAACAGGTATCGCGGAGATCAGCGCCTGCGTATAGGGATGGCGCGGGGCACGATAGATGTCAACGGCATCAGCCATCTCGACGATTTCACCTAGGTACATCACAGCAACGCGATCGGAGACATGCTTTACCACCGCCAGATCGTGGGCAATGAAGATCAGCGCCAGTTCCATTTCCACTTGTAACGTCAGCAGCAAATTGATTATCTGAGATTGGATGGACACGTCCAACGCCGATACTGGCTCATCACAAACGATGAGTTTCGGTTTGAGAGCGATCGCCCTGGCAATCCCAACACGCTGACGTTGACCACCGGAGAACTCATGTGGAAAGCGATTTACTGCGGACCCATCCAGGCCGACCTTCGCCAATAACTCATCAACCCATTGGCGGCGTTGCTTGTGGGTTCCTTCACTATGGATCACAAACGGTTCTTCTAAGATCTTGCCGACGGTATGTCGGGCGTTCAAAGACTCGAAAGGATCCTGGAACACGATTTGAATGTCGCGACGCAGGTGCCGCAGTGCATGCCTGTCGAGCAACCCAATGTCACGCCCCTCGTAGAAGACCGCACCGTAGGTAGGCTCGTAAAGTCGCAACAGAGTCCTTCCAACGGAGCTTATGCCACACCCTGATTCTCCGACTAAACCCAGCGTTTCACCGCGCTCGAGACGGAAGGAGACATCGTCCACTGCATGCACCTTGCCAGTTTTGCGTAAAAGCACGCCTTGGCGCACCGGGAAGTGCTTAGTGAGCCCACGTACCTCCAATAGTGGCGTATTCATTGCCTAGACTTCGGGGCCGCGATCTCTTCCCAACGGTGGCATGCCACTTCTCGATCCGTTTCAACGACCGAGAGCACGGGCATGTCACTGTGGCACAGCGATTCGACGTAGCCGCAGCGGTTGGCAAACCGGCAGCCGACAGGCATTTCGTTAGGCGCCGGCACCATCCCGGGGATCGTCTCCAACAGTGTTCGAGGCTGATGGTCCAGGCGCGGGATAGAAGCCAGCAGCCCTCGGGCATACGGATGCAGTGGTCGCTCGAACAGCGGCGCGACAGCGGCTTGCTCCGCGACGCGGCCCGCATACATCACCACCACGCGCGAACAGAGCTCGGCGATGACCCCAAGATCGTGGGTGATGAAAATCACTGACATTCCGTAGTCATCCTGTAGCTCGCGTAACAACTCGAGTATCTGCGCCTGGATAGTGACATCCAGTGCGGTGGTTGGTTCGTCGGCAATTAATACCTCCGGTCGACCCGCCAATGCCATTGCGATCATGATGCGTTGGCGCATGCCACCGGAAAGCTGGTGTACATACTCGTCCATGCGTTGCTCGGGTGCCGGGATCCCCACCCGTTCGAGGATCTCCAAACACTTTCGCCTTACCTTTGCAGAGGAAAGCTCCGGTTGGTGCAAAGTATAAGATTCGGCCAACTGACGGCCGACGCATTGCACCGGGTTCAAAGCGGTCATG
>CAZBOQ010000082.1:0-16888 GCA_964493555.1 uncultured Gammaproteobacteria bacterium | reverse complement strand
ACTATGAGTGTGTACGCTTCAACTTCGCACTGCCGGATTTCACGGTTACCACCGGGATCCGCATCCTAGCCGAGGAGGTGAACAAGCTGTTTTGAGGACTATCGTTGTTACCAGTCAGGCTGTGTGAAAACACGATGATAGCCGACGCCTCTGGCTGTGAACCGAATCATGCTTTGCTGAATAGTTTTGCCGCTGAGGAAAACCATTTTTCAATCAAAGGTTTATGGCGAACATAGCTAACTTCTAACAGATTCGCATTAGCGCTGGCGTTTATCAGGTAGTCGTCGCTGGTTTGCAGTTTATCTACCAATTTGAGGCTCAGCGCGTGCTGGCCATACCAATGTTCTCCGGTGCTGATAGCGGATAAATCAACCTCCTTTCGGTGCTCAGCAACAAACGTTTTAAACAATCGATGTGCCTCCTCAATTTCTTCGCGCAATTTCTCACGGTCTTGCTCAGTGTTTTCACCAAACAGCGTAAGAGTGCGTTTATGTTCGCCAGCGACGATCTGTTCATAGTCGATGTTATGCTTTTTGAGCAATCGGTTGAAATTGGGTATTTGTGCGATGACGCCGATCGAACCGATGATGGCAAAGGGTGCTGCAATTACTACATCAGCAACGCAAGCCATCATGTAACCGCCACTGGCGGCGACCTTGTCTACGGCGACCGTCAGTTTGATTCCTGTGTCGCGGATGCGCTGCAGCTGCGATGCGCCAAGCCCGTAGCCGTGCACTGTGCCGCCAGAACTCTCCAGTCGCACGAAGACTTCATCGTTAGAATTGGCAACTCCCAGCACGGCGCTGATTTCCTCGCGCAACGACCCAACTTGTGAAGCGCGCAAGTCGCCTTTGAAGTTGAGTACAAACACGTGCCGGTTGTCGTCTGCATCCGTGGCTGGAGCTTGGGCTCGCGTCTTGTGCTCTGCCTTGGTCTGTTTTACCACCTGCTTGAAGGCTTTCTTGGGGAGCATGGCAGATTTAAGCGTTAGAGCCATGTGTTCGTATTTGTCGTTGAGGTTTTTTATGTCCAGACGCTCATCGCCGCTACTATGGGTGCGCATATAGAGAATGAATATGCTGATCACCAACGTCCCCAACAATGCCACGCTGGTTGCAAGCTTAGCTAAGAACATGCCGTATTCGGCGAGAAATTCCATTACGTTAGTGTGTAGCTCCGGTTGGCAGACGATTTAACATTATACAAAATACGCGTTGTGCTGCGGTTGCGGTCACAGTGCTAGGCAGCAGTAGAATTATACGTCATGCCGTCGTACCGAAAGGACAATGCCAAACCATGGGCAACACACACGACACGAATATCGACGCCCCACGGGCTGCTAAGCTGCAGCCGTTGGCACAATTGCTACCGTTTCTACTCCCCTACCTTGGTACCCTGTTGCTCGCGATGGTCGCTTTGCTGGTGGCAGCCACGGCAACCCTAAGTCTGCCCATTGCGGTGCGATTGATGATCGATAACGGTTTTTCGGCGGCGCAGGCAGCAGCCGTAGATCGTTATTTCTTCGCCGTGCTCGGTGTCGTCACGGTTATTGCAGTGTTTTCTTCGCTGCGTTTTTATCTGGTCTCTTGGCTCGGTGAACGGGTCGTCGCCAATATTCGTACGGCTGTTTATCGGCATGTCATCAACATGAGTCCAGCATTCTTCGAGGTGACTCGCACCGGCGATATTCTCTCGCGGCTTACCACCGATACGACTCTCGTGCAGTCGATCGTGGGCTCAGGCGTGTCCATTGCGCTGCGGAACTTCATCACCCTGGTGGGCGGGCTCGTAATGTTGACGATCACCAATCCCTGGTTGACGGGACTTTTGGTCATGTTTATTCCGCTCGTGGTGTTGCCGCTGGTCGTCCTCGGCAGGCGCGTGCGGCGACTCTCGCGCGCCTCGCAAGACCGGGTCGCGGACGCCAGTGCCGTTGCCGGAGAGACTCTTAATGCAATAAAGACGGTACAGGCATTCACGCTCGAATCGCTGCAGGCCGAACGTTTTAGTAATTCAGTGGCCAGTTCTTTCGCTACCGCTGTTCAGCGTGTTCGGATGAGGGCGTTGGTAACGGCGCTTGCGGTCATGGTGGTATTCGGAGCCATTGTGGTGGGTCTGTGGAGCGGTGCCCAATTGGTGCTAGGCGGCAATATGAGCGTTGGTGAGCTCGGGCAGTTTCTGCTTTATGCAATATTTGTTGCCGGCGCTGCGGCCTCACTCAGCGAAGTATGGGGCGAGGTGCAACGTGCCGCTGGCGCGACGGAACGATTGATGGAATTGCTCACCGCCCGTTCATCGATTGTAGTTCCGGGCAACCCGGTGCCGTTGCCTGACCCGGGAGAGGGCAGGATCGATATCCAAGGATTAAGTTTTCACTATCCTACTAGGCCCGAGATTGCCGCGCTCAGCGTGTTGAATCTGCAGGTGACACCTGGCGAGACAGTTGCCCTAGTCGGTCCCTCAGGTGCGGGCAAGAGCACGGTATTCCAATTGTTGTTACGCTTTTATGACCCCGATAGCGGACACATCCTAGTAGACGATGTGGATATACGCGACATTCATCCGAACGAGCTCCGCAGGCGTATCGGGATCGTGCCGCAGGAAACAGTCATCTTTGGTGAAAGTGCGTTTGAGAATATCCGCTATGGACACACCGGTGCCGACGAGCTGGCCATACACGCAGCCGCTCGGGCTGCGGCAGCGGACGAATTTATCGAACGTCTACCGCAGTCTTATCAGACTTTTCTTGGCGAGCAGGGTGCTTTACTCTCCGGCGGCCAACGCCAACGAATCGCGCTTGCTCGCGCGATCCTAAAAGATCCACCGATCATGTTGCTCGATGAAGCGACGAGCTCGCTCGATGCTGAAAGCGAACAGGTAGTGCAATTAGCACTGGATCGGTTGACACAGGATCGCACGACATTGGTCATTGCCCACCGCCTAGCTACGGTGCTGAAAGCTGATCGGATTATTGTGATGGATAAGGGCCGTGTAGTTGCGTCGGGCACCCACGAAGTGTTACTGCGCGAGGGAGGTTTGTACGCGCGCTTGGCTGAATTGCAACTCCAGACGGATGCGGTTTAGCGTAAAACTGTTTCTTTCAACGCAAGCCGGTGTGACATTTCGAATGCAAAGAAAGAGCTGTCCTTTTTTTCGTTATTGCGTGCGGAGTATTGGGATCGGTGTAATCTAAAATATCGGAAAGGTGTCAGTGAATCTCGAAATCCATTTCTGAGTGGCATTTTCACGGGTGATGGTTTGCCTTTCGCGTTCGCGCTTCTCCCTCAAGTAGCACTCGATATGACAGATCTGTTCGACGATCCG
This sequence comes from uncultured Gammaproteobacteria bacterium, assembly GCA_964493555.1. Lineage (GTDB taxonomy): Bacteria > Pseudomonadota > Gammaproteobacteria > JADZEE01 > JADZEE01 > CAZBOQ01. Next base: position 13,564 of record CAZBOQ010000082.1, on the reverse strand, counting down.
CAAGCGAGCGGCGTCAGCCATTGAGGCCATCCATACGCCGATTTCGTAACCGCAACTGATACCCCGGACTAACACCACTCTGCCGCAGAACCGTTGTGACTCACCACGCAGTCTTACTGATAGTTCGACGATATTGCCCGATTCAATGGGGCGCAGCGACTCGAAGCACAGACCGAGGTTGCCACGTTCTGTAGGGGTATGCTCACCGCGACGCCAATTCAGCACCCGGCGGCACTTGATGGGAAAATCGTTCGGATGATGAATAAAGCCCGTGTGACCGTCTACGACTTTATCGCTAAGCTGGTGGCGAGCGGCCTTACCGATGGTCTTGGAGAACTCGTCGATATCGTCCCGCTTGGTAATCGCGTGCACTAGGATTAATCTCTGTTCGATGTAGTGTTCATAACCTCATGAAAAATTGGAGTTTAATGATACATACCTTTAGTTCGTTAACTCTAGAATATCAAGTATTTTATTAGCATTTTTAGTAGGTTATTTAATTTATCTCAAGTTAGTATTAAAATAATGATCATTGTCAATTTACATAACTATCTAAAATTTAAGTAGAAAATAATGAAATTTCGGCGTGTCTGTGTCTTCTGTGGCTCGAGTCTAGGCAGCCTCGAGAGTTTTCAGGAATCTGCCCTAATGCTTGCTGCTGCGCTTATCAAGAGCGATCTCGAACTGGTTTATGGCGGCGGCGGAACTGGTCTGATGGGCGCCCTGGCAGACGAAATGCTTCGTCTGGGGGGACGGGTGACTGGGGTGATCCCTAAAGCGTTACTGGCGCGTGAGGTCGGCCATCCGTCCATCAGCGAAATGCGTGTTGTGGCCGACATGTTGGAGCGCAAAGCGGTGATGGCTCAGCTCGCGGATGCGTCGATCGCGTTACCCGGGGGATACGGCACCATCGATGAGTTGTTCGAGATGCTAACTTGGCTGCAGCTTCAGGTACACGAGAAGCCGGTCGGGCTGCTCAACATTAGCAATTACTATGATCACCTGTTGCGTTTCTTGGACCATGGTGTGGACCTGGGGTTTATCCGCGCTGAACACCGAGCTTTATTACATGTCGACGAGGATCCTCTGGCCTTGTTGAATCGATTGGAGATGACTCGCGATTGATGCGCCGGTTCACTGGCGGTATTCGGTTGGCGTCAGATCTCCTACTTCCGTGGGAACGTCTTGGCAACGTTCCGCCAGCTCTGGAGTCTAGGCATTTTCCAAATGTATGTCTCCGGTAGGTGTTAGTTTCTCACTGGAGTCCTGGCTTGTTCGCCCTCGGTGTTGCTACATACCAAGGGAGATTGAAAAAAGCGTGTTTTGACTAGAGCTTTAGTTGCGTCTTTGCTGGATTATAAAGAGGGCACCTAGGGTAAAGGATTTGTCCGAATCGCTGGTTCGTACCGTCAACAGCCGCGCTTTGAGAACGCCGTCGCACTCGTAGGCGGTCATTACCGATTTGTTGTAGGGTTTACGCATAACAACATGGCAACAGGCAGGTAGATAGTAAGTTTGTGTTTGAGTGCTTCTGGGGTTCTGAACGTGCCTAGGCTTGTAGGTTGTGGCAGCGTTTTGTCAGATGTCGATGAGCGCGGCCATCCCTAATTGTGCAGCAATAGTACGCAGCAACAGTTCGTCGTTATGGTCGAAAGGACGAAACTTTTTGTTGGCGATTTGTAGTACGCCGACGATATGTTTCTCGGCGTTAAAAACCGGGACGGCCAGTAGATTTCTCGCTATATTGCCGAGCTTTTCATCAGCAGAAGCGTTGAATGTCGCGTCCCGCTCGGTGTCGCTGATGTTCACTGTTTTTCCGGCAGACGCCGCGTAGCCAGCTGGTAGCGATACGGTGGGAAAACGAAGGTTTAGCCCAGTTGCCGCATTTGTCCGAAGTTCGTCGTTGCTGTAATCCACAACGAAGTATTCGCAGCGCTCGCAGTCCATGATCTGTGGCACCCGTTCGGCAAGTTGTTGGGTCAATGTCGACAGGCTGGGCGAGGCGCAAATCAGCGTTGCAACGCTGAGTAAGATCTCGAGCGTGTCAGCGTGTTCCATCATGCCGCGGTAGGCATCGAAATTGTTCAACGCTGCGCCGATCTGCCCCGTATAACCGCGCAATTGGGTTTCGTTCTCATCTACAAAGGACCCGCTGCGCTTGTTGATTACTTCGACAACTGCAATGACTTCGTCTTGAATGTTGTGTACCGGAGCGCACAGTATCGTCTGAGTTTGATATCCGGTGTGACTGTCAACGTCTGCGTTGAACCGCTTGTCTTCCGAGGCGGCGGCGATATTAGCGATTTCGTCGTTGGATGCTACCCAACCGGCTACGCCGCTGCCCGCGGTCAATCGCAATTGTTCTCCCTCGAGGCCTTCAGCCACCATTGATATGAGGTCACCCGTTGTCTTGTCGACTAAGAACAAGGAACCGCGATCTGCATCTACTAATTGGGCGGCATTGTGGATTATTTGGGTAACCAGTTGCTGCATACTGCTGGCAAGGCGGACGGACTGGCGGGGTCCGAGGATTGCATTCAGGTGCGGCAATTGAGAATGTCGCGGTTCCTCGCTTTGTTGTTCGGCAACGCGCTGATAAGTCTCTTCCCAACGGCTGGTAACGACCTTTACATATGCGTGGGCAACGCGCGGTACATCCTCGAAATAGTGCGTTAGATGATCGTAGCTCGCACATAAGAGCTCCACAGCCTCCAGCGCTCTCACCGAGGCAGTGCGTACGTCTCCAGAGAAATAGCCCATTTCCCCGAGTGACTGTCCGGGACCAACTAGGGCGATGAACAGTTCGCCGCCGTCGCGAGCTGCCCGGTATAGCTCTAGTTGTCCGCTGGCGACCACGTACAGACTTCGATCTTCCTCGGCCTCATTTATAAAGGTGTTTCCGGCCGCGACGCTCACTTCGTCGAAATGCTGGGATAGAGAGACCAGTTCGGAGCGCGTCAGCGATTCGAACAACGGACAGGCTTGGAGCCTAGCTACGCGCTGGAGTTGGACCGCCTGTTGGCGTTCCACTTCGGTGATCGCGCCGCACTCGATTAGTACATCGCCCAATCGCTTGTTATTACGCGCGTTTTGCAGCGAGACGCCCTGCTTGATCAAGGCGGACCGTAGCACGCTGGGAGAGCACATCAAGTAATCCCCGAACTTGCGAGCGAGTTGAAAATTAACCGGATCTGTTGCCACGTCCGCTTCTACTCCAGCCGACCAGATGTGGAGATCTTACCGTACCCCGCAGGAGTCGGTAAAATCGTCATGATGGTTTTCCCCTATTACGCCAAGCTCAGTAAGAGACAAAAAGCCATCTATCGCCAGAGCGATGAGATAGAGCATGTTTCATTGCTCAATGCTGACTCGTTGTGGCCGTTGGTCAACGAGTTGCGGTCTATTTTGCCCACTGAAAAACGCAAAATCATCGAGTCTGTAGTTCGGCGCATTGTCGACGGTATCCTGAAAGAGTTGGAGATCAGTGAAATAAACGTGAAGGTCTTCGCGGTACGACCCAGCCGGAACTGGGGAGAACTGCACGGTCTGTACGAAAGCGAAGAGGGTAGCAAGGCCTGTATCAGCGTTTGGATGAAAACGGCTAAGAACAAAAAGGTCGTGGCTTTTAAGACTTTCCTAAGAACAGTGTTGCATGAACTGTGTCATCACATTGACTATGAATTTTATTGTCTTGCCGATTCGTATCACACTGAAGGGTTTTTCAAACGTGAGTCTAGCTTATTTCATCAGTTGGTGACGGACCAGAGTGCGGACCCTGTGATTTAAGAGTTTTTCGTTCACGCTAAACGAAGGGTCGCATTTTTCTCAAGCGAAACGGAGCATATGGAGGACGCGATGTGTAATAGTTTCGCGGCTACCGTTCCGTAAATGGCAAATAAGAACGCTTCACTGGTCCTATGTAAATCTGGCGTGGACGATCGATCCGTGAGACCGGGTTGGTTCGGACCTCACGCCAGTGTGCAATCCACCCGGGTAGACGTCCGATGGCGAACATAACCGTGAACATGTTTACCGGAATCCCGATTGCGCGCATTATCAACCCACTGTAATAGTCAACGTTTGGGTAGAGTTTTCGTTCAACGAAATAATCGTCTTTCAAGGCCACTTCCTCGAGCCGCATTGCGATTTCGAGCAACGGTTCATTGACGCCAAGCGTTTCCAATACTTCGTCGCAGGCGGCTTTGATGATCTTGGCCCGCGGGTCGAAGTTGCGATAGACACGGTGACCGAAACCCATCAACCGAACGTCCGAGTCGGTTTTTACCCGGTCGACGAACGACTCGAGACTCTCACCGCTATCGACTAGGTCCTGCAGCATGTTTATGACGGCCACGTTTGCGCCACCGTGTAACGGACCCCACAGCGCGCACACCCCGGCGGCGACTGAAGCATATAAGTTGGCTTGACTCGAACCGACCATACGTACGGTTGAGGTAGAGCAGTTCTGTTCGTGGTCACCATGAAGGATAAGGAGTTTGTCGAGCGCATTGACGACCGTCGATGGCGGTTCGTAAGCTTGTGTTGGCAGTGAGAACATCATGTGTAGGAAGTTAGCGCTGTACGAGAGATCGAAACGCGGGTAATTGACTGGACGACCTATCGATTTTCTATAGCTGGCAGCGGCGATCGACCGAATTTTGCTGATAAGTCGCGCCGCAGGCGCGATGAAGTTCTCCGAATCGTCTGATTCCATGAAAATGGGCTGATAGCAGCCTAACGAATTGATCATTGCTGACAGAATCGCCATTGGCGGCGCGTTCGGCGGGAAACCGTCGAAATGGTTAAGCAGGTCTTCGTGAATGAATTGGTGGGCGTTGAGTTCCTTGCGGAACTCCTCGGCCTGATCCTTATTCGGCAATTCGCCGAAGATAAGTAAATATGCCGTTTCAGTAAAAGTAGACTTCTCTGCTAGCTCTTCTATCGGATAGCCTCGATAGCGAAGTATTCCTTTCTCGCCATCGATAAAGGTGATCTGACTTGTGCAGGCACCAGTGTTGCCGTATCCGTCGTCCAACGTTACCAGTCCGGCGCTGGAGCGCAGTTTAGTTATATCGATGCCGATTTCTTTTTCAGTGCCGACAACGACGGGCAATTCCTGACTGTTCCCGTTGAAACTCAGGGTTGCTGTTTTGCCCATTAAATCTCTCCTCAATGCAGATCCCCACTGGTGGGGCGACCTATTCTATCAGGGCTGCTCAAGACCCTCATATTACTGTACTGGAACTAGTTTTCTCCCCAAAATCCGAGGCTTGGAAGTGCCTTTGTAGTAATATCCCGCAGTTTGGGTGTGCGCCGTTTGATTCGGCGACCGCTAAAATCTACGAGGAGCGAATGCGAGTAACCCTGGCTTACTTCGGCATGATTGCCATCTGGTCCAGTATCGCGCTGGGTGTTAAATGGAGCATAGAGGGACCGGGGTACCTGTTTGCTTCGACCGCGCGGTTTGTGGTCGCCGCACTATTGGTGGTTCTGATCATCTTTATCAGAGGTGAGCGGATTCCGCTACATGCGAAGGCAATTCAGACTTATCTTTGGTCATGTTGTAATTTTTTGAGTTTCATCTTTCTGTCTTGGGGTGCGCAATACGCCCCTTCAGGTTGGATGGGTGTCATGTATGGCACCTTGCCTTTGATGACAACGCTCATGGCTGCACTTTGGTTAGGTGAACGCAATGTGTCCACGGTACGATTGCTCGGGATGTTGTTTGGTTTAGCTGGATTGATGGTGGTATTTGGCACCGCGTTCGAGCTTAGCCAGGAGGCCGCGCCGGGGCTTGCCGCGATTCTCATCTCGGTGATGTTCGGCGCGATGAACTCGGTGTGGGTGAAACGGATCGGCGCGGAAGTGTCGCCGCTAGCAGTCGTGGGAGCGGGGATCGTGCTCGCAACGCCTATTTATGTGTTGGTGTGGTGGTTCGCTGATGGCGTGTGGCCGCTCCCCGCTCCACCGCTCAGGGCGTGGATCGCTATTGGGTATACTGCCGTTTTTGGCACCGTGATCGTCTTTCTGCTTTTCTACTACGTTCTGAAACGTGTACCGGTAAGCCGCATCGCCTTGGTGGGAATCGTATCTCCGGTTATTTCTCTGATATTGGGAAACTTGTTAAATGATGAGCCTTTCACTGCACGAATTTGGGTTGGTACGGTAATGATAGTCACAGCACTGTTTTTGCAGGAATATTTGCCTGCGCGCCTCGCCGCAGGAAGGCGTGCCGACGCTATTGGCTGACGCTAAAACGAACGATTATTTCGGAGTTTGACTTTTATGTATCTAGAGATTGCCAAGATGCGGCCGATGGCCGCCTACCAGGCCCTCATCCAAACGGTCATTCCACGACCGATTGCCTGGGTGTTGTCGAAAAATTCCGGTGTAGGGTACAACCTTGCTCCATTTTCTTTTTTCAATGCGGTTAGTGACAATCCGCCGTTGGTGGTCGTCTCGGTAGGAATGAAACCGGATGGCAGTTATAAGGACACCCGCGTCAACATTGAAGCTCACGGTGAATACGTGATCCATATCGCCCATCAGGCAATACGCGAGCCCATGATCGAGTCTTCACGTACCTTGCCGGCCGAAGACTCGGAGCTTGAAGCCACTGGTTTGGGCACCGTGCCGTTTGAAGGTTTTTCAGTGCCGCGATTACAAGACGCCCGGCTTGCACTGGCTTGCGAACGCCTTGATATCAGGGAAATCGGTAATGGTCCGCATTCATTGATCCTCGGAGAGGTGAAATGTATTTATGTTGATGATGAGCTGACTGGGCGAGATGCCAAAGGCCGTTTAAAAATCGACGCGGTGAAGTCTGATCCGGTAAGCCGTCTCGGCGCAAATGATTACTCGAGTTTGGGTGAGGTGACGGAGTTCGTGCGGCCGCCTTGAGTCGGTCCGATCGGTAGGGCACGGGTTTCGCCGAATCCCATTACGAAGAATCTCTCAGCCGGTAAGCTGACCGCCCGGCGTGCCTGATCCAGCAATTTCGGTGGCTCGTCGATCGGTTCGTCAGTCAGTTTGAACGTCCCCCAGTGCATACCCACTGAGTAACGAGCCCCTATGTCATGATGGATTTGGACGGCCTCCGTGGGATTCACGTGTTGCGCTTTCATAAACCAGCGTGGATCGTAAGCGCCGATCGGGATTACGGCTAGGTCTATGGGGGCGAACTTCGCGCCGATATCTTTGAAGTCTTGTGAGTACCCGGTGTCGCCAGCAAAATAAAAACGGAAGTCCTGATGTTCGATAACCCATCCACCCCAAAGGCTTTCATTGCGGTCGACACGCGTACGGGTACTCCAGTGTTGTGCGGGCACGAAATTAATGATCAATTCCTTTTCGTTGCGCGCATCCCACCAATCGAGTTCGACGACATTATCTATACCTTGATCCGTGAACCAGCTCTTGAGTGCTAGTGGAACATAAAAACGTGGGGCACCACCGGTCTGCGCGTTTAGCGTGAGGACTGTTTGACGATCCAGATGATCGTAGTGGTTGTGGGAGATGATGACGAAATCTATATGCGGAAGCTCGCCAAGGGCCAGCGGTGGGGCCACCAATCTTTTCGGGCCGAACCGTTTCAGGGGAGAGGCACGAGTAGTCAGGTGGGGATCGGTGAGGATGTTGGAAGCGCCCAAACGCAGTAAAGAAGTCGCCTGCCCTAACCAGGTGATGGAGGCACTTTGCATTCGATCCGAATACCTTGCCACCTCGGGCTTATGCATTTGCGGGAAATAACCGCTGTCGGGAAGTTTGGGTAAATTCCGAGCCTGCCACCGCCAGCTCACCACATCGACTAAGCTGGGTGCCGGTTCGTGTGGATAATTGTTCTTAAACCCTGTCGGTGTATGATGCTTACTGGCCGCATTGTAGTGTTGGTTGTGCCTGGTGCAGGCATTAAGACAAAATCCCATCATCAGTATGACTATCAATCTTAAAATAACCGCCATGAGAATTTCTTTTCTGAATAAGCCGTGTCACGCTCGTTTATTATAAACACCTCGTCGATTTTACTCTCCTGTGTGACATGGTTTTCTGGGATGCACACGGGGCCTGTGAACAGCTGGTGCTGCCATGCAGATTCGGGCGTTGTCCCTGGTGTCGCTGTTGTTGAATGGTGAAGTTGAATCGGAGGATCTGGATGTCGATCGTAACCAACTCACGCTTACGGCTACCGTGATGCCGATCGCAATAAGTCCGTAATGAGCATACCAGGGAGTGAGGATCCGGCAGTGACCGGCGAGGGACCTCCGACCACCCCGCCTGAGCAGCTTGCCTGCATGGAGGCGCTGCATCGTAAAGTGCATTGGCTTTCGGCCTGGATGATTCATCATGCCAATCGTATTCGCCCCCACGGCGACCAACTCAAAGTGGGTGGCCATCAAGCATCCAGTGCCTCCTTCGCGACGGTGATGACGGCCCTATATTTTGGCGTGCTGCGGCCTAACGATAGGATCGCCGTGAAGCCCCACGCAAGCCCAGTGTTTCATGCGATTCAATATTTGCTCGGCAAGCAAACTGTCGAACAACTGCAACAGTTCCGTGCTTTCGGTGGGGCGCAAGCTTATCCCTCCCGTAGTAAAGATGCTGACGACGTTGATTTCTCGACTGGTTCGGTGGGTCTCGGTGTTGCAGTAACCATGTTTGCGGCGATGGCGCAGGATTTCCTCCACGCTAAGGGGTGGGTGAAGGGTCGCGAGCTTGGTCGAATGATAGCGCTTTTAGGTGACGCGGAACTTGATGAGGGGAATGTTCATGAGGCGCTAATTGAGGGCTGTAAGCACAATATCCGTAACACCTGGTGGATCGTAGATTACAATCGACAAAGCCTAGATGCGGTGGCCACGGACAACATGTTCAACCGCTACGAAGACATTTTCCACGCAGCTGGTTGGCAAGTCGTCACCCTCAAGTATGGCAAACAGCAACTAACGGCCTTTGCCAAACCGGGCGGCCAATCATTGCGGCAATGGATAGACGATTGCCCAAATACGTTGTATTCAGCACTCACTTTCAAAGGCGGTGCGGCATGGCGCGAACAGTTACTTAATGATATCGGTGAGTTGCCGGGTGTCACTGGGCTGCTCAGCGCATACGACGACGATGCGTTGCAAAGCTTAATGCTCAATCTCGGTGGGCACGATCTGGATTTGTTGTTGCAAACCTTCCGTCAGGTCGATGATGACCGTCCACGCTGTTTTTTCGCCTACACGATAAAGGGTTGGGGGTTGCCGTTTCAAGGTCACAAAGACAATCATGCCGGCCTTATGAACGACGCGCAGATCGAGCAGCTGCGTGACGAGATGGGAATCACGGCGGGTGAGGAATGGTGGCGGTTTTCTGGATTGGATGAGCAGCGCGAAGCTTTGCAGAATTTCCTGGCAAAGGTTCCGTTTGCACAGAGCGATAATCGACGCTTCAGTAGTGCTCGGATCGAGGTGCCGCCGCTAGAAGCATTTTCGATTCGCAGTGGCGACACCATGTCTACCCAAGCCGCGTTTGGTCGCATCATGAACGCACTGGGTCGAGGTAAGTCGGTGTTAGCGGCAAGGCTGATTACGTCGTCTCCGGATGTCACGGTGTCCACCAATCTGGGTGGATGGGTGAACCAACGCGGTATTTTTAATCGTGAGGGGCAGCAGGGTCTCTCCGAACAGCAGGATGTTCGATCGATGCAAAAATGGGTGCAATCGCCTGCCGGACAACATTTCGAACTCGGTATTGCCGAGAACAATCTGTTTTTGTTGCTGGCGGCGTTGGGACTTACCGCGCCGCTGTTTGGTGAGCGTTTGTTTCCGGTAGGTACATTGTACGATCCGTTTATCTGTCGTGGCCTAGACGCTATGAACTACGCGTGTTACCAAGATGCGCGGTTCATGCTTGTGGCGACACCTTCGGGCATAACACTCGCCCCAGAAGGTGGTGCACACCAATCGATAAGCACGCCGTTGATTGGTATGGCGCAGGATAAACTGCTGTACTTCGAACCAGCTTTTGTTGACGAACTGGCCGAGATCATGCACTGGGGTTTTGAGTATATGCAGAAGGTTGGTGGTGGCTCGGTCTATTTGCGCTTGTCGTCGCGACCGCTGGCCCAACCGCAACGGACTGATGAACGTTGGCGCCGCGACGTCCTGAAGGGCGCCTATTGGCAGCGACCACCAGAGCCTGGCGCGCGCCTGGCGATTGCGTATACCGGCGCTGTTGCCCCGGAAGCTGAAGCCGCTTTTGAGCGGTTGGCCGAAATCAATCCCGGAATGGGATTATTGGCTGTGCCGTCGCCGGATCGCGTTTACAATGGCTGGATCGCGACTGAAGCCAACGCGGAAATTGGTGATGGGCGCGTCGTCGCCCACATCTCTCGTTTGTTACAGAATCTTGCGCCAGACGCCCGCTTGGTGACTGTGTTGGACGGTGCGCCGGCAACACTGTCATGGTTGGGTGCCGTCGCTGGACACCGCGTGCGCTCACTCGGTGTCACCCATTTTGGCCAATCTGGCGAGATAAATGATTTGTACCGCGAGCACGGGCTTGATACAGAGGCGATTTATACCGCGGGTGAACAGTTGATGGGGTAAGAAGAAGGAACGTGGAATCGGTTTTGTAATGCCTGACTCTAGTCCCCTTTCGGAGGGTGTGGGAATCCCCTAAGAGCGACCCGGACGGGTTTAACGAGTAGCAGTGAAATCAACCCAAGGACGCCACCATGGGCATCACTTCCTTCGCATACAAACGCATCGAACGCTCGGCAGCGTCCACCGCTATGTCGTGAAAGTTAACCTGGAGCGAGGCGATCTCGAAACCGCCAACCAGTTTCTGATATTCGGCGATCGCATCGCAGATGTCGGCTGGGGATCCCACCCAGGCTGCGCCTTTTTCTATCTGGGTGTCGAAATTGTCCTTGTTCAGCATCGCTAGGATCTTATCGTAGCCTGGATAATCCTTCGACGATGTGCCTTCCATCCAGTCGGAAGCGGCGTCGACCAATGAGCTTAGGTACTTGTCCAAGGGTTCACGGGCAATCGCGAAGGCTTCGTCTCTTTGTTCGGAGCAAAACATGTGAAACGCCAGCATTACGCGGCCATCACCTGGATGGCCAGCGCTTTTCCATGCGTCACGATAAAGTCCAAGCAGTTCGCCCATTTTGCCCCCTGCTAGCGGAATGGCCATGATGCTGTGCCCGGCTGTTCCGGCTTTGACGAAAGATTCTTCGGTAGCGAATGCTGCGATCCAGAACGGTGGTCGAGGTGCTTGGGTGGGCCGCGGCAGCGAAGTCACGTTTTCAAAGCTGTGGAATTGTCCATCGACGCTGACGTTCTCTTCCTCCAGCAAACGCCGCACACTTTCCATGCCTTCTTCGAATCGTGCGCGCGATTCGTCGGGGCTTACCCCGAAGCGTGCAAATTCATGTGGCAAAAACGCACGGGCAAAGCCCGCTTCGAGGCGGCCGTTGGAGATCGCATCAAGCATGCCGAGCTCGCCGGCTAGTTTTAGCGGATGATTGAAAATGGGTAATACCGCTCCGGTAACCAGTCGAGCTTTCGCGGTGACCTGCGAGGCGGCAGCTAGAAACACAATCGGGTTGGGACTGTAGCCTCCATAAACATTGAAATAGTGTTCGACAGTGCGTACATGGGTGTAACCGAGATCGTCGCACAGCCCAGCTAGGTGCAAAGCGTCTGCCCAGTAATCCTGTGCTGACCGAGTATCCGGACCAACGTCGGGGAAGAATTGGATGCCGGTTTCCACGTATCTAATGATACTCAAATTCGAGTCGGAGAGGCGTCACTGGACTTGACCACAGTTGGCCCGCTCCTATTAATCGTGCACTAGGTACCGGAACTATGGCACATCCGTATTTTGCCCATCGGAAGACGCGAGGTTCTGTGGATCGGAACTGTTCTGGAATTTCCGTAGTCTTGTTAGACGACTGTTGTCGACATTATGCGCTGCGTTTTCCGTATCCAGTGGTTTTAGTTATTATCGGTTTCGGATCTGTGCAGCATAGTGTCGTTCCCGTCGGCGCTATTAGCATTGCTGCCGGTGAGGCCCTCATCCGGGTCAGTCGATTCTTCCAATACCGCATAAAACCTGTTCCCGCAGGTGCCGTCGATTCGTACTCCAATTAGGCGGTGAACTCCTTGATGTTCGGTTTCGATCCCCACATACAAAGCGACTTTGACTCCCATGGAAACTGACGTGGCACGTAGCTCTGTTCATCTTCGATAAGGCGCACGCCGTGGGAGTATTCCCAGATAACACCGTCTGGGCCGTAATAGTAAAGAAAGATTGCCGTCGAGGTCGGGTGACGGCCGGGCCCGAAGGCTATCTGGACATTGCGCTCCTGTAGAAAATACCAACTGCTCATTACGTCATCTACAGAGCCGACTTGGAAATTAATATGTTGGATCCCCGGCCGGTCAGTGGGGAATGCCGCGACTTTGTGATGCACTGGATCGATCCGAAGTAATGGCGCCTCGCCGATCCGATCACTGACACGGAAGTTGAATACTTCGCACCAGAACTTCTCGTCTCGCTGGCCGTCCGTGGTATTCATGCCGATGTGACCGAATTCAGTGATCCCGGCATCGCGGCTGAGGAAACAACGTTGGCCGCTGTGATACGGGCGTATGACTAGATCGATGGAATTGCCGGTTGGATCTTTGAAATTGATGAACGCATCGACCCGCCGTGCGGCCGCTTCCTCGTCGTTGCCAACGTGAACGTCTATGCCTAGTGATTTTAAATACTTGCTTGCAGCACTGAGTTCGGCTTCAGTTTTGAGTTGCCAGCCAACTGTGTGGTCCCGCGGATTACCGACAAACATACAAACGTTGTGATCGCGCTCATCGCCGCGCAAATAGACGTAGCCGTTCTCTTCGTGGTGTAACTCTAAGCCAACGATTTCGGTGGCAAAACGTACTGATTCGGTAAGATCTGAGGTACCGAGCCGGACATAGCGAAGGTCATGCAGCTCTATCATGGTTCTGTCCTTTTGCGCTTAACTGCTAAGCCGCCGCCCTGATGAGAAAAGCAGCCTACATCCAAGATGGTACCTGAGATCTGCTCCGCCTCCTTAGAGAGGAGGAACGCGACCGCATTGGCGACGTCGGTTGGCCGGTTTGCACGGCCGCTAACCGTAGCGACCGGTGGGAGTTCCCGGCTTGCAGCGATGGCTTCGACTTGCCCAGATTCGGTCTGCGGTCCCGGCACAACGACGTTCACCCGGATTTTATCGTCCAAGTGGTCGTAGGCCATTGCCGTGCTCAATGCGACGACCCCACCTTTGCTCGCCGAGTAGGCCGCTATGCCCGGTTTGCCCCACCCAGCGCCGGAGCCGATGTTGACGATCGCGCCGCCACCCGCTTTTTGCATTATCGGGATTACTGCCTTGGAGAGTAGAAAAACACCCTTCAAGTTGACTGCGATCGTGCGGTCGAAGCTCGCCTCGTCGGTCTCTAATGTAGTGCCGGTCGGGCGGATAGCGGCGTTGTTGACCACACCCTCTATAGAGCCGAAACGTAGTAGGCTTATGTCGACGACGCGTCCGACA
>CAZBOQ010000081.1:0-8706 GCA_964493555.1 uncultured Gammaproteobacteria bacterium | reverse complement strand
GACCAGATCATAGTTTCCCTGGGTATGTCCAGGTTTAGGAATAACCTCATCAAGCAGAAAACGGTGATCCTCGCGATACAGCACGAGTACTGAGGGGCGCGCATAAATGGGATTGCCTGTTTTTTTGCTTGCCTGGGTTTGCCAGCCGTCCGCTATCAACGGCTCCAGTGCCTCTATTTGTTCGCCATATTCATACGCTGAATCTCCAGTGAGCTTGATTTCGTGCCAGTTGAGCGTGGCTGCGGCATTGAGATCTCGAGGCATTAGCCAGGGTGCTTCTGAGTAATGGAGATTGGTGAGTACCATCACCGTCGCCGGATGCTCGTAGAAACGGTCTGGCAATTTTGCTAGACCGAGCCGGGCGTCCTCCAGACTTATTTCCTTGTCGGCGACTAGAAACTGAATGTGCGGGAAGCGTCTGTGCATGTCGCGCATCAACTGCGTCAGAACGGTTGCGTCACCCATGCCAGCATCGAATACTCGCAGCGCTGGTGGTGTTGGATACAGATGCTGCAGTTCTTTGCCGGCACGTTGCGCCACGATCCACTTTTCGTTGCAGGTGTGTACGAATGCGAGGTATTTTTGCCGGTTATCATAAAATCGGAACGGCTTGGCGTTTGAAGTCGATGCCGTAGCGATTGGACTCCCAGTGGTTGGAGCCGCCATCAGTTTCTTTTGTTTACCAGAGCGCTCTTCAGGCGAGCTCTCTATAAATTTTCTGACACGGGCCAGCGTTTTAAGCGTTACGCCCTTGCCATCCCGCAAACGGGCTACAAATTTGCCGTCGTTGACCGCTTGCCTCCCGAATGTCGACTCTGCTGTATTAGTTTGCCGACAATAGGATTCGATCTCTCCTATCAGTTCAGCTGTTTCTGACACCGGCCTGTTCCTCCCAGATTCGTTATAGATAAGTTATCGGAGAGAGTTTAATCAGTCAATAAAAATTCCCAAGATATAGAAAATTATAAATAGTGGGATAAATTATTTTTTTAAGAGAAATATTATAAACTACTGATTATTAGGGCCTATAGTTTATTTGTGCGCATAGTTTGAAAGCTTTGTCTCGTGGCATTTGTCGTTTAGCTCGAATAGAGTGTCTTAAAGCATGGAAAAATCCCACAATAAAGAACATCCCTAGATTGAAATGGGTAAAGATCCCACTAGTTTGCCATAAAGTTATCCAAAAATGACCGGCTATTTTGGATTTGTTTGGGTGCAGACTGATAGTGAGTACGGGCAGATTCACGCGTTGACGGCCTTGTTGATCAGGTCAAGATTCCTGGAAAATAAATGAGTTATATAAATATCTAGTTATTCGAGAAGCGACCTAAATGGATAAAACCCATGAAAATCCATAAATGTGAAAATGGGACAAATACGGTTTGACAGCTCTTCAGCTCTGAGGCCTAATTAAGCGGTCCTAATCGAGCTGAATATTATCCACTCAACAGAAACAGGAGCCTGATAAGCATGGCCGTCCGATCCAATTATCTTTTTACCAGCGAATCCGTCTCTGAAGGCCATCCGGACAAAGTCTGTGATCGCATTTCTGACGAAATTGTCGATCTTTTTCTTGGAGCGCAGCCGGATACGGCGCGCGTTGCCGTTGAAACGCTTACTACGACGAACCGGATTGTTATTGCCGGTGAGGTACGTGGGCCGGAGTCTATTACCCACGAACGCATGGAACAAGCCGCTCGGGATGCCGTCAGGGATATCGGCTATGAACAGGAAGGGTTTCATTGGCAGAACGCGGAGGTGCAGGTTTATGTGCATCAGCAATCCGCTGATATTGCACAAGGGGTGGATTCCGGGGAAGAAAAAGATGAGGGGGCTGGTGATCAGGGCATTATGTTTGGTTATGCCTGCCGAGAGACTGACGCCCTGATGCCAGCACCGCTCCACATTTCGCATCGGATCCTTGATCTGATGGCCGATGCGCGCCATTCGGGCAAAGCGCCGGGCCTTGCTCCCGACTCCAAAAGTCAGGTCACGCTGCGTTATGAAAACGGCGTACCCGTGGGCGCTACGTCGATTGTTGTCTCAACGCAGCACGACGATGCTCTATCGCAAGACGATGTGCGCGAGGTTGTGCGCCCGTATGTCATCGAAGCGCTGCCGGACGGTTGGATGTGTTCGGAGGATGAGTTTTACGTAAACCCAACTGGTCGGTTCGTGATCGGTGGGCCCGACGGTGACAGTGGATTGACAGGCCGAAAGATTATCGTCGATACCTATGGTGGAGCCGCACCGCATGGTGGTGGTGCATTCTCTGGCAAGGATCCGTCCAAGGTCGATCGCTCGGCCGCATATGCTGCACGCTACGTTGCGAAGAACGTTGTTGCAGCGGGGCTCGCGGACCGCTGTACCATACAGTTGGCTTACGCCATCGGTGTATCGAAACCACTGTCGGTTTATGTCGATACCCACGATACCGGCGAGGTCGACAGCGCGACGGTCGAAGCGGCTGTTCAAAAGGCGATGGATCTCTCACCGCGGGGTATACGAGAACACCTGGCGTTAAGCCGGCCGATCTACGCACGAACCTCCGCCTACGGTCATTTCGGGCGTTCACCGAGTGATGACGGCGGTTTCTCATGGGAGAAAACTGATCTGGTCGATGCGCTCGAATCGGCGCTCTGACCTGATACTTTAAAATTGACCGCCGGTAACGACTGGCGTACTGGAGAATTAATCATGACCAGAGGTGGCACAGCACCGCGCAACGGTGGCACTCGGAGCAAGGCCGCTACGAAAAAGCGTGGCGCTAAGAAAAAGAACGATTACTTCGTAAAGGATATAGAACTGGCCAAGTTCGGCCGCAAGGAAATCGAACTGGCTGAATTCGAGATGCCCGGCCTCATGTCGACGCGTGCCGAATATGGTAAATCGAAGCCTCTGAAGGGGGCACTGATCAGCGGCTCATTGCACATGACCATTCAAACTGCGGTTTTGATAGAGACGTTGCAGCAGCTGGGCGCCAAGGTCCGGTGGGTAAGCTGCAACGTGTTCTCGACGCAGGATCATGCAGCGGCCGCGATCGCTGTCAAGGGCACGCCGGTTTTCGCATACAAAGGCGAGTCCCTTGAGGAGTATTGGCAGTTCACCGATCGCATGCTTGATTGGGGTGGGGGTACTGGTCCCAATATGATCCTTGACGATGGCGGCGATGCCACGCTGTTTGTGTTACTCGGTTATCGAGCGGAAGAGAATCCGAAGATTTTGAACCGCAAGGCTGAGAGCCCGGAAGAAAGGGTTATGCTTAATCAGCTGAAGAAATCGGTGAAGCGTGATCCCAGCCGATTTCATCGTATGGTTAAGCAAATTCGCGGTGTTAGTGAAGAAACGACTACTGGCGTCCATCGTCTATATCAGATGCATGAGCGTGGCGAGCTCTTGTTCCCTGCCATGAACGTCAATGATTCCGTGACTAAATCAAAGTTCGACAATGTATACGGTTGCCGACATTCGTTGGTCGATGGGATTATGCGTGCCACCGATGTGATGATATCGGGCAAGGTTGCGGTGGTCGCCGGATTTGGTGACGTTGGCAAAGGTTCAGCGCAATCGTTGCGTGGTCAATCTGCCCGAGTAATCATCACCGAAATCGATCCCATTTGTGCGCTACAAGCGTCTATGGAAGGTTACGAAGTAATGCCTATGGATGAGGCTTGTGAGATCGGCGACATTTTCGTTACGACCACCGGCTGCGTCGACGTCATCACTGAAAGGCATATGAAAAAAATGAAGCACAATGCCATCGTTTGCAACATCGGTCATTTCGATAACGAGATCGAAGTGGAGAAGATGCGTAAGTATAGATGGGAAAACATTAAGGAGCAGGTGGACAGGATAACCAAGAAGGATGGTAAGAGTATTATCTTGCTTGCCGAAGGACGGTTGGTTAACTTAGGCTGTGCGACCGGTCACCCGAGCTTCGTGATGTCGAACAGCTTCACCAATCAGACGTTGGCTCAGATCGAGTTGTTCAACCACCATGAAGCCTATACGCCGGGTGTTTACACGTTACCCAAGCATCTCGACGAGAAAGTTGCGAGGCTGCATCTGGAGAAGATTGGCGTTGGTCTCGAGCGGCTGTCAAGGCGTCAGGCTCGCTACCTTGGTGTACCTGTTGAAGGGCCGTACAAAGCTGACCACTATCGATACTGAACCGGCGGCGAAAGTTGCAACTGTGCTACCCGTGTGGCCTGGATGGCTCGTCGCACAATCCAGCGAGTTTCTATATCATTTTCCTGGATTATGTTGCGCTTTATCCGCACTGCGCGGTCTGCGTCTTTAATTGGGCAGTGTCTTCCTTGGATTGAGAATATGACAACTGGTTCACAAGCTTTATGATCTTGGCGTCTTCGGATGAGCATATACTATAGAAGTTATCACAACCGTCTATGGAGTGCGCGTTGATCCCAAAATCGCAAGATGTGAGTTACGACTTAGAGCACGCTGTCTCTTCTGTCGTATCCATCCACGCTATTGTTCCTGCAGATGCCTTGACTGCTTCGGTTCTTGGAACCGAGCGGGCCGGGCATGGTGTCGTAATCAATGACGACGGTTTGATCGTCACCATCGGTTACGTAATTACTGAAGCGGAACAGGTTTGGATCACGGTGGCAGAGAATAAAGTTATACCAGGGTACGTTGTTGGTTACGATTACGAGTCAGGTTTCGGGCTAGTTAAAGCGACTCAAGCATTACACTGTCCGGTAATGTCTTTAGGAAACTCGGACGGTTTAAAGGTCGGTGACCAAGCGATTATTGTCGGGTACGGTGGCTGCGACAACTCAGTGCTCGGGAGCGTTATCGCCAAGCACGAGTTCGCTGGTTATTGGGAGTACGTTCTTGATGAAGCGCTGTTCACCGCGCCCGCGCATGAAAGTTGGGGTGGTGCTGCAGTTATCGACGGTGAGGGAGATCTATGTGGCATAGGTTCGTTGCTGGTACAGCGCGTCGACGAGACTGGTCAGCTGAGTGGTGCAAATATGAGCGTCCCAATTAATTTGTTAAAACCGATTTTTGATGATCTTTGCTCGTATGGGAAACGGACTGAAGCCGCGCGTCCGTGGATGGGGTTCCTCGTTCAGGATGTTGGTGACCAATTGATTGTCTCTGGCGTTTACGAAGATTGTCCGGCGGATGTTGCTGGTCTCGCGCCGGGTGATGAAATTACGCACATAAATGGCGTTCAACCAGGTAACCTGGCCGATCTCTTCCGGCAGATTTGGCATGTCGGTGAAGCAGGGGTCGCGGTACCCGTAACCGTCAATCGCGATAACGAACGTCAAGAGATCGTGGTCAATTCTGTAGATCGGGATTTGATCTTGAAGACAGGGCGCGTCCACTAGACCTAAATGTTCAACGCAAACACCTGCAGGCAGGAGTGCCGTTAGGGTGTGAACGACGAAGCCAGGTTCATCCACAACCTAAACGGTGGTTCGCGGACGCTCCATGGCAAATCAGGTGGTAGAGCAAGAGCTGTTGGGCAAGTTCTTGGTCCTATTTCGGACGAACCAGCTGTCCGCCGTCCAGCGGGATAACGTTGCCAGTCATATAGGCGCCGGCTCGTGTCGCCAGGAACAGGGCTAAACCGGCAATATCTTCCGGCTCGCCAAACCGGTTCAGCGGTATGGTCGCCAACATTTCCCGGGAAAGATTGTTATCGTTCATGATAAATGCAGACATCTTGGTGGGAAACCATCCGGGTGCGATGGCATTCACGGTAATGTTTTTCTGCGCCAGTTCGCCCGCGAGGACGCGTGTCACCTGATGTAACGCCGCCTTGCTCGCTGCATACGAATAGGCGTGGATATTGTCCGTGGTTTCGCCTGCGACAGAGCCGATGTTTATGATCCTGGCTGGATCCTTAGCTTTGCCTGCGGCTTGCAGCGGTTCGAGTAGTTGGCGAGTCAGCTCGAAAGGAGCAGCTAGGTTAATCGACGTGATCTTTTCCCACTGCTCATAGGGAAATTCTGCTAATGGTGCGCCCCATGTCTTGCCAGAGTTGTTAACCAGTACATGCAAAGCTGGTTCTCGCTCTTTCAGTGTTGATGCCAGCGTCTTAATCTCGTCCTTATTTGAAAGATCTGCCGTCAGCGCGATGCATTCACCGCTATCGGCGAGGCGTTCCACAGTCTCGGAGCAGGCCGCTTCGTTGCGTGATGCGATGTAAACTCGCGCGCCACCGCGCACATAAGCTTCGGTTATCGCGAGGCCAAGCCCGCGCGCTCCACCGGTGACCAGAGCAATCTTGCCAGCTATCGAGAATAGTGATTCGCTCATCGAATCGGTGCTTTCTTCCTGCTCCACTTGGTCGATGGTTTCGGTTGCGCCACACCATCGACATTGACCACATCAACGTTTTCGTTGAAAAAGCACAACAGATTCTTAATTTTCGGACATTCCGGGATCGGCTCCGGATAGCTCCAGACGACGTCATCGTAGTGCTTGTCGTCGATTCGTGCGTTCCAGTAGATTGCCGTCCCCTTGTACGGACACTGGCTGGTCGAATCAGAGGCCACCAGCAGATCCATGTGAACATCCGTTGCCGGCAGGTAATATCTGGTCGGAAGTGCCGTTTCGAATAAGAACATGCTGTTGCTACTCTCAGCGATTACTTCTCCTCCGAGTTCGATCCTGACTAGTCGGGAACTTGGCACGACGTCGACGCGTTTATACGGGTCGCGTGGGTGAACGAAGATTTCTTCCTCTTCCTCGTACCAGTGATCCATCTTGTCCCAATAGAATGCCGCGAGGCCGTTCAATTCTGGAAATTCGGCGTAGGGTTGTTTGTACGCCCACATGCAGTTTTCAGCTGTTCGGCCGTTTGCGTTCAACGACCAATAGGAAGCATCGCCTTTGAACGGGCAATTCGTTCGATGCGTGCTGGTTTCGAAGAGATCCATGTCGATGTCTTCCATTGGCAAATAGAAGACGGGTAGGTGATTACTTTCAAACAGATAGCGCGCAGCGGTGGTGTCCGCTACGTTCCGATCGGCGAACATTACACGTATACGCCGCGGGCAGGGTTCAAGCCGCATCCGGTAGCTTGGGTGCTTGGCAAAACCGGGGGAAGGTCGGGCATTCGCGATCAGTAGAACTCTCCCCGGCTTTGGTCGTGAGTCTTACTTATCGGCCGAGTTTGCGCAATGCTTGAACAGTAAAGTCAGTGGGGCGCGTATTCCTGCTAGGGATCGCCTGCATTTGAATGGTTGTGCAATGTTCAGCTTGTACGTCGACTGTCGTAACGCCATCAACTACCGGGTGACCGGCAAATTTATTTTCTGGTTGATGATAGTCTGGATGAGAAAACGTTGCGTATGCCACTTTCCACAGGCGATCACTGCGGTCATAAAAATTTCCATAAACTATAAAATAGGTTTGTGCATCAACGTAGTAGCGCCGCACCGATAGTGGGTGTCGATCCCAGTGTGGATGCGCCTCGAGAATATACATTTTGCGCATCGACCAAGTAACATCTGGAAAACATTTTCCTTTCCCGTGGAAATTCAGGAACTTGTATCCATCGCGTCCCTTTCGATCTGACACTTCCAAATCACTATATCGATAAAAGGGTACCAAGGCGTTGACGGTCCCGTGATAAGACCAATCCATAACACTAATGCGGCCGTTATACCCTAGAAAGTCTTCAATCATTATGTCACTGCCAAGAAACGCATCGGTGGTTTGACCTGCAGCTAATCTTCGGACACGCCGATGTGTGCCCACATACAACCAAGTTTGTTCTAGTTGGAGGTCATCTTCTAAGCGATGGATGAGTACCTGTGTACTGCGTACATCAGGCGGGGCCAAGACGCGAAGATAGAGCGCATTATATATTTTGCTTGGATTAACGGGTAATTCTGGTTTTGGATCGAATGTATGACGATGCATAAAACGTAGACTGCGAGCGGTAAAGGAAAGCTCGCGTTCAACTTTGTCTCTTTTCATACTTCGGTATTGCCAGAACATCAGAGGTAGTTCACCTCCGTCGGTGCCGTAGGTATATCGAAAGTTCCAGGCCATTTTGTCGCCTGCGCGCGGGTCATCTGCGCTGGGTTCAAAAACGAACGGGCGCCCAGCTACGTAGTTAAGTATTACGCCTGGTTTGTCTCCCAGTGCTGTTTGATTTGAGTGTTTGCGTGTCGCCTCGATATAAGCCGGGTGTTGCGGAACAGACAGAGGCTCGCCAACCGTAATGGTGAAGAGATCTTGCTTTAGTAAGTCGACCAGATTTTTATCGATGATTGAGGTGTATTGTTCAACGTTGTCTTTGCCAATAACAGTGCCCATCGGGGGACTTAGGCTTGTCATGCGTTCGAGGTCAAAACCGAAGGTATCGTCCACTGGATCGGCAGTTACGGATCCGAAAGCAAAAAGCAGGTTAAGTACTATGGTAAGCCGAATGCGGTGGCAGTGTTTCATCTCGTCTCCAGCAGGTTGTGGCGCAAAAAGGTCTGAGCTTTGTCGTTACGGGTGAGGCGGCTTGGGAGTGCGCACTACGCTGTTTCGGCGAGGACGCCTTTTTTGGTAGTAAAACCGGAGGCACGATCTTGCACCCATTCATCGAGCTGTTCGTGGGCCTCAGCTGCATAGCGTTCAAGGTCGCCTTCCTCGTGACAGCGGTAAGTGATCTCCAATCGGTGGTCGTTGGGGTCGAAAAAATAGATGGATCGCACGAACTCATGGTCGATC
>CAZBOQ010000080.1:0-1982 GCA_964493555.1 uncultured Gammaproteobacteria bacterium | reverse complement strand
ACCCGCGACACCGCCGACTAGTGCGGCGCCGGCAAGCGTCGCCGAACCCTTGATGATGTTGCGGCGGCTCAATTTCGGGCCGCGGATCGTGTTGGATTTATCTGTCATCGAATCCTCCCATTTAATCAACTGATATTTTTTCCCACTATGCAATGACTGTGAACGTCACTCAACACCCTATTGCCAACTAGCCGATCGTAGGCGACGAAAGCAACCACAATCCAAAGATTGTGTAACCGATCATCAACGCCGTCATAGGAATTTGACTGAGGATAGCTTGCCGCGAGTGTTCAGCCTGCTGCATAGCCAGGAGGTGCGCAACCGCAACCGCCATCACATGGGCAACTACAATGCCACCTACTTGAAGGTTATAGACCAGCCGTACCGTTTCATGATTGTTGAGGATCGCAGCGTGGACGTGCATCCCAGCCGTGCCGAACAGATCCCATCCCAAAGCGAACGGATCAGAGAGAGCGCGAACCGCATACTGACCATCGATAATGAAGGCTGGCAGATAGTGGGCAAAGTGATAACCGAACGCGATCGGAACGATTGATACGACATAGCGTCCTAAACTTTCCATTGCGCTAACGCTGAAGCCGGCAAGCCAGTGGCCACTCAGGACGGCGACGACATAAACCGCAAATAGCGCGGCGAACGTTCCAATTAGTCCGACCGTATTGATCTCCGTGACAGCGCTGCGACCCGAGTATTCCAACGGATTCTCGCCGGCCAAGGCGGCCACCCACCAGAAGGTTCGCGACAAGCCATCGAACGATACCGATGACAGCACCAGAAGAACGAATACGACGCCACTCAGACGTAGGATTCCGATATTGAGCAACCAACGACCGGGAACCGCGATAGTATAGCGAGGTGGCGCAGACAGCCTCTTTACCGGCGACAGCCACGACACAATGCGAAAGAAGACCGAGAAGGCCTCCCCATAATGCAGCCAGTCGCGCTCCCCAAACACCAGCATCCCTACCAGCGTGATTAAGGCGTAGATAATGACGGCGTTAGCGATGTCGGTAGGATCTTGCGGCGAGAGGTAAACCAGCTCGAACCATGCAAAGGCAAGGAACAGGACGATCGCTGGCAGAAATCCGAGGCGGACGGGGTAGGTGAACGGTGGTGCTTCGCGCCAACCGTCAAGCCCCAGTCCGGAAGTCACGAGATCGTAGAGGCCGCGCCAAGGATTGATGACGGACCACAGGTTGCCAAAAACCGCGTGTACCATGGTGAACCCTACCCACCATATGGTCCAGATAACGGTAGGCAGCGGGTTCGACAGCGGATCACGATCGCCGACGTAACCGGCAATAATGAGAATGACGATGGCCGCCAGAGAAACGTAGCTCAGACCGTAGTGCGGCCTCTGGCCCCAGCGTGCCGCCCCGGTTGCGGCCGTTTCAGTGAACCGAAGGCGCGCCGCTGGGATCAGGGCCATCACCACAAACGAGACCGCCACTGTCAACGCACCGCCCCACGCGTAAAGGTGGGTGGGCAGCAGCAGCACGAAGGCTCGGTCCGTGACGTGGGCGTGGGCAGGAACTGCAACCAAGCATCCGACTACGGCTCCCGCAAATAGATACCTAAACAAACCACACTTCATATCAATAGGTTAAAGAGATATTCTAATGTTTTCGATTAGATGAAAGCCGGGTCGCGAGCTTAACCGCAAGTGCGCCGACAACACGCCGTCGATACCCCGGCTTGATAGTCGACGTTCGCATTGGTTTGCAGTTGGTGCGAACGGTTTTGCGAAGGCTGTCGAGCCAGGACTTATCGATCGAACCGCTTATCAAGGCATCCGTGGCTTCGATGCGGTGCGGGTATGGATCAACCGCGGTCACCGCGACTCGAAGATCTGCCACCTCACCGGCTTCAACGCGCAAAGCCAGCGCGACCCCGGCTAATGGAAAATCGATCGAGCCACGCACCCGCGACTTCGCATAGCCGGAAAGCAATCCCGCCGTCGA
>CAZBOQ010000079.1:0-11533 GCA_964493555.1 uncultured Gammaproteobacteria bacterium | reverse complement strand
CGTGCGCCGGTCCCCCTTATCTTGGGGGTAGTGGGCGAGCTAGGGGGCGGTAAACGCGTTCACTTCATTGAATCTAGCAGTGTAATCGTGCGCGAAGCGGTCCACGGTCAACAGGCAGATGCTATCGCGCCCGCCCGCGAGCGGCTGCGATACAACCATGCCGGGAAGTATGAGCGAGAGGGTGTTTTGCAGGATGTTGCTAATAACCGGCGGCCGAATTCGGCTGATCCTGGCCCGCCGGAGATTATGCGGCTGGGTCATGTTGTTCTTACGATGCCGTTCGGCCCACATTTAGAGTTTCTCCGTTGTCTCTCAGAGACGTTCGGTATGGTGAAATCGGATGGCGTCGAGCTCAACGTGCCGCCAGGCGCCGAGGATAAGTTTCCACCACCGCTGCTGCAAGCATTCAAGCAGCACGGTTCTAATTTGATGGCGCAGTTTATGCGTATGGACCGCGGTGAGAATTATACGGATCATCACAGCACCCTTGTCCTGGCGATTCTGGATCCCCGTGCAATCCCGCCGGGCAGCGATGCCATCAATGCCCAGCTTAGTCACTGCGCTTTCGAGGTGTTCAGTATAGACGACGTGCTGCGAGGGCATGACTCGCTGCGGGCTAAGCAAAACGAGGGTCGACGTTACTCGTTGGCCTGGGGTGTTGGCCGACACACGTATGGTTCACAGGTATACGACTATTGGTACGACCCGTACGGTCACGTGCACGAGCATTGGTGCGATGGGGACCGAGTCGATATCTCCTTCGATCCGCCCGTTTTAGATTTTAGCGAACTCGGTGAGAACGGCGGCAATCAATGGGGTCCGACAGTGGAGGAATCGACGGTGAAGAATCTCGATGGACCGCAGACTTCGCCGTTTTACAAAGAACTGCCGGGAGACGTGCAGGCATCGCTGATCACCCGCGACCCGGCTGATATACAGGATATTATTGACGCAATTTAGTGGCCGTGCAGGCTTAAAACCCGCCGGCGTTTGAGGAGCAACGCAAATGGACCTGGGTATCCAAGGTCGCCGTGCCATCGTCTGCGCATCCAGCCGTGGGCTCGGTCGTGCTTGCGCTCTGGCGCTGTCGCGTGAAGGTGTGAGTGTCGTCATTAATGGTCGCAACGAAGATACACTCGGCGAAACCGCCGAGGCCATCCGTGCCGAAACAGCTGGCAGGGTCACATCCGTAGTTGCTGATATCGATGTCGAGTCAGATCGTGAGCGGCTGGTCGCGGCTTGTCCCGACGCGGACATTCTGGTCAACAACAACGGTGGTCCACAACCTGGCCGTTTTCAGGACTGGGATCACGATACGTGGCTGGCGGCATTGGAAGCGAATCTACTGGCGCCTGTGTTATTGATTCGCGCGCTGTTGCCCGGCATGCGGGAGCGCCGGTTCGGGCGCATCGTCAATATTACTTCAGCCATGGTTAAATCCCCTCGGTCGGTAATGGGATTGTCGACCGCCGCTCGAAGCGGCTTGACGGCGCTTTGTAAGGGACTTTCCATCGAAGTCGCGCGCGATAATGTCACTATAAACAATCTTCTGCCGGAACGATTGGATACCGATCGCCAAGACTATATGGCGAAGCTTGTCGCCAAGACGAGAGATATTTCTTATGAGGAAGCGCGCGCGGAGCAAGTGAAAAGTATCGCCGCCAGGCGTCTCGGTAAACCCGAAGAGTTGGCGCAGAGCTGTGCATTTCTGTGCAGCGTTCAGGCTGGATTTATTTCCGGACAGAATCTGCAACTCGACGGCGGTTCATATCAAGGCTTGATTTAAATCTGCTCCCTAAACCACCCCTGGCGGCCGTGGGAGCAGTTATCGCTCGGCGGCGGTGAGCTGTTTCGTTCGAGAATTTACTGGTACGGAAGTGCTGAGAGATTGCGCCCGAACATCTCGAACATTACTTCCCAATGTCGCTCAGCCGCGAGCTTGTGATACTTTACATCGCGTTCTGGGAATACAAAGCCATGTACAGTGTCGGGGTACCATTCGATTTGATAATTCGTCTTGGCAGTTTTTAAATGGGCTTCCAGTTTTTCGATTTGTTCCGGAGGCATCCATTCGTCGGTTTCGGCACACCCGAAATACATCTCACCCTTGATTTTTGCTGCGTCTAGGTGAGGAGAGTCTGAGCTTTCGATGCACAGGCGCACGCCGTGGATCGAAAGTGATGCCTTAACCCGCTCGATGTGTGCAGCGGCAGCGAAGGCAAAGGGACCGCTCATACAATAACCTGTGCAGCCCACAGGGCCGCTGCGGGCGGCGTTATCGGAGTCGGAAAAGTCAAGGAGTGTCCGGCAGTCTTCAACAACGGCGGCGTTAGTCAGGCTGTTCATGTGACCGAACATGATTTCTCGGCTCTCCGGTGTTCCGTCGCTGATAAACTTCGACGCAGTCCGATAGTAGAGATTCGGCAACATTACATAATAGCCAACTGTCGCAATCCGCCTGGCCATGTGATGGAGCTCTTCTCTTTTTCCAGGTGCGTCCATTAAGAATAGCACCACCGGATGAGGGCCATTTGCCTGCGGATGAGTAATGAAAGTGCTCATTGCACCATCCTTCGTTTTGATTTCGATTTCTTGTTCGTTCATCTGGTGTTGGTCTCCGCGTCTTTTCATTTGTGGACTATTTTACTTAATTCGATAGGAATGTAAGTAAAATAGTCCGCAAATGATCGTATGGAGCATTTCATGCAAATCGTGAGAATGTATACCGGTGACGATGGCGAGTCGCACTTTGAGGACGTTGAGATAGACTACGAAGCAACCGGGCGTGCGGGGCGATTATCGAAGTTGCTTGCTGGGCCCGGATTTCATTTCTGGAAGGTGGCGGGGAGCTACGATCTTGACTTCCACAACGCGCCTCGGCGCCAGTTCATTGTGAACCTGGCCGGTGGTGTGGACATTGAGGTTGGTGATGGCACCGTGCGGCGCATGGGACCGGGCTCCATACTTCTCGCGGAGGATATTTCTGGGCAGGGACACCGGAGTAAAGCTGTTGATGGCGCGCCGCGGCAGTGTCTGGTAATACCCGTTGATAAAGATGTCGATGTTTGAGCTTGCGGCGATTGGTCAGTGCTAACCCGGTTTTAGTTTTAGGAACCACAACGCCATTATCGCAATCAACGAGCCACTGGAGATGATCATTGCAACCGTCGCCAGACTGATGCCGGCCTGGAACATAAATCCAGCAATGATGGGTGCGAGCATAGAGCCACCTCGACCGATGCCGATAACAAAACCGGTGCCGAACGCGCGTACATGAGTTGGGAACACGTGCGCGATAATCGCATACAGGCCGACGATTGCAGCGTTCGAAAAGAAGCCTGCAGACGCAGCCATAATCGCTAGTTTGTCGAGATCGGCTGGACTACGCCCAAACGCAGCGATCATGATGGTCGAGAGAAGACAGGCCACAATAGTCAGTGGTTTGAGTGGAAACCGGATAGTCAAAAGCGAGAACAAGACGCCGCCGATCACTCCCCCCATGGTCGCCCAAACCAGCACACCGGCCGCGGCGGACGGTTGGAAACCCATATCAACGACCAGCTTAGGTGTCCATTTGAGAATAAAATAAAACGTCATGATGTGAGAGAAATATGCAGCGGTTATTAGGAGCGTCGTAACTATGAGTGTGGGGGAAAAAATATCGGCAACTCTGCTCTTCTGCGTCTCCAGATTGATTTCTGGTAGCGCGCTCAAAGTTGCATGTCCCATGCGCTTAAGGGTAGCGTTTATTTTGCTAAGCGCGCCATCCGGTTGTCTGCTGGTTAACCAATGAATGGATTCTGGTACCAGAAAATAGACCAGCGGTATACACATCACTGTCATCGCTGTACCAAGATAGAATACTGACCGCCAGTCGTACGATTTGAGCAACTGTGCTGCAATCGTGCCACCGACGACTACGCCGAACGGGTAGCCTATCGCCATCAGCGAGACACAAAGGTGTTTGCGCCGGGTGTTCGAAAACTCGGCGGCAACGGCATTAATCGCAGCCAAAATTCCACCGATGCCTAAACCCGTTATGACGCGCCAAACAGAAAGCTCAATAATTCCGG
This sequence comes from uncultured Gammaproteobacteria bacterium, assembly GCA_964493555.1. GTDB lineage: Bacteria > Pseudomonadota > Gammaproteobacteria > JADZEE01 > JADZEE01 > CAZBOQ01. The sequence continues at coordinate 7,460 of CAZBOQ010000079.1, read as the reverse complement.
AGACGCGCGTGACCATGAACATGCCGAGGCTCATGATGGTCAGACATCCGAGTATCGTTATACGACGGCCAATTTTGTCTGCTATTCCGCCCAGCATGATAGAGCCGATAGACATACCAATAAGTTCCATCGACAACACAATACCGAGCGCCGCCTTGTCGATTCCCCATTCGTTGGCGATCCCCGGCGACGCGAAGCTGATAGCCAGCACATCGAAGCCATCGAGCGCGCAGAGAATTATCGTGATGGTGACCACCATGACCTGCGTCGAACTCATCGGCGCATCGGCGATCAATTGCCTTGGATCGGTGCTGATTTTCGTGGTCTCCATGTATACGGGCGAAGAATTCCGGTCGGTATTATTTCACGTAAGCATTACTTGACGTAGTCTGGAGGTGGCGGGTCGCTAGCTTCAGTTAGCGGGCGTATAATTCATTACAGATATTCAATAATCCTGTTACGTCAGATGCAGCGACAATGAAAGTAAACTTCTCCGAATACAGAGTACATCCGGCGGGTGGGTTTGCGAATCATGCCAAGGATTATGGTCATATTGAAGTCGTCCCGCTTTCGAGCGCGATGGGCGCGGAGATCCGTGGAGTAGAGCTAGCGAACATCACTGACGAACAAGTGACAGAGCTGGAGGATGCCTTGTTTTGTCATAAGATGGTCTACCTACGGGATCAGACCATGACTCTATACGATCAGGAAGCATTGACGCTACGCTTTGGTGAATTCGGTAGAGATGCGTACTCACAAGGTGTCGAAGGTCATCCAAACATCCAACGGGTTGTCAAAGAAGCGGAAAACCGAGTTCCCAATGTTTTCGGTGGGAGTTGGCACACGGATTCTCCATTCCTCCCGCAGCCACCGGCACTGACATTACTATACGGAACCGATATCCCACCATACGGGGGCGATACGCTATGGGCCGATACAGCGCTGGCTTACGAATACTTGAGTGACACGATGAAGGAAGTTATTGCACCGTTGCGCGCGCACCGCTCGGCAAGAACGATATTGGCTACCATCCACAAGAACGCTGCCGTATCAGCGGGTGAAAGCATGGGTTCGATGAAATTGAATCCCGATGAACAAATCATGGTGGACGGCAGTTACCACCCGATTGTGCGCACCCACCCGAGGACCGGCAAGAAGGCCTTATACGTCGACCCCAGCTATACGCTCGGAATAGAGGGCATGACCGATGGGGAAGCCGAAGCGGTACTTGGTTTTCTGTGCGATCACATTACCCAAGAGGTTTTTACTTGTAGACTGCGTTGGGAAAAGAACTCCTTCGTGATGTGGGATAATCGAGCTTGTCTGCATCATGCATTCAACGATTATGATGGTTTCCGGCGCGAGATGTGGCGCACTATCGTTGATGGGGAAGTGCCGGTCTGATGCGGTAACGATGTTAGGTTTCTCGTAGACCGTACGATTTGGTGTTTTATTTCCGGTTGCGGATTGAGGGCGAAGAAATGCCGATAACTAATGCGGTCGCCACACTCATTTTAATCTGTTAGCAAGCGCCAAAGTGCGACTGGTGAGGGCATCGCCGTCTCGAACGCGTTCTCGACAGCGGTAACTTTGTGCGGGCTCATACGTCGTACTGCATTGTAACGGAACTTATTACGTAGCTCCTCTTCAGTTATCTGCTTTGCCACTACCGTAACTTCGTGCTGGCTGCCGGCTACGGTTGTAATCCGAACGGAGCCCTTAACGCCGTCACTGTCGTGTTCGCCAGGGCGCTCTGTGTGTGTGACACGTGCGGCTAGCTTCAGTATATTCGCGTCTGCGCGCACTTCGGGTCCTAGGGTGTCGATGTTAACGCGTTCCTTCACCAGCGCAGCGGCTACGTGATAGGGGAGGCTTGCGATCGCTTCTATCGTGCTATCTGGTGCGATTTTGCTAGCTTGCGGCTCACACACAATAGGAATTGTCCAAGGTTCTACTTCACATTCGATACTTTGAATGTCTTTCGCATGCAAACTATGTGTTCCTGCAAGCTTAAGGACGCCATCGATATATGGGGCGATCACGTGAGCGCAAGGATAACGTTTCGCCCAGGCGCGGGTGTTCATCCACTCGCTGCCGAGGCTAGCAGTCACGAGCGCGACCGATTTGTAGTTACCATCGGTAAAAGCATCGTACAGACCGTGCGGGCCCTCTAAAACTCTAGTCGGGCCACGGAAGCCATCGATGGCCAGCTGTACGGCATTGATGCCGGCTTGGGCAGCCCACCCGAGATGTAACCATTTCGACCAACCACCGTCGTTGAGAAAATTCAACAAGCCACTGCTCATGCTGCCGGCGAGACCGAATGCACTGGTCATTTGCCCTGGCGTCAGCGAATAGAGTCGTCCCGCAGTTGCTGCCGCGGCTAATGGGCCGACGATACCTGACGCATGAAAACTTCTCGCGTGCATGGCGCGCCCGGCCACTGCGCCGATACGGGCGGCAACTTCGTAGCCAATCGAAATGGCAGTGCTGGTTGTGGAACCGTTTGCTTCAAGCGTTTCGCCTAGTGCCAACGCTGTCGGGATAATCACACTTCCAGGATGGACGATCGAGTCAAGATAGGTATCGTCAAAGTCCCAAGCGTGGGCGAGAGCGCCGTGCACCAGTGCCGCACGCGCAGCTGGAACCCTACGGGTAGTGCCAATTAGGGAGCTCTCTTCGGCGCCCCGGTCGCGTTGCGCAAATCGCTGCAGTGCGTCAGCAGGTTCCGCGTCCTGGCCAGCAATTATCAATCCGATTGTGTCTAAAGCGCGCAGGCGAGCCAGGTCGTGCTGCGCGCTGGGTAACGCGTTAGTATCGAGGGTGCTACACCATTCGGCCAATTGGAACGCTAGCGAATTGTTCATATTCTATGTGTTTCTGTGCAGCCGCGGAGTGCCGTCATTTTCTCGCAATGGCTAATTTTCTACTACTGTTATCAGCGGAGTCCCGATACAGTTTTGATCACTGAGCTAGAGTTGCTCCCGGCCGGATACGTGATTGATTCCGGTATCTCTAAGTGCGCATTCAGTTATCTCAGCTTACCTGTCCTGTCGGTGCTGTGTGGCTTTGCCTAACCGGGTTTGGTTAGTCGCGCGCTTTCAGCATCAATGGCCTGATCTCCTCTAGCGCATTCAACAATGCATCAATGTCATCCAAGGTATTGTAGAAATGCCAGGCAGTCCGAACGTTGTTATCGCGAGTGGTGGAGGTGATGTTTCTACGTGAGAGTTCATCAACAGCTTTGACGGCGTCCTTGGCGCGGATCGCGACTTGTGCACCCCTGCGCGCAGGGTCTAGCGGTGTTGCCGTAGCGAATCCCGCCGCATGCAGACGCTCGATCAGCGTTGCGGTTAGGTAATCGATCCATATTTCGATCTTGTCTATGCCGACCGATTTTATTAAATCGAGACCAGCAATTGCATCATAAACCGGCGACAGTGCTGGAGTGCCGCTTTGAAATCTAGTCGCGTCCGGCGCCTCCTGATGTTCGTGGATCTGGAATGCATCGGGGTCAGCCTGTGCAAACCAGCCAGTGATCGCCGGATGTAACTGCTCGATTAATTCTTCTCGTACGTACATGAGTGCAATTCCCGGCGACGCTAATAGATACTTGACTGTTCCGGTGACCAGTATGTCGATATCCGCCGCCTTCACATCCATCCGTCGGCTACCACACCCTTGGTAGTCATCTACTACGAACAGTGCGCCGATTTCATGCACGCGTTCAGCAACGGCAGGAAGATCTAGCCGATGACCGTTTTTGTAGCAAATGTGGGCGACGGAGACCAATTTTACCTGGTCGTCTAAGTGCGGTTCAAAAGCTTGAGGCGTGATCTCTCCGGTTTCGTTCGGTGCGACACGGCGCACTTTCGCACCCCGCTGCCTCTGGGCATGCCATAAATGGGTAACCGAAGGAAAACTGTAGTCGTCGAACACGATCACCGGACGATCGGCGTAATCGAAACAAGAACTCAACACACCTAAGGCTTGTGTAGCGGCGTAGCATATTGCGATCTCATGCGGTTTGGCGCCGATAAACTCGGCGAAGGAGGAACGCAAGGTTTCGTGTTTAGGAACGGCAACGTGCCAGCTCGCGCCGTGCTTGGTGCGTTCGTCGAGATAATCTCGATGCGCTTGTTCCACTGCGTCGGAGATACCACCCATAGCGTTGTTCGCGAGATGCACTTTGTGATCGAAGATCCGGAAGTGCTGGCGAAACGCCAAGACCTCCGGAAGCAATGCTGCGGCGCTGGCTTCGAAAGGGTTAATTTGAACGGTTTCTACCATGATGTATTTCCGATGGAGTGCTTATCCACGTGCTAACATCGAACCGGAGGTTCTTGCCCGCGAGGGTTTAGCGTCGCTGAAGGAGGACTCATTGTGCCTGTAGAGCGCAATACCATACAAGCCTCAGTTTTACCTGCGCTGCGTCGCACCTCAGCGGCATCCCGTGTGCGTGGATGACGTCCGCCTCCGAACTTACGCTGTTGCACAACAAACTGGTTGGTATATGCCGCGAGATGGGTATCGCCATGATGAAGACGGCGTATTCGCCGGTGTTCAACGAAGGTTTCGATTTCGTCTGCGCCCTCTTTGATCGCAAAGGGCGCATGATCGCGCAGGCCGAATACAACCCGTCCATGCTTGGCGCTGCACATTTCACAGTTGCCTGGATATTGGAGGAACTGGGTGTTGAGGCATTCAAACCCGGTGATGTGTGGGTGCATAACGATCCTTACCGTGGTGGCTGTCATCTGCCGGAACACATGCTGATCAAGGCCATCTTCTATCAAAACGAATTATTCGGGTTTGCCGCTACCATTGGACACTTGGCGGAAATCGGCGGTAAGGCGGTCGGCGGTCTGCCGGGTGACGCTACGGATATTTATCAGGAAGGACTGCGGTTGCCGCCGGTGAAATTGATGGATGCTGGCGAACACGTAATGGATGTATGGAAGATATTGATGACCAACCACCGGACGCCGAAACTGACTTGGGGCGATCTACATGCAATGCTGGGATCGCTTTCGATTGGTGAGAAACGTGTGCGCGAGTTGCTCGCAGAGCTAGGTTTTGACGCTATCGAGGACGATTGCAGCATACTGATGCAACGTTCCGAGCAGTGGATGCGTTCGGAAATCGAACGCATCCCCGATGGCGAATATTACTTCGAGGATTGGATGGAGAATGACGGAATCACTGATGAAGCGCGCAAACTGCAGGTCACGGTCAGTGTTCGTGGCGATGAACTGATCGCCGATTTCACTGGTACGGATGCGCAAACACGCGGACCGATAAACGCCACTTTTGCCGTGACGGCGGCTGCAACCTACAACGCGGTATTCCATCTTACCGATCCTGATGTCCCTCGAAATGCCGGTTGCAACCGGCCAATAAAAATCATCGCGCCGCCCGAGACGATGGTGAACGTAATACACCCGGCACCAGAAGTTGGCGGTAACTCCGAAACCCATTGCCGGATTATCGGTATCATCATGGGGGCCCTGGCGCAGGCAGTGCCGGAGCGTTCCGCCGCTGCTGACGGTGCGAGTGGCTGTAATTTTCTGTTCGGTGGCGTACACCCCGAGACGGGCGAGTTTTACGCCAACTATCATTTTGAAAACGTCGGCTGGGGCGCTGCGGCGAACCACGATGGTAACGACTCGCAGTGCGCGCCACTTGCCATCAGCCGTAACGTTCCTGTGGAGATCTTTGAAACGCGCTATCCGATCATTGTGCGTTCTTTTCAGTTGCGCACGGATAGTGGGGGTAGCGGCAGCCGCCGTGGAGGTCTCGGCACTGAGCGTGTCTTTGAAGTCCGTGCCCCGGAAATGACGGTAAGTGCGCTATTCGACCGCATGAGTATCCCGCCGTGGGGCTTGGAGGGCGGCGGCACAGGCGGCACGACCGAGATTGCCATCCGAAGGGCCGGAGAAGCCGAGTTTCGATTATTCACTGAAGTCTACGATACGGTGTCACCATCAAAATTCAGCAATATCGTGGTACACGAAGGTGATTACATCCGAATCGTCAGTTCTGGCGGAGGCGGATATGGTAACCCATATGAGCGCATTCCAGAGCAGGTTCTAGAAGATGTCAGGAACCGCTATATCACGTCAGCGCGCGCGCGTGAGTTATACGGTGTCGAGCTGGTACAGCGTGACGGAGATTGGCAACTTGATGCGCCTTCGACCGCTCTACTTCGCGGTGGGAAATCATGAGCTGGCGCGAGCGCGGCCGCGCGAGTGCCTACTTCGACAACACCGCCGTGCATTGCTGCTTGTGCGGAAAGACTATTGCGCGCATGGCATGGGTTGTGAGCCGAGGTGATACGGAACTTACCTTCTGCGAACCGGACTGCGAGCGCCTCTACAAGGATTATTGGTTGCCAAGATATGGGCAACAGAACGGAAGTTCCGGGCGGTCTGAATGATTAAAGTCGGCATCGACACCGGCGGTACGTTTACCGATTTGATCGCTGTGGACGTTGCTTCTGGTATCTGGTTTACGGCTAAAGTACCGTCCACGCCGAGAGATCCGTTAGCCGCCATCGTCACAGCGATTGAGGCAGCAGGCATCGATGTGCGTGAAATTAGCCAGTTGATCCTGGGCACCACCGTTGGCACTAACGCACTTATTGAGCGCAAAGGTGCGAAGGTTGTCTATCTGACTACGGAAGGGTTCGAAGATGTCCCTTTTATCCAACGTGGTAATCGTAAGTTTCACTATGATCTGCATTGGATAAAACCGCGCCCCTTCCTTGATCGTGCCGATTGTCTGGGTGTGACCGAGCGGTTGGACTACCACGGGCGTGTCGATACGCCACTAAAGTTGGGATCCGCCGCTGAAGGGGCCGATGATCTAGCCGATGCTCTGCGGCGGCGTATCGACTCGGAGGGGCTGCAATCGGTTGCGGTCAGCCTCTAGTTATCATATCTCAATCCTACACATGAGCAGGCGCTTGCGGCATGGTTGCATGAGCAGTTTCCTGATCTCACGGTTTCGCTATCCCATCGGGTCGCGCCGGTGTGGCGCGAGTATGAACGTGGTCTGACGACCATCGTTGACGCATACTTGAAACCGCTGTTGCGCGATTTCATTACCGGTGTGGATCGCGGCCTCAGGCAGATAGGTTTTGATGGTGCGTGGGCATTGATGAAGTCCAATGGTGGTAATCGGATCGCCGAAGCCGCGGCCGATGAGCCGGTACAGTTCCTTCTCTCGGGACTCGCCGGCGGCGTCATGGGTGGGCGGATCTTCGGTCTGTCTGCAGCCCAGGATCTCATCACTCTCGACATGGGTGGTACTAGCTGTGATATTGCCGTGATCAGTAATGGTCAGCAACGGTATACCATGCAGTTCGATGTTGAATTCGGGTTACCAGTCCCGCTACCGACGATCGACGTAACGGCCATCGGTGCAGGTCGTCGTTCCCTCGCTTGGCTGGACGGCGGCGG
>CAZBOQ010000078.1:0-3802 GCA_964493555.1 uncultured Gammaproteobacteria bacterium | reverse complement strand
GATGAACTGCTGACTAAGAAACAGAGCGTACACCTTTAGGGTTACCAGCAGATCTCTCAATAAATCCGATATTACCCACGAGTGGAGGGCCAAAAACAAAGAATTCGTACACTGAAACGGCCCAGCCGGCGCTTCAGGAAGCGCCGACAACGTAAAAATATCCTAATCCATACCTCGGTTTGGCGTGCTGGCCGAACACCTAGCATTACGCCGCACGTTCGCTGTCTAGCAATGGCGCGACAAATGACTCGCGTTTATACAAGTGTTGGACGAACTTCTCTCCGAAATTCGGTGCCACCGAGCCACGCACGACTTCGCTGTCCAGTAATGCATCGGACCAAGCTTTGACCAATGGGAATTCATCCAGGAGGCCCGTCTGCAGCTTTGCATCAATCCGCGAGAAACGCATAAAAAATGGGGCATAAGCAGCATCGACCAGACACATTGATGTGCCGTTGAAGTATGGGCCGATGTTGTCGCGTTCCTCAGTAAGAGCCTTCTCCAATTTCCCTAGGGGACCACGCGCATTTTCAATGCTGGATACCATATCCTCTGCGTTTCTTATCAGATAGATCCCGCTTAACGCTTTCGCGAAATCAACAATATAATCCGTCCAAGCGCGGTTGCGCGCCCGCTTGATTAAGTCTTGAGGATGTAAATGCGGCGTAACCGCCTCCTCTATATACTCGGCAATGGCATTCGATTCGAACAGCGGTTGCTCGTCCACCACCACCACCGGCACTTTGCCGTGAGGCGAGATCGCCAAAAACCACTCCGGCTTATTGGCAAGATCGATATAGGTGACTTTGAACTCTACAGCCTTAGCGCGCAAAGTTATCACGGCGCGCTGAACCCAGGGTCAAGTTACGGAGCTAATCAGGTGATACTTTTCAGTCATTTTGGGTATCCAGATGAAGGTAGAGTAAAGCATTATCGATTCAAAACGTCGCGTAAATCAATCCATTCCCTCTAGATGGTTCACGCAGGCCAGCACGTCGACAGTATGCGGCGGCACCGCATCCACAACCGTGACAGAGGTATTGCCGACCACCCAGCCATCCACTCTCTCGTTTGCTGGAACTGCCAGCACCCTATCCAATAACGACAGGCAAACGAGACCGTGGGTAACGACCGCCAGATCGCCACGCAAACGGCTGCCCACCGCGACCACCTCCGCCCAGGCCTTGTCTACGCGTTTGTGAAACTTCGCCCACGATTCCCCATTTTGTGGCACATAATCCTCGGCAAAGATATCGTTGCCACGGGAATCGTAGGAAGTTCCTCGTAGATCACCAAAGTTTCGCTCACGCAAATTGGTATTGACCTCCAGTGGCGCAGCGATCGCGACCTTGATGCTTTCGGCAGTTTGCTTTGCACGCAGATAGTCGCTCGTCAAAATAAGCGCTATGGATCCGCCGACAAAGCGTCTGCCTACCCGTCGCGCCTGCTCGCACCCGCATACACTTAAAGGCGTGTCCGGTTTCTGCACCACTCGCGCAACGTTAAGCTCGGTCTCGCCATGCCTTACAATATGGATGGCCATCGTCGCAGTCTCGCTGACACTAACTACGTTATCGATGCTTGATAGATACTCTCGATAGACGATCCGATCGTGGTGTTAAACTCATCGTCCGATTGCTGTACCGCCAGACCTTCAGCTAACGCACGTGAGAAACTTGCGATGACCCCAGCGTTCCTGCTAAGACGAGCATTCGCTTCTTCGCGACTGTAACCGCCGGACAACGCAACTACTCTCACAATATTGGCATGATTCACGCACTGAGAATAGAAATTATCTTCCTCCGGTAGCGTAAGCTTCAACATCACCTGCTCATCAGAATTAAGTCCGTTAAGCTCGCTCAAGAGAGCGTCGCGTAGAAAACTCTCCGCCCTGGACTTTTCCGGACAGTGAATATCGACCTCGGGTTCGATAATCGGGACCAGCCCTGCAGCGCAGATCTGACGACCGACTTCAAACTGTTGCTGAACGATGGCAGTAACCCCATCGGCATTAGCCTGTTTGATTACTGAGCGCATCTTCGTACCGAAAATCCCCTTCGACCTAGCCTTGACAAGCAAATCATCAAGCCCAGGATTTGGCTTCATCATTTGTACGCCGTCATTCTCGTCAGCCAAGCCCTTATCTACTTTCAGGATCGGGACAACGTTTTTGACATCCCATAGGTAACCGGCGGTCGGTTTACCTTCGACCGCGCGATCCATAGTGTTCTCAAACAAAATGGCGGCCAGGATACGTTGGCCATTGAAATTAGGGCTAGCCATAATGCGTGTGCGCATCTGGTGTACCACGGCGAACATTTCATCGTCGTTCGACCAAGCGTCATCCTTTATTCCATACAGAGCAAGAGCTTTAGGCGTGCTGCCGCCACTCTGATCCAACGCAGCAATAAAGCCATCTTCGGTTTTCATATTTTTCAATTGTTGCTCGAAATTGCTCACGGTCACCTCGAAAATTACACAGTTGATGGAGGGGTTAAGTATATCGTCAAGACGAAACAAGCGCTGCTAACCGGACGCGAGGCAATGCCGTCAAGTCTTGCGTGCCGAAACGATGCTCCAATCACCAAAGGTCGGCGTGATCTCTGCCTCCGTGAAGCCGACGCTGCTCAGGATATCAATATGTTCCGGACCAGAACGCTGAATGCCCTCAGTCCATAACAGCATACTTATGCTCGATATGGACGCGGAGAGAGGACCTGTTTTTTCATCGTTGTAGAGCATCTCATGGATCATTATCCGTCCCCCAGGAGCCAGCGCGGCAAAACTTTTAGCTGCAAGCTGCCGGCACTTATTCTCCGGCCAGTCGTGGAAAATATCGCCGAGAAAATGCAGATCACCGCGAGGGAGCGGATCGTGCCACAGGTCACCGGTTTCAGTAGTTACACGGCCCTGTACGCCATAGCTGTCGATAAACTCCCGTGCAACAGTACACACCTTGGGCATTTCAAAAATCACGCCCTCAAGGTCCGGCCAACGTAACGCCGCCGCAATGGTATGGGCGCCTGAGCCGCCGCCCACGTCGATCATGCGTCGAATTTCCGACAGATCAAACAGTTCCGGCCAAGCCAGCGCCGGCGCCATGCTATGCCAATGCATGATCGTGGTGAATCCGCGAACCGCTTCATCGTCCAGCTCGTGCGACTCGAACAGGGTGTCGCCATCGTAGATCTGCGAACGATTCTCAACAAAAGCCTTCCTGACGCTCTCGAATGACGTCAGAGTCGACTGCTGAGCGAGGGAACCCTCCATAAAGCCGCCGAAATAAACGGGGCTATTGGGAAGCAAATAGTCGTAGGTGAGCTGGGTAACCTCGAATCTTTCGCCGCGACGCTCTAGCGCGCCAAGGGTCGTGCATAGAATGAGCAATGTCTCGGCGGCACGCCTGTCAAGCCTGAATTGGTCAGCGACTTCCTCGCTTGTAGCGGGTCGCTCGGCAAGCCATGGGAAGAGCTTAAGATCGAGTGCAACCAGGAACCCCTGACCGCCTAACACCCCCCCAATGATGTCCCACAACCGGCGTTCGTCAGTAGTCGGGCGGGGCTGCCTGAGGCTATCGGCCTTGGTCATCGGTTCCTTAACGTTGCCGGTTCGCCCCAATTCTAGCACTGTCAAAGCAGGTAAGGGCACGGCCTCATGAACAGGCGAGCAGGGATTTTTGCGGTAACATACCCATGGGACACATTGTCTCAATGACAACTCGGCGGAAGGAGATAGCGATGGCAATGACAGGCTTACTCAGGCTCGGAGAAGTTGGCATACGCGTGCTGGACATAGAGGAAGC
>CAZBOQ010000077.1:0-8460 GCA_964493555.1 uncultured Gammaproteobacteria bacterium | reverse complement strand
TCAGACAACTTAGCGCGCGGCTTTACCCGGCCTCTGGGGGTGTATACGTAAACCCAGGCACCATCGGCGTTGCCGCGGTCGGTCGCGAGATTGGGGTGGATTTCGATCAACGGAGCAGGAGGTCCCTTGCGAAGGTACTTGGATTGACGGTGTTCGGAACCGAAAAAATTGAAGATACGATGGCCGGTTGTAAGAATGATGGGATATTCAGCGAGGAATTCCGGTTCCCTAGCTGGGCTCTCGGGCGGCTCCACGAAATCAGGTAGCGCATCGTAGCCCCAGTCTTCATATTGCTGTAGATAAAAATCCAGTTTGCCGGATTCGGAATTGAAACCGTTTTTCTCGTGCTTTCGGAACTCTGGCTCATTGCGCAAATATGGAACTTCTTTGAATTCCTGCCAGGTCATTCCGGTCGGTTCGAGGATGTAATCAAGGGAATCCTCATAGGTATCCCAGAACTCTTGCTTAAAACCGAGTTTCTTGCCCAACTCATTCAAAATAATGTGGTCGGGCCACGCCTCGCCAGGCGGCTCCACGACTTTCACCCGCGGGAAAATATAACCGTGCACTTTCCAGTAGGCGGCGATGTTGTCGTTCTCGAGCCAGGTCGCGGCCGGCAACTCGATGTCAGCGAGCTCCGTGGGCGGTGGTCGGAAGATATCGGTAGTCACTAGAAACTCGACCTGCTTCAAGGCCTGGTAGACCCGCTTTGCGTTTTCGCGTGCGGTGAGTTGGTTGCTGGCAAAAACAACCAGTCCACGAACCTGGTAGGGATCACCTCGTTCGATGGCATCCCACACCACGTGCGGCGTAATTCGATTAATGAGTGCACCTAATTTGTAACGCTCGCCGCCCAGTAGTTTGGCTTTTTGTTCAGGAGGCAATTTGTCGAACATCGCGAATTTTGCCCGTGGCACGCCCGGCGGGATGCCGAAAATAGCGTTACCGCCCGGCACATCGAGATTGCCGGTGATTGCGACCAGGTAAATCAGGGCACGGTCCGCATCCACGCAATTGATGTTCTGTTCTATGCCGACACCCCATTGCAGGGCTGCGGGTTTGGTCGTCGCGTATAACCGCGCTGCTTCGATAATCTTCTGTTTCGGTACCCAGGTGATTTGTTCGACAATTTCCGGTGAAAATTTTTCCAGTCGCCGTTTGAGTTGTTCGAATCCGGTAGTGTAATTGTCCACGAATGTGTGGTCATAAAGATCTTCCTTGACGATAACGTGCATCATGCCCATCGCCAGCGCCACATCTGTCGCGGGGCGTAATTGCAGCCAGAGGTCAGCCTTTTGCGTCAACTTGTTGCTGCGTGGATCGATGACGATCAATTTGGCGCCGTTAGTTAGCGTCTTTGCCAGGTTGATCCCTTTGTTCTCATCAGGGTTGGAAATGAGGTGATTACTACCCCAGGCAACCACGCACTGCGGGTTGTTATCGTAATCGCATAGCGGGATATCCATGCCCATGACTTTGGAAATGGCAATGCGGGGCAGGTAGCACATGTGCCCCGGCGTCAACACGTTAGGACTGCCGTATAGATTCGCGACACGGTAAACAAAGCGATGGAAATCGCGGCCGGTACCGTGACCGAATACCACTGACTCCGCGCCCGACTCGGCTTTTATCTGGTTTAGCTTATCGGCAACCAGGGACAGTGCCTCATCCCATGGAATGCGCTGCCACTTGCCTTCACCGCGTTCGCCTGTTCGCCGCATGGGATAGAGCAGTCGATCTGGATGGGTTTGCAGCTCCAGCGAGCCGTGCGCTTTTTTACAGGTGTAGCCTTTACTGACTGGGTGTTCCCAGTCGGGCAATATCTTTACTGGCTGGCCGTTTTCCACGGCCACATGAACGCCGCAGCCGCCGTGGCCACAGGCGCGGCATATGGTACGAACTTTGGTTTGTTCGCTCAGATCAAAGAACTCGTGTGGTTAGTGTTCCCAACTTCGCGATCGTTGCGTCGACGACGTCGCCAGGTACCAACCACTTTGGTTCTGGCATGCCGGCCGCAACGCCTGGAGGGCTACCGCTGGTGATTACGTCGCCAGGATACAGGCCCATATGTGACCACCAAGACACAAGCTCAGCAGTTTTGTAGTGCATTTGCGAAGTATTCGCATCCTGTCTGAGCTCTCCGTTGACGGTCAATTTCATTTCCAGCGTGTGTGGGTCGTCGAGTTCATCCAGCGTCACCAACCATGGTCCTAATGGGCAGGAGCCTTTAAAACTCTTACCCATCAGAATCACTTTGTTTGAATGTTCGCGCGCCTGGATGTCGCGAGCGGAAAGGTCGTTGAAAATCGTATAGCCGGCGACGTGGTCGAAGGCGTCTGCGACGTCGACGCGGTAGCCCTCTTTACCAATGACGATGGCGATCTCTATTTCGTAGTCGAGTTGTTTGGTAAACACTGGGACTTCCACGCCGCCACCGCTGCCGATGACTGATGAGGGCGCTTCGAGAAAACCGGTGGGATGTTCGAAATGAAAATCAGCCCAATTGTGCGATTCCCACTCGGGGTCGTCCCAAGTGGTGAGTTCTGCTAGATGAGAATCGAAGTTACAGGAGGTGTGTACAATCTTGCCGGGCAAGGGAACCGGAGACTGCAAGGTTACCTCGTCCACGGCGTAACTGTGCTCTGTTGAGCTATCGGCCAGCAACGCCCGCGCCTTCGCCATCGCAGCATCGCCCGCTTGCAGGAAGGTCACCATGTTAGACGGTAGGTCGCCACCCGATCTGGCTGTCAGATCCACGTAGCGGTTGTTGTGAAAGGCGCCGATGGCTTGGACACCGCTGCTTTTGATATCGAATGTCGCTAGTTTCATTTCTCTCGTCCTTACTTAAGCTTAAGCACTTTGTGCGCCCACACGTTTCACACGCCAGCCGCTTTCAAATTCGGCATAACTTCTTCGCCCATCAATCGTATGGTCTCCAGATTATCTTCCTGCGTCGCACCGACGACTTCCAGTAGCGGTGTGTTTAGGCCTGCATCGATCAATTCCTGCACGATCTCCCGGCAATCTTCGGGCGTTCCGGAGATAACGGTGAATTTGCGCATCATCTCGTCAGTCACATAATGCGCGACGTTATCCTGAGTGCCGTCGGCGATCGCCTTGCGGAACGGCTCCCATGCCGAGTCGGGTAAGCCCGAGCCCGCGAGGATGACATCATTCTTGATATTTCTAATTTTGTTTACCACGTAGGTACCAGTGTAAGGTCGTGTTGCCTCCCGGGCTTTATCGCCGTCTTTAGAACAGGCACACAGAATTACGCCACCGACCGGGAAGTCGGTAGGTAGGGTTCGTCCAGCTTTCTCCGCCCCAGTATTCATGTTACCGAGGGCGTATTCGACGAATGCCGGTGAGGTCAGTCCGGCAAGCAACATGCCGTCGCTTTCGCGGCCGCAAAGGCGCTGCATGTATGGTCCGGTCGCACCCACATAGATGGGAATGTCGGTGCGTAACCCATCCGCGCCGCGGTCATAGGCGGGCATGCTCGATTCGAAGTATTCACCCTTATAGTTGTACGCTCCGCCGCTAAATACGTTACGCATGATGTCAATGGATTCGTGATGAACTTTCACTGGTTTTAATTTCTCGATGTCGTATTCGAGATACTCGATGCCTACTTTTCCAACGCCGATACCCATAATGAAGCGGCCGTTTGATAGTTCATCCATTGCTACCGCTTCGGCAGCCTGAGCCGTTGGATGGCGGATATATGGCGAGGTGATACCAAGCCCGATAGGTATTTTCTTTGTAGCCATGGCAACGGCGGCCAGTGTTGTAAAACAACCGCGTGCTTCCAGGCCGTATTGACGAAACCAGTGATAAGCCTCAGCGATCCAGAAACCACCCATGAGATTAAATGCTTCCGTTTGTTGAGCGTATTTCTGCATGGAAGCCAATGGCTCATAAGATTTGAATATCACGCCGAGTTTCGGACTGACTGATGCATTCATGAGTATTCGACTCTCCAATCCAATAGATCTGTTCAGTTAGGTGACCGCACTAGCGTGGTCACGGTTTTCCGGATTTAACCGTCGCAAGTGAACGCTTAGGAACGATGTAGCCAGTGGGCGGGCGTGACCGTCAATAAATCCTGTAATGATGCCGATATTCTATTGAATAGGCGCGTTATTATCCATCGGAGGGGTGGCCCAAGCCGGCTTCCTCGCCAAATTCGAATCGTTAAGAGAGAGCAACAAACTGGTGCTGTTGCACTGAAACCGCAGACTCATTATCGTGGCGTCAGCCCCAGTTGAGTTCCAAATCATGGAGATCGCCACCTAATGTATCCCGCACCGTTTCGGTATCACCGACCGCCGACGCTCAGTAGCGCTATCGCGTTACTAGCGGAGTTAGGCGAAGGCGCTAGGCCACTGGCCGGTGGCCAGTCACTTATTCCCATCCTAAAAATGCGTATGGATGAGCCGTCTGATTTGGTCGACATAAACCGGCTACCAGAGCTGTTGCATATTGATAGCCACGTCGACGAAGTTGTGATTGGTGCATTGGCCACTCACGCACGTATCGCCGGCTCCGCGGTTACAGCGCGGATTCCGATAATTGGGGATTGCGCCGGCGGGATCGCTGATCCGCAGGTGCGTACGCTGGGAACTATCGGGGGATCGCTAAGCGTAGCGGATCCTAGCAGTGATTGGCCGGCGCTCTTACAGGTGCTTAAGACGAAAGTCGTGTGTCAGGGGCCGGCTGGTACACGCAACATTGCGATCAGTGATTTCATTACTGATTCCTATACCACGGCGTTAGCCGACGGCGAGCTGGTGACGGAGGTTCGCATTGAAGTTCCGCCGCCAAACAGCGGTGGTGCGTATATCGGTTTTAAAAAAGCCGCGCCGTCATATCCGGCTGCGGCCGCCGGCGTGCAACTTACCCTCGCCGACGGTGACGTTTGTCAGAACATACGTGTGGTCCTTGGCGCTGCGGGGCCTGTGCCGGTCATCTCCGCGGAAGTTGAGCGCCAACTTGAGGGCCAGTCTTTATCGGACGACAAACTCGCCCAAGCGGCGGAAGTTCTGGTCGAATTGTCTGATCCGCCCACGGACGCTCGTGGCTCGGCTAATTTTAAGCGTGCGATATTGCGCTCTCTGTTTGTTAAAGCAGCGAAAACAGCGATCCAGCGTGCTGGCGGGGAGAACATCATAGGAAGTCATGATTATGTCTAATTCAATACAAACCGCGACGATCGAGATGACGGTCAACGGGGAACGCAGGCGCGCGGACGTCGAACCACGGATGCTGCTTGTGGAGTTCATCCGCGAACAGCTGCGACTTACTGGAACTCACATCGGTTGCGATACCAGCTTCTGCGGTGCCTGCACGGTATTACTGGATGGTGCGGTAATTAAGTCCTGTACCTTGTTCGCCGTGCAGGCCGACGGTGCGGAAATCACGACCGTGGAAGCCTTAGAGAAAAATGGCGATTTACATCCTATCCAACAAGCATTTTCCGATCATCACGGCTTGCAGTGCGGATATTGCACCCCTGGCATGATGATGTCTTCGCTGGCGCTGCTTGCTGAAACGCCTGATCCGACGGATAAAGATATTCGCAAAGCCTTGGCGGGCAATGTCTGCCGCTGCACTGGATATCAAAACATAATCAAATCAGTCCAGGCTGCCGCCGGCCGTTTGCAGGAGGGTTAAACCATGGAAATGAAATTCTCCGGCGAGTTCAAGGTCGATCCACCGAGGAAAGATGT
The DNA here is from genome assembly GCA_964493555.1 of uncultured Gammaproteobacteria bacterium. GTDB lineage: Bacteria > Pseudomonadota > Gammaproteobacteria > JADZEE01 > JADZEE01 > CAZBOQ01. Next base: position 2,731 of record CAZBOQ010000077.1, on the reverse strand, counting down.
ATTCGCAATTCTGTCCGCCCCGGAAAGGTTTGCACCGATGATGCCGACCTTCCGGGATCTCGAAATGAAAGACGAGAAGACTGCGATCGTTCGGGTCAAGGTAGGCATCGGCAAAATAAGCGGTACTGCATCGACCGAACTGACGTTGGAGGAATCAATCGCCCCAAAGCATGCCCGCTACGTTGGTAGAGGCAAGGTAATGCAGGGCGCTTATCAGATGACCGCCGCGTTTGATTTGGAGGATGCGGATGGCGGAACGCTTGTCAAATGGCGTGGTGAAACACAGTTGGTCGGCAAGATATTGTCGCTCGCCGGCGGTGGCATGAAGGGATATGCAGAAAAGGAAATCAACAGGCTTATCTCGAGCCTCCAGGTTGCATTGTCGCCTGACTCGCAGACACCTAGGGTTGTGAAGTCTGAAGGTTGGTTGGGTCGTATTTTGCGTGGGTTTGGTAGTGATGACGACCAAGCACCCATAGAGATACAGCCGAGCAGTGCTACTTCCCTGCCGCAGGATCTGATCGACGCTCGGAACGCTGCTCGCGCGCGTCGCGATGCGGTCCTCGATGTAAGAGCAAAGAGTGGAAAACTTGCACGCAAAGAAGACGATCGACTTATCAAAGGGAACGGACTCTTCGTTGATGACTTTAATCCAGCCGGTCTTTTGCACATGTCCCTGGTACGTTCGCCTTACGCCCATGCGCGTATTGTTAGTATCGATGTAACGAAAGCTGAGGTTTTAACCGGTGTTGTGTGCACCATGACGGGCAAGGAGGTCGCTGAGGTAAGCGATCCCTTCATTCAGATCGGTGACGGTGCCCCACAGAATATCAAAGACTATTCTCTGGCGGTTGATAAGGTCACGTATCAAGGCGATCCCGTTGTTGCCGTTATCGCTGACAGCATCGCCACTGCGCAAGATGCCGCGCAACTAGTCGAAGTGGAGTACGAGGTTTTGCCGGTATTACTCGATGCTGAAGATGCACTCAAAAACGAGATTCTCGTTCATGAGGAGGCGGGTACTAATACAACCTTCAACAGCGTTTATGAGTATGGCGATGTGGATAGAGCCTTCGAGGATGCCGCCCATGTGGTCAAGATCGACAAACTGTTTTTCAACCGCTTCGGTAGCACCGCAATCGAACCTAATGCCTGCGTCGCAACCTGGGATCAGCGTGGCGAGATAGATTTGTTCGCCAACACCATCATGACTATCCCGCTGGTATTTTTGTCGCCGGCGTTGCGTGTAAGTATGGACAGAATACGTCTCAGAACCTTCGACATCGGTGGCAGCTTCGGCAACAAGATCACTAACTACCCCTATCTCGGTATGACCTGTTTGGCTTCGCGCAAAGCCAACGGTGCGCCGGTTAAATGGGTGGAAACTCGTGCCGAACACATGATGGCTGGGGGGCACGGCAGCGAGCGGACGTATCTCGATACGGAGGTGGCGTTGACAAAGGATGGCGAGATCACTGCGATTCGTTCGCGCCACATTGACGATATCGGTGCTTATCCGCGCTATGAGCCGCTGGGATGTGCGATCTGGGCGCAGGTCCTGCCTGCCAGCCTGAAACTGCGTAACGTTAAGATCGATTTCACCCAGGTGACGACCAATAAAGGCCCCTGCGCCCCGAATCGCGGCTACTCGCGACTGCCGCACATCTGGTTCATGGAACGGGTGCTTGATATTTGCGGCCATGAATTGGGGATACCCGCCGATGAGATGCGTCTCAAAAATTACATAGAGGAGTTTCCGTACGAAACACCGAACGGTTGCGTTTATGACTCGGGCGATTTCCCAGCAATGCTGTCCAAGGCCAAGGAACTTATAGGCTGGGATAACTGGAAAAAGAAGCAGACCGAGGCCCGTGCAGAGGGTAGACGGATTGGCATCGGCATAGGCACGACACTAGATTCTGGGACCAATAACTGGGGGCAGGCGCGGTTCGTTAATCCGGGAGCGCCGTTTTCCGGCAACTCCAGTGCAGCGACCGTAAAGCTTGACTTGGACGGCACGGTGGTAGTGGCGTTAGGGACGTTCCCGCAGGGGCAGGGGCATGAGACCACTACTGCGCAGGTGGTCGGCGACATTCTTGGCATCGATCCCGACCTCGTGCACGTAAAAACGGGCTTCGACACCTTAAACGATAGTCATACCGGCCAATCGGGCACCTATGCTAGCCAGTTTGCGGTGACCGGACTTTCAGCCGCTCATGGCGCGGCGATGAAGCTTAAGGGCGAGATGGTGAAGCTTGCCTGCTTTGCTCTTGAGGCGGCCGAGGAAGATCTCGAATTCGGGGTTGGCGAAATGGGTCCCGAGATCCGGGTGACCGGTACGACTAGTTCGATTAACTACTGGATGCTAGCCAACTTTATAAATTCCAACAGCGCGACGCTTCCCGAGGAACTGCGTGACCTCACGCTGAACGCGCGCTATGTGTATATGCCACCGTTCCAAGTGCCGGATGTTGAGAAGAAGTTTGGTAACTTGACGCTGACTTACGCCTTGCAGCTGCATATTTCGGTGGTTGAGGTGGATCCGAATACCTTCCAGACTAAAATTCTCGATTATGCTCTGGTCGATGATTGCGGTACGGTCATCAACCACATGATTGTCGAGGGACAAGTCCATTGCGCCGCTGCCCATGGGATCGGTGCAGCGTTGGTGGAGGAGATGCCCTACGATGAAGACGGCTATGGTGTCGCCGGTTCGTTTACGGACTACGCA
>CAZBOQ010000076.1:0-4661 GCA_964493555.1 uncultured Gammaproteobacteria bacterium | reverse complement strand
AAATTTGTCCCCGCGCCAGTTTCAGCGCGTCGGATTCGTCGACAAACTTATTTCAGATTTAAACGTACCGCCGTCACGGATAGAGTTTGAGAGCACCGGGGGGTACGGTGATGCTGGACAACTCTGGTGAAATCATGAAATCGTTGAAAAACCTTGGTGTGAGGATCGCCATCGATAATTTCGGTGCAGGCTGTTGTTCGCTGGAAGATCGCAACAGGTTGCCGATAGATTCACTCAAAATCGACCAATCGTTAGTGCGTGACCTCGAATAAAGCAACGAAAATGATGCGACCATCAAAACCATCATTGTGATCACCTATGCTTTGGGCATAGAGGTTGTTGCAGGAGGCGTCGAAACCGTTCATCAATTGGAGACGCTAACCGAACTCGGGTGCGATGAGATTCAGGGATTTCTATTCAGCAAAGCAGTATCCCCAGTCGAGCTGGATGCGCTTCTGCAGGGCGACGGTAACATCGCGATTGCGGCGTCTGCTTAGTCTGGAAAACAATTTTGCACCGGTGCCGGAGCGTGGCGACCTGACTATGGTAGTGCGCTGGCGCCGATCTCCATGTCAGTATCATGCGCGCGCTTGATCGCGTAGGCATGGATGGCGTCGGTGTCCGGTTTCGATAACACACTGCCAAATCCGATCATGCCCCTATCTGTGAGCATGCCGCCGAGCACGATTGCATCCCATTGTGCGTGCACTGTGGTGGTCATATAGCGTAAATCGGGGAGTACGTTGCCACTGATGCCAGCGTCTCCGTGGCAGCGCGCGCAGTAGACGTGGTACAACCGTTTGCCGTTTGCCACTGTGTCCGCGTCGGCCGTCATGGCTGGTGGAGCTGGGATCGGTTTGAACCGGGGCGCCGGTGGCAGTTTCCCCTCACCGTTGAGGCGGTAGGCCAGAATGCGGGAGACGTTTGGCAGTCCTGCCACTTTCGCAGGCCGGCCAGATTCAATCCCGAAGGCACCACCCGAGCCCACGATAACGGCGACGTATTGTGTACCATCAATCTGATAGCTGACCGGCGCCGCGAGCACCGCGGTTTGTACGTGATGTGTCCACAGTTGAGTACCGTCGGCCGCTGAGTGCGCCTGGAAGTTACCGTCGCCGGTACCCTCGAATAACAATCCGCCAGCCGTAGTGAGAATACCTCCATTCCAGGGTATAGCTAGCGCGATACGCCAGATCCGTTTCTGCGTTACAGGATCCCAGGCTTGGGTATAACCTTTTAATGTTTCTAACGCCTCTGCCTGGATGACGGGATCTTCGGGCATTGATGCGGTAAGTCCATCGATGCCGAGATTGAGTCCCATAGTCCTGAACGTGAAATCAGTGTCGTCTCGGTATGCCCAAGCCATCTCCTGGGTCGGGATATAAACTAGGCCGGTCAGCGGACTGTAAGACATCGGTTGCCAGTTGTGCGCGCCAGGTGCGGCGGGGTAGACAATCGCTGTCTCATTGTGCAGATAGCGCGCCTTGGGAGCTTCAACCGGGCGCCCGGTTTCTAGGTCAATGTGGTTAGCCCAGTTCACTGGAACAAACGGTTCGGCCGAAATAAGTTCTCCGCTCGCCCGATCGAGGATATAGAAAAAACCGTTTTTCGGTGCCTGCATGATCACCTTGCGCAGCTCACCGCCGATCTTGATATCTGCGAGGATCATGTGCTGGGTCGCAGTGAAGTCCCAGGTTTCTGCGGGTACGGTTTGATAATGCCAAACGTATTCGCCAGTGTCGGCATTGACGGCGACGATCGATGTTAGGAACAGATTATCTCCGCCTTTAGGACTTCGGATCTTATGGTTCCACGGTGAACCGTTGCCGACGCCGAGGTAGAGGAGGTTCAGATCGGGATCGAATACCATAGAATCCCATACAGTGCCGCCGCCGCCATACTTCCACCATTCGCCGGTCCAGGTCCTGGCCGCCATTTCCATCTCCGGTGATTCGTAGGGCAGCGACGGATCGCCGGGGACGGTGTAGAAGCGCCAGACAAGCTTCCCCGTGTCAGCGTCGTAAGCGGTGACGAAACCGCGAACGCCGAATTCGGCGCCGCCGTTGCCGATCACCACTTTGCCATTCACTATCCGCGGCGCGCCGGTGATGGTGTAGCGACCTTCATCGGGTGTCGTTTTCACTGACCAGCGCAACTCGCCGGTTTGGGCGTCAAGCGCTATCAGCCGCCCGTCCAGTACGCCGACAAAAACACTGTCCCCCCAAAGTGCTGCACCCCGGTTGACCACATCACAACAAGCATTCGCGCCTTGTGATCCCGACACCTGTGGGTCGTACTTCCACAAAACCTCGCCGTTGGCTGCGTCGACTGCATAGACCTTGCTCCACGCTGTGGTAGCGTACAGCACGCCGTCTACGATCAGCGGTGTCGCCTCCTGCCCGCGCTTGGTGTCCAGATCGACGTACCACGCGAGTCCTAACGAAGTGACGTTATCGGTATTGATTTGGTCCAATAAACTGAAACGTTGTTCGTCGTAGGTGCGGCCGTGACTCAGCCAGCTGCCGGGTTCTGAATCTGCGTTGCGGAGACGGCTATCGGATACCCCGATTTTTGTTGGCGTAGCAGGTGGTGCGTTCCCAATGGTGACCGTTGTCGGGCCACCTGCCAGCTCTTTTGCAGGTCCAGCCGCTTGCTCGCGGCTACAGGAAAAGATAAGAGCGCAGAGTAACACTGTAACTAGGCTTCTATTCATCTTTCACACCCGGGGGCTACTCGATCATAGTGCTTGGATAGACGCGACGACAAGCTTGTGCGTCTTTAAGTTGTGGTTTAGCGTAGCGAACACGCCACCGACATATCATATTGAGAGGGAGAAACAATGCGAAACGCACACCAAGTATGGCGATTTGGATCGGCGCTGATACTGTTAGGGATCGCGGCGTGTTGGTTAGGGGTATGGAACGGAACGGATGTAACTGCTGGCGAATCTGAACTCGAACGGAACGCCAAGTACTATCCGAACGCTTACTACCCCGGCACTGAAGTAGTAGGCGACGATGAAATGCGTGTAACTGCGCTGGGTACTGGCATGCCGTTGCTACGCAGGGCGCAGGCCGCGAGTTCTTGGTTGGTCGAACTGGGTAACGGCGAGAAGTTTCTATTCGATGTGGGTACTGGATCGCAAGGAAATTTTTCTACACTGCAGATCCCTTACCGAGCGGTGGACAAAGTTTTTCTCAGTCATCTGCATACCGATCATGCGGGCGATTTACCTGAATTGTGGATAGGTGGGTGGTTGATGGGTCGATTCGATCGTCCGTTGCATGTATGGGGGCCATCCGGTGCGCGCTCAGAGCTTGGGACCAACCACTTCGTCGATGGGCATGTGAGTGTCTATCAATGGGATGTGATGTCGCGCCACGGTTAGTTGCCGGCGGCCGGTGCGGAGATGATTGTGCACGAGTTTGACCACGCTACCCGCACTGTGATCTACGAGCAAGACGGCGTTCGCATCAGCAGCTTCCCGGCTTACCACATTATGGAAGGCCCGGTGAGTTTTCGCTTGGACTGGAATGAGCTGTCGTTCGTATTTTCCGGTGACACGACGCCCACGCAATGGTTTTTAGACAATGCCCGAAACGCGGATCTTGTTATTCACGAAACCTTTATCTCCGTTGATCAACTTATGCAGCGATACGGTTGGGATCAGAAGACAGCGACGCGGGTGGGCACCGTAGTTCACAGTTCACCAGCCGCAGCCGGTAAGGTCTTTAGCCATGTAAAACCACGCATGGCGGTGGGTTACCACTTTTACAACGATTTTGACACAGTACGTGAAATCGAGGATGAGGTGCGAAGCACTTACGATGGGCCGCTAACTCTAGCCGCCGATATGATGGTGTTCAATGTGACGAAAGACGACATTCGTGTGCGCATGGCGACCGCGGAAGACAACGTTTGGCCGGAAATGTTACCCCAGGACGAGTTCGGCAAAGCGCCGCGCTTAAAGAACGTACGGCCGTCATCGGCGATGGTCAAAAACAGACTGAAATTCTGATCCCAGTCAGAAACGCATTACACTACGAAATAAGGAAAAACCCCAAGCCAGAGGCGTGAATAATGACAACTAAAGCTGACGAGTACATAAAAATCGACCGTAGTATTTCCCTTGGTGACGAGCCAGCGAAAGGGCACAATCGTTGGCACCCCGACATCCCACCTGTCCTTGAAATCGAGCAGGGTGCGGTAGTCGGTATGGAAACGCGCGATGCTTTCGATTTGCAGTTCTCGCACGCCACGACACCGCCCGAGGTTGCCGGGTGCGATCTAAATCTGGTCCACCCGTGCACCGGGCCCGTTTACGTAAAAGGCGCCGAACCCGGTGACTTATTGGAAGTCAATATCATCGAGGTCGTGCCAGAACCGTTTGGATTTACTGTCCAGGTGCCGGGCTTCGGTTTTCTCCGCGATGTGTTTACCGAACCGCATATTATTCATTGGACTATCGCCGATAATTATGCCACCTCGGATGATTTACCGGGTGTGCGTATCCCCGGCGCGCCGTTTATGGGGGTAATCGGCATAGCACCGTCACACGAACTGCTGGAACGAACCAACAAACGCGAAGCGGAACTGGCCGAGCGCGGCGGGGCGGTGTTGGGACCGCTAACCGACGGCGCCGTACCCACCGAGCCCGGTAT
>CAZBOQ010000075.1:0-2097 GCA_964493555.1 uncultured Gammaproteobacteria bacterium | reverse complement strand
GATGCTCGCCGCAACTTTCATCGTGAGCGAGTCTTTTTCATCCAAACGCTTGTATGCCGCGAGGGTGCTACGAGCTGATAGGGCGTCCTTAATCGAAGTAACACCCACCTTATTCATTTCAGTCATGGCCCATCCCAGCATCTGCTCGTACTGGTCATCGCTGTAGCGTGGTAACTTTTGCAAGGTTTCATAGAACGCATTATCGAACAGGATTCCGGTAGGTTCGTTCGTTCCTGGTTCACGTACGATGGTTCCGCCGTTAGGGTCCGGTGTGTCAGCGTTTATTCCCAAAATCTCCAACGCTTTGGAGTTCAGCCAACCAGCGTGGATCGAGGAATCCCCTAAGTGGATGGGATGTCTGGTCGAGATAGCATCAAGAATTCTCTTATGAGGCGCAGTGTCTGACGCAATAAGTTCAATAGCCCATTGTCCACCGATTATCCAATCCCCTTCAGGCGTTTGCGCAGCACACTGAGTGAGTTTGGCTACGATCTGATCCACAGAATGCGTAAACGGGAATGCGCAGTGGAAGTTATATTTCTCCCCCGCTTCCTTCGGATGCACATGCATGTCATGGATCCCGGGCATGGTGAACGCGCCTCCCAAGTCGATAACCTCAGTGTGTAATCCCACTAAAGCCTGCACGCTTTCATCCGAACCGACAGCTACAAACTTGCCGTCCTTTATCGCCACAGACTCAGCCCAAGTCAGATCATCAGAAACGGTGTAGATGCGGCCGTTAGAATAGACAGCATCTGGCCCGTTTTTGCTTTCAGGCACCAACATTTCAGATCGTGATAGCGGTGCGGCTGTATTTGTAGTCAGTTTCTGGTCGTTACAGCCTGAACACAACGTAGCGAGAACCATTAAGAAACTACCCGCTACCGTCACAAGCGGCTGTGATGTCATGAGAACCTAAAGAACATTAGTTGAGCTATCGGAAGCCGATCACAACTACGGCGGCAGCAACGCAACTGACGGACCCAGGTTGGTAATAACAGTTCATCTGAAAAAGTCGATGCCGCACCGCTGTTGCATAAGGTCGTAATACTCGTCATCGCTCATTGGGCGGCCGTTCTCTACCCACTCCTCATCCGTCGTGCGCTGGCGCGCACGCACCAACGCCTCTGCATCGCCCCCAACCAAATAACGAAGTTTCGGTGTATCCGTTGTAATTGCATTCTCTATGGCCTCAGCGACTGCCTCCGGTAACAGCGCATCGTCGAGCAGTTTGTCATGGAGCTTACCGAACCGGCGCCGAAGCTCGACATACGGGTTTGACGGATCCAGAGGATTAGCCACGCGCCGCGCCCGCCCTCTCTCTGCCATAGCGGTCAGCACAATCCCCGGTTCGATAATGGCGACCCGGATGTTATATGCCCGGACTTCCTGAGCCAAGGCCTCACTGGCGGCCTCGAGGGCATGCTTCGTAGCTGAATAATGCGCATGTGTGGCCCACACCAGTTTTCCATACATCGAGGAGATGTTGACGATCGTGCCGCTCTTGCGAGCGCGCATTCTCGGCACAACGGTCTGGATCATGCGGATCGCACCGAAATAATTAGTATTAAAAACGCGCTGAGCCGCGTCGATATCAACTAACTCTACAGCCCCGCCTGCGGAAATACCGGCGTTGTTTATCAAGACATCGATCTTACCTGACTCGACAAGCAGCTCATCCACACACTGCGTTACCGAGACGTCGTCATCGACATCACAGGTAACCAGCTTTATTGGCAACTGCTCATCGGCGACCACTTGTTGCAGCTCGACAGCCGCAGCGACGTCACGAACCCCTGCGTAGACTGTGTGCGCTCTACGACCGAAATAAAGCGCCGTTCCGAGACCAATCCCCTTTCCCGCGCCTGGTATCTATATGGTAGACACCTTGCTTCGCTCCCGTTAAAAATAGACGTCCCTACTCTAACAACGATGGTTTAATCCCCCCTTATCTCCCTTCGCGGAGGTTGCCAAAGGCACTAACCCTCGATAGTAGTAGCTTCAATGCTAGTAGCCAATGAACCTGCCTCGTTCTGCGCCCACAAACGCGCGATGTTTTCCTCGACCCCCCCGCAAATCAAAAATGGTGAGTGATCA
>CAZBOQ010000074.1:0-7217 GCA_964493555.1 uncultured Gammaproteobacteria bacterium | reverse complement strand
CCGCGGGATCCGAGTTCAGTTGGGCGATGAACAGGCTGCCCTGGTCGGGGGATATAGCAGTCGGTGGCCATTGGAATTCACCAGGAGCGGACACGAAAACCGACTTGGATTTATACGTAGTGGAATGCAACGCATAGCTTACTCGGTGGAAGGCGGTGCTTTGGTACGGCTGGATTGGGTCATGCTGGACCGTGCGCATAGTAGTGAGCCGCGCCGACGTGTTTTGTTAAAACATGTCGATGAAGTTGTGGTGCGTTTTCTCGATCGGAGTCGAGCTTGGCATAGTACCTGGCCACCTATGGCGGCGCGCGAAGCAGACGATCTGCCCTTGGCTGTGGAAGTAAGGCTGCAAACTCCGGACTGGGGAGACATTGTTCAACTCTACCGGGTTCCGTCCGGGTGAAATGATAGCTTCGTGTCAAAGAGGTGTCGCGCTTATCACCGCACTGCTCATTGTCTCGTTAGCAGTAGTTGCGGCGGTTCACGCGTTCTCCCAACACTATATTCAACTTCGTCTCGTCGAAACCGCGTTACACGAAAATTTCGCCCACGGGTATTTGCGTGGTGCCGAAGAGTGGGCGGTTGTTATTTTGCATAAGGACCGTACGAAGTCCGACGTCGATCACGAGGGCGAGGACTGGGCCCAAGAGTTGCCCTCGATTCCAGTGGATGGCGGCTTTGTCAGCGGCCGGGTTCGAGATCTGCAGGGACGGTTTAATCTGAACAATTTAGTCGATGCGGCGGGAAAGCCGAGCGTATTGCATCTCGAAGTGTTTGGACGCATGTTGGCGAGACTTCGTCTTAACCCAGGCATCGCTTACGCTGCACTCGATTGGTTGGATGTTGACCATGTTCCGAGGCCCGGCGGCGGGGCGGAAGACGGTTACTACTTGCGAAAGGAGCCTCCCTATCGGGCCGCAAATCGACCCTTCGCGAGCCCGACTGAATTGCGTTTACTTAAAGGTGTCGATGCCGAGGGCTACCGCGAGCTGGTGCCCCTGATCTCTACCTTGCCGCGCGGAACACATCTTAATGTAAACACTGCCCCGGCTGCGGTGCTGAGCGGTCTTGCCGATGGCCTGAATAACGCCGATGGCAGAGCCTTGGTCGAACAACGGTTACGCATTGTGGCATATGAAAACGTCGACGAATTCCTCAAACAGGACCTGCTCGCGAGCAAGGAAATCGTTGCTGGCCTCCTCGGTGTCAGCAGCGAGTATTTTGCCGTCTACTCCAGCGCGGGCGTCGGTAGGGTAGAGGCACAACTGGTCAGCGCGCTCTCGAGGGTGGCTGGAGAAAATATCGTCGTATTGAGCCGCAGCAGCGGGCAGCTTTAGTGTCGGTACCGTGCATCTTACGGTTTGATTCGTTGGTCGGCGAATCGGTGAGCTGGGTGTTCGGTGAGCAACATGGAAAAACTGCATTCAACGCAGATGGAAAGATTGGAGTGCTGCAAGAGAACACCACGAACGAGGCATGCGTATTGCTTCCCGGCAGCGAGGTGCTCTTGACACAAACGCGACTGCCAGGCCGTCGACGGTCGCAGTTAATGGCGGCTGTGCCTTATTCGATCGAAGATGCTCTTGCCGTTGACGTGGATGCTTGCTGCTACGCAGTCAGCCGTGATTCTGTTGACGGTGCTTATTCCGTTGCATGCATCGATCAACCTAAGTTCGACGCGTTGTTGCGACGATTAGCCAATGCTGGGATTCGGCCAACCAGTGTGGTGCCTGATCTACTTGCCATTCCTTACACTGAAGGAAATTGGTCACTTTTAGTGATAGACGAATCGATATTATTGCGTACTGGACGGCAGTCTGGATTCGCCACTGAGGTGGGTTCGTTGCCGTTGTTTCTCCGTGCTGCGGTAGCTGAAGCTGGCGCAGCACGGCCGAGCTTGCTCGACATTTACGTTGGTGCCGTGGAAGAGGCCGCGCAGGTTGTAAGATGCGCAGCTGAGCTCGGGCTTACTCGATCTGTCCACGTGCACTCCCAAGGTGAGGCGTTCGGGTGGTTCGAGTCGACAATCGCCGCTGAGAGCGGACTCGATTTCCTCGAATGCCGCTCCGAATTCTCCGGAGTGAATATTGATACCCGGCAATTACGTTTGGTCGGTGCGTTAGTGGGCCTGTGGCTGCTCATAGTATTTGCAACCGAGTATTGGGATTACCGACAGTTACGTGTTCAAAGTGCCCGTCTACAGGTCAGTATTGAGGAGGTTTTCCGAAGTGTTTTCCCTGAAGTGCGTCGGATTGTGAATCCGCGACAGCAGATGACTCACCAATTGGAGTTGCTGCGGGGTAGCTCTGGTGAGGGTAGTGCGTTTTTGCCATTACTCACCATCGTCAGTCGTGAATTGGCCGACTTTCAGAAGATGCAAATTTTGAACGTCACCTACGCACGGGCAACGCTCTATGTGGACGTGCAGCTTACTGATTTGGCCGAATTGGACGAATTTAAGCAACGTCTACGCCGGCAAGGCGTGGCGGCGGAGGTGGTGTCTGCAACCAATCAGGATCGCGTGTTACGTGGTCGTCTACGAATTCAAGCAAAACCTGAACTCTAATCCAATGAAGGTACTTGCACGGTTCGAGCCGAGACAAAAACGAATATTGCTTGTTGGACTTGCGATCGTCTTGATTGCAGGGATTACCTTTTTCGTTTGGTTGCCACTTGTCGATAAAAACCTACGTTTGCATCAAAGCGTAACAGCACAACGGGAGCTTCTGACATGGATGGAAAAAACTACGAAGGACGTACGCGGAATACGGGGTTCCTCGACGTTGGAGGGAACACTACACTCATCTGGCTCTTTGATGTCGCTGGTATCGGTGGCAACTCGTGAAATCGATCTGGATCGGTACCTGCGACAGATGCAGCCCAACGGGGAGACCCAGGTTACAGTGTCCCTGGACGCTGCCCCGTTCGACACAGTAATTGGTTGGTTTCAGATGCTGACGCTTGAGCATGGGATCGAAGTAGTCGAAGTAGTGTTGACACGTTCGGCGACTCCGGGCTTGGTGGAAGCCCGGGTCGTATTGACACGTTAGACTGGCCATCAAAACCATATACCTTAGTATTGTTACGTTAGCCTATGTGTTTAGGCTTGTGATTCACTCGCCGCCCTTCGTATCGCTGTATATCGCGAGATATCTTCCTGGGTCGGACGTGGCGTTCGTGTCAGGTAACGCTATTACAGGGCGTGCCCGGCTGCTGCTGCATAACCGGCGATTACCTGAGTTGACTTGGAGTTTGCTGCCGCAGGTATGGCCGCGTGCCTGTTTCGGTTATCGGCTCAAAATGGACGATGCCGAGAGCAGGCTAAATGCGAAGCTCTTGCGGTGCTCGGAAGGAACAGTTTTGCTCCGGGATATCGCTGTAGAACTGCCAGTCGCGCGGCTTGCACGATTCGGGTTTGGTGAGATAGGGACTGGCGCAGGGCGTTTACAGTTGCACGGCGAACTCGATATAGTTGGCCGAAGCGTTCACCGAGTTGACTTGGAATGGTTAGTGACCCCTGAGAGCGTGGCGTTGAACACGCTCTTTACGGCTAGCGGCGCCCGCCGCGACGGACAGCATTGGTATTTGCAGCGTTCGTTGACACACGCAATAGGAAATGTGGTGAATGAAAGCAAATAGTCTGCAATCGACCTTAATTGCTATCTGTTTCAGTGTTCTGCCGTTGACGGGTGTGACCAATGATTATCCTACTCTAGAGCGGGTCGAGCACGTACTTACCTGCATGGTTTCCAATGGCGGCCAGACAGTCGTGAACCTTTATGCATGTTCCTGTGAAATCGATACGCTGGCACGTCAATTGAGTCTCGACGAATTCACCGAAGCACGCACCTTCGAAAACTATCGCCGTATGCCGGGCGACCGAGGTGCGATTTTTCGTGACTCTGTGCGCGCCGATACGTTAGTGGGGCGTCTGCGCTCAGCGCGAGCCGAGGCACGACGGCTTTGTTTTGTCGGTAGCAAAGATGAAGACGTGAAGCTGCCCAGTAATTGATTGACGATCTGCGACGGGATACCCTGCTGACGAGTCGTTTCGAAAAAAACTGCAAGGATGTAGAGCCATGAGAAAGCTATCGACGGCGTTGCTGTTGTTAATGTTTGCAACATCTTTGATTGCAAATCCTGAGATAGAAAGACTCATTAATAATCCAAATTATTGGGTTACGCCCAGCGGCGACTATCGCAATCACCGCTATAGCAAACTCGATCAGGTCAACAATAGCAACGCTCACAAACTGCAGGCTGCGTGGACTTTTTCGACTGGCGTGCTACGCGGTCACGAAGGTGGTCCGCTAGTTTTGCCTGGTGTTGCCACCGGTCTGCCGCACGATACCCTGTATATACATGCGGCGTTCCCGAATAACGTATTTGCCATCAACCTGGATGATCTGAGTGTCGTTTGGGAGTTTGTGCCGGTTCAAGACTACGAAGAGACCGTGTCGGTGATGTGCTGTGACACCGTCAACCGAGGTCTGGCTTACGGCGATGGCAAAATCTTTCTACAACAAGCTGACACTTGGTTAGTTGCGTTGGATGCGGCTACCGGTGAGGTGGTATGGAGAACCAAGAACGGTGATCCCAAGCGAGGGGAGACGAACACCAATGCGCCGCACGTTATCAAAGACAAAGTGTTTACCGGGATCAGCGGTGCCGAATTTGGCGTTCGCTCTTGGATCAATGCCTACGACCTCAAGTCCGGTGAGCGTGTTTGGCGCGCATATAGCGTTGGGCCCGACGAGGAAATCCTGTTCGACCCGGTCAAGACGACTGTGCTGGGTAAGCCGGTTGGCAGGAATTCGTCGCTGAAAACCTGGGAAGGTGAGCAGTGGAAGCTTGGCGGCGGTTCTGTCTGGGGTTGGTTTCCATATGATAAGGATGAGAATCTTATCTATTACGGTTCAGGCAATCCGGGGACTTGGAATTCGTCGGTGCGACCGGGTGACAATAAGTGGACAATGACGATTTTTGCCCGCGACGTGGACACGGGTGTTGCTCGGTGGGTATACCAGATGACCCCTCACGACGAGTGGGACTATGACGGCGTCAACGAGATGATTCTGGTCGATATGAAGGTGAAGGGTAAGGAGCGTAAAGCTCTGGTCCATTTTGACCGCAATGGTTTCGGTTACACCTTGGATCGGATCAGCGGTGAATTATTAGTTGCCGAAAAGTTTGATCCGGCAGTCAACTGGGCCACCCATGTGGACTTGAAAACCGGGCGCCCGCAAGTCGTGCCGCGCTATAGTACGGGCCATAACGGTGAGGACGTGAACACCACCAATATTTGCCCGGCTGCTTTAGGCTCTAAAGATCAGCAGCCAGCCGCTTACAGTCCTCGGACCGGTCTTTTCTACGTGCCGACTAATCACGTTTGTATGGACTTGGAACCTGGCAGCGGGGGGCAGTACGTAGCGGGACAGTTGTATGTAGATGCTATCGTGAAGATGTATCCGGCCGGCGTAGTGACTGGTGACGGTAGCAACAACCTTGGCAATTTCATTGCTTGGGACGCCGATGTGGGCGAGAAGGTATGGACCATACCCGAGCGTTTTTCGGTCTGGAGTGGCGCTCTTGCAACCGCCGGTGATGTAGTTTTCTACGGAACGTTGGCAGGCTATCTGAAGGCGGTCGATGCTACGAACGGTAAAATTCTGTGGAAGTTCAAAACGCCCTCCGGGATCATTGGTAACGTCAACACTTGGGTGCACAAAGGCAAACAATACGTTGGCGTGTTGTCTGGCGTTGGTGGTTGGGCCGGTATTGGTATGGCCGCTGGTTTGATCCAGGACACGGATAGGTTGGGTGCCGTAAATGCTTACCGCGGGTTGGAAAATTATACGCGGTTGGGCGGAGTCTTTACCGCATTTAGTCTGCCGTGAGAGTTGGGCGTTCCGAACCTTGTTAATCGTCAATCTACATGTAAACGAAGAACTGCTCTGTTCGCAAAGAAGATCAGAACTCCAGATTCAGATTCGAGTACGTAACTTGTTCTCGCGCAGATAAACGATAGTGTTTCTTCGTCCCCAGTTGAAATCGGTCTTCGTTGTCCTCGCGTTGAATACGCCGAATGCAATCGGGGCCGACGCTTTCAGAGTCTGTGCTGATCCTTATAACCTGCCTAGCTCGAATAAAACCGGAGAAGGTTACGAGAATGAAATTGCCCGGCTGTTTGCACGTGATCTTAGATTGCCGTTGAGATTCGAGTGGTTTCCTCAGCGTATCGGGTTTATTCGCAACACTTTGTATAACAGGAACACTGCTGACGGTGGCTATAAATGCGATATTGTTATGGGAGTGCCGGAGAAGTTCGAGTTGACGGCAACCAGCAAGGCGTATATGCGTACTAGTTGGGCGTTGGTCTATGTCCGTGGTCGCCATCTGGATGAAGTTCGTGAGGCGGAGGAGCTGCTCGCTCTTCCGGCAGCACGCCTGCGGTCTCTCAAGATCGGTTCCTTCGATCGTAGTCCGGCAAACGCCTGGATGGCCAAACGCGGATTGCTAGGGAATTTGCGTCCATACCAGAGTATGACCGGGGATGTGAGGGCATACCCTGGCCTAGTGATTGCAAACGATTTGCTCGGCGGTGCGATCGATGCACTGTTTATTTTCGGCCCCATCGCGGGTTATTTTGCGGGGCGGTTGACTGATTCCGAATTGGTCGTGTTACCGATGAAAAACAATTCGGGGAGGTTCGAGTATC
This sequence comes from uncultured Gammaproteobacteria bacterium, assembly GCA_964493555.1. Classification (GTDB taxonomy): domain Bacteria; phylum Pseudomonadota; class Gammaproteobacteria; order JADZEE01; family JADZEE01; genus CAZBOQ01. The sequence continues at coordinate 499 of CAZBOQ010000074.1, read as the reverse complement.
AGCTTGCTATGGGAGTGAGGCATGGTGAAAACAATTGGTTGGTAAAAATCAATGCCCTGATCGATAAGCACCAAGAGCGAATCAATAGAATCTTGACGGGTTACGGTGTGCCGTTGCTGCCGTTAATCAGTGACTAGGTAACACTGGCGTGAGCTGGTGATGACGTGTGTTCGACTTTGATCGCACAGTATTTGAATTCAGGAATCTTCCCGATCGGATCGAGTTCTTCATTCGTCAACAGGTTGGCTGCTGCTTCGTGGTAGCAAAAGGCCATGAACACCGTGCCGGGCTGTAGCCCTGGATCGGCGCGCGCGACTGCCTGAAGTTCACCGCGCCGGGAACGTAGTTGCAGCATTTCTCCAGCGTGGATGCCGAGTTTGTTCAGATCCTCGGGGTGAATACTGGCTACTGGTTCGGGCTCCAACGCAGCGAGTACGGCTGTCCTGCGCGTCATGCTGCCGGTGTGCCAGTGCTCAAGTTGGCGGCCAGTTGTGAAGAC
>CAZBOQ010000073.1:0-19523 GCA_964493555.1 uncultured Gammaproteobacteria bacterium | reverse complement strand
TCCACTGAATCCGGGCACCACCCACCCGGGGTCTTACCTCCTATATCGGCCCAATGCGCAACCGATGCGGCAAACGCGAGCAGGTTCCCCTCGAAAAAGATCGGGGCATAGATCGAAACATCGGAAATGTGATTCCCAGTTGTGTAAGGATCGTTTGCAATAATGACGTCACCGTTAGCAAATCCATCAATCCCATAAACCGAAACACCGGACTTCACGGTATGCGGAAGCGCACCGACAAACACCGTCATCCCGGGCGCCTCCGCCCAAGTTTGCCCGTGGGGAGAAACGATCGCGAGACCGAAATCCTGAACGTCGTACAACAATGGATTGTATGCAGTGCGAACCAGCGTGGTCCCCATTTCCTGCGCGGCGGCTATGACACCGTTGCGGATGACTTCTGTAGTAACGATATCAACGATAGGCATATTTATTTCTTCGCTAATCTGCTCAGCACAAGATTGCCCAGCCTGTCTACCGTCAGCTCCCATCCAGGCGGAACGACGGTCGTAGTGGTCCACTCTTCGACGATCGCGGGACCCAATATGTGTTGATCCCTAACAAGGTCGTCACGATTATAAACTGGGGTACAAAGAGCGCTGTCATTGTCTGCGAAATAGGTGTTTCGCGTCGATGCGGGACTGACCATCGGACCAGTCGGCCAATCCGGCCACGCCGGTCGCGCGACTTCACCGATAGAGCGCACCCGTACCGTCACCAACTCGATAGGCGCATCGAGTTCTCCGTGCCCGTAGAGACGGTGGTGTAGTTCGACAAAACGTCGTCGCACACCATCTAGCAGTGTGGCAGGTTCGCTAATCCATTGCGTATCGATCGGTACAGTGACCGTAAATTCCTGGCCCGCAAAACGGATATCGGCTCGTACACTCGACTGTATCGAAGCATTGTCAAAACCGTGTTCTTCCAACCGTTCGATGCTGCGACGACGCAGATTCACCACAGCGCCAAGGATCTCGCCTACGGTTTCGGCGATCAGAGGGCGCACCATAGTGTGTGAACCATCCTCACGATAATCCGAAGCCACAATACCCCAAGCCGAGAAATTAGCGGGCGCACGCGGCACAATCACTGGACTTAGACCGAGTTCATCACTCACCGTGGCGGCGAAGAGCCCGCCCCCGCCGCCGTAAGAAAGCAACGTATAATCGCGCGGATCGAGACCCCTCTCCACCGTGATCGAGCGGATCGCGTTGGTCATATTAGTTTCCGCGATCTTGAGGACACCGCTGGCCGTGTCCTCCACCGACATCTTCAATAAAGTCGCCAAACCCTGGACCGCTGTAACCGCTGCCTGCGTGTCAAGTCGCATACGCGAGCCCAAAAACCGCTCGGCATCTAGGCGACCAAGCAACAGATGGCAATCAGTAACCGTCGGCTCTCTACCACCGTGGCCGAAACAGGCCGGACCGGGCGATGCGCCAGCGCTGTGCGGTCCAACCCTTAACGCGCCGCGCTGATCCACCCAGGCAATCGAACCACCACCCGCGCCCACTGAGGTAATGTCGATGGTTGGCCCCATGACTGGCCGCCCAGCGATTTTGGTTTGGGAACGCTCGACGATCCTCCCACCTTCTATCAAAGCGACATCCACCGTCGTTCCGCCGACATCAAAGCAGATCACATTGGCAAGCCCAAGCTCTGCCGCTAACGCATCAGCACCAATCACGCCACCCGCCGGTCCGGACTCCAGGGTCGTGACCGGCCGCATCGCAGCACGCTCTGCAGCCGCGACACCGCCGTTTGATTGCATCAGCGCTAACGGCGCACTATAGCCATCGACCGATAAGCGCTCTGATAAATCGACTAGGTAACGTTGAAACTGAGGTTGCACGTAGGCGTTAAGAACAGTCGTTGAGGTGCGCTCGAATTCGCGCCATTCGCCGATCAACTCATGGGAAGCAGCAACCGCCAGTGACGGGTGACGCTTGCGCACCCGCTCAGCAGCGCGCCGTTCGTGTTCATGATTAGCGTAGCTGTGGAGAAAGCAAATAGCGATCGCCTCACAGCCCTGACCTACCAAAAAATCCGATTCCTGGTCAATACGCGCGAGGTCCAACGCTACCACCTGCCCACCGGTGGCGCTAAGACGTCCCGGAATTTCACGACGTAAGTACCGCGGGACCAACGGTACTGGCGCCTGATAGTGCGGATTATAGATCTCCGGTCGCGAACCGCGCCCGATTTCCAACACATCGCGAAAACCTGCAGTCGTGAGTAAACCGACGCTGACGCCGCGCTCTTGAACGATGGTGTTTATGGCCACCGTCGTGCCATGAAAAATCCGGCCAACCTGGCTAAGCTCTATCGGTAGACGGCTAAGACCTTCGGCTACCTCCTCGATAATCCGCTCTGCCGTCGAAGGTTGTTTTTCTATTGTTATCTCCCCTGTGGCCTCATCCAACAACACGAAATCCACGAACGTTCCTCCCACGTCGATGGCGATGCGATGGCTGGTAGTAGGATCTGGCATGCTGTGCTAGCTAGCAACACTCAAGTTCGTGGTTATTATTGTTCGCCTAAACATCGTCGACGAATCGGCCGGCACCTTTCAGAAGCCGGGCATCCTCATGACGGCGCACGAATTCGCCGCTCCAACTCTTATCGACACCGGCGCTCATGTCATCACTGGAATCAAAATAACCGGCCGCACTGTTTACCGGATTACGTGTGCGTTTATCCGGATCAGAGAACTCGGCTGATCGCTTCGTCGAGGCTTGAGACAGTGCGCTCGATATTGCCGAGCTTATCCAAACCGAACAGGCCAAGGCGAAAGGTCCGGAAGCCTTCAGGTTCATCGCATTGCAGTGGAACCCCGGCTGCGATTTGCAATCCTTCGGCGAGAAATTTCTTGCCCGTACTGACGTCGGGGTCATCAGTGTAGCTCACCACCACGCCCGGCGCGCCGAAACCCTCGGCTGCGACACTTTTCACACCTTTTTTCTTGAGCAACGCTCTTACTTTATCGCCCAGCTCTTGTTGATCCGTGCGCGCCTTATCGAAACCATACGCCTCAGTTTCAACCATCACCTCACGGAATCGCATAAGTGCATCGGTTGGCATGGTTGCGTTGTATGCGTGCCTACCCTTTTCATAAGCCTCCATAATCTGTAACCATTTGCGCAGATCACAGGCAAAGCGCGAACTGGTCGTATTCTCGATCCTTTCGCGAGCTGTTGAGTTCAACATCACCAACCCGCAGCAGGGCGATCCACTCCAGCCTTTTTGCGGTGCACTGACCAGCACATCGACCCCGCTTGCTTCCATATCCACCCATAAAGTACCGGAAGCAATGCAGTCGAGCACGAACAACCCACCGACCGCATGTACCGCATCCGCCACGGCGCGTATATAGTCATCCGGCAATATCATGCCGGAGGAGGTTTCGACATGCGGCGCAAAAACAACGTCGGGCTTGTCTCGTGCGATGCTCTCGACCACCTCTTCGATGGCTGCCGGTGCGAAGGGTGACTGTTGACGATCGTCAACAGGGCGCGCCTTGAGCACGGAGGAGCCCGCCGCGATAGCGCCCATCTCAAGAATTTGTGTCCAGCGAAAACTGAACCAGCCATTCCGAATGACCAGCGTTTGCTTACCACCGGCAAACTGCCTTGCCACCGCCTCCATGCCGAACGTACCGCTACCGGGAACAACCACGACGGCGTTGGCGTTGTAGACTTTTTTCAACGTCCTCGAGATGTCGTTCATGACACCTTGAAAGCGTTGCGACATGTGGTTCAACGAACGGTCGGTGTAGACCACCGAATATTCCAGCAGTCCGTCGGGATCTACGTCGGGAAGTAGGCTTGGCACAATTCCTCCTGCCTTGTTTTCGGCGAATCTAGCAATTATTGGGAGCGAAGTTTATCGCGACGGTTAACAAGGTACCACTTCGTAGGGCTGACGTGCGGTGACAAATCCAGAGACAGGGCAACAGCTGCTATCGAGCCCACTCAATGCCGCAGAAGAGTTCACCCGGCTCGACAACATCGCCGGACGGTGTTTCATCGCTAGGTTTATGGGTGGTATCGACGGCTAAGCCCGAGGTAACCCGTTTCGCGGGGGGATCAGGAAGTGTAAGGCTGGCAACGCGTTACAACGCTGCGATCGATTCCACCTCGGGTGATTTGAAGTTCGGCATAACCTCCTCGGCGAACTGGCGCAGGCACTTCTGTGCCAAATCCGGATGCACCCCCTGCGGCGAGAACCACAGAAAAAACATATCGACGCCGCGATTGCGCAAATCGTCAAGACCGGTTGACACATCATCCGGACCACCAAAGAAAATAATCTTCTCGGCTAACAGTTCATCCAGGTTCATCGCCCCCAGTCGCGCATGCCGGCTCGGATAAGACGCATACGACGCCGGCACACCCTTTTGGCTGGTGAGCGCAATATTCAGCCATTGATGAAATAAACGATCGTAGACGTGACCCACCTCGGCACGTGCAGCGTCCATGGTTTCTGAGACATAAATATGGCGCATCACAGCATAAATCGGTTTGGGCCACTGTGGTGATGGTTGGTAGCAGCCACGATAAACGTCGCCGAGCTCCTGGGACTCCTCCACGCTCAGAAAGGCGCTGGCAAACGGCAACCCCTCCGCGCCCGCCCACTCGGCGGATTCGTGACTAAGTCCCGTGAACCACACCGGTGGGTGGGGCCTCTGGCGCACCGGTGGCATCAAGGTCACGTCTTTATAGCCCCAGTAATCGCCCTCGCCACTGGTCCCTGCTCCAGTCCACGCCTTTTGTAGTATCGAATACGATTCCCGGAACATCTCACGGCTGAGACCCATGTCGACGCCGTAGCCTTTGAACTCCCCTGGCTGCACACCTCGACCGATCCCCACCTGCAGGCGGCCATTGGTCAGATGGTCGAGCATAGCGCATTCCTCAGCCAGTCGAACTGGATTATGGAACGGTAGGACGTTGACCATATTGCCGATCAAAATGCTAGAGGTACGTTGGGCAACCGCTGCCAACAGTAGATTCGGACTCGGTGCCATGCGGTGGTCATTAAAATGATGTTCGGCAAACCAATACGAGTGATAACCCAGCTGTTCAGCCAGCTCTACCTGGCTAAGATGCGCCTCGTATACTTCAGCCGGTGTCATACCATCGATATTGTTCACTTCATCAAAAATACCGAATTGCATTGTCTGTCCTTGGCTCACTGTGTCGGTACGACCACTGACTTGACCAGATCCACTTCACCAGCACCAACGACTCCAATTGCATCAACGGTCTGCGCCAACGGGTAACGATGGGTGAGAAACTCGTCGAAAACCCGCGGCATGCGGTCGACGAACTGCAAGGCGCCCAAAACCAATGACTTCTGTCGCGGCTGCTCCATCAAGATTGCGCGAACCGGCACTATAGTCTCCTATCGTTCACAACTTCTTGCATGCCCATTTTGAATGCTCGCGGCACAAGTTCGAAGTCGTCGTTGAGATCAGTCGCCAAAACTTCGGCACCGGCGGTAGAAGTACCCGCAACAGCCAGACACCAGTAATCCCCAACGCCCCAATTACAGCAATGCGCGGTTTTTTAGCGGTTTACTGCTGCCACGGTAGCGCCATGGCCTGGTTGTCGGCGGTGCGTACTGCGACAGGAGACATCCCTAGTGTCGCGACCAGATGCAGCACCTCATCGCCAATGTTGTTTACTTGGTGGACTGCGTCAGCGGGGACACGTAGTGTTGTATCGGGCCCAAACTCAGTACGCTCGCCGTCGATAATGACTTCTCCCCGCCCGCTCAGCGAGACGATTACCTCCTCACAAACATGACGGTGGACCGGCGTGGTTTCACCGGCGGCTATCCATTGCTCCCAGATCTCGAATCCGGCAACGCCATGTTCAGGGCCGGCGAGCGTTTTGTGTTCGATGCCGGGAATTTCATAGCTTCGGATATCGCGATTAAGTTGTATGGTCATAATGTGCTTAACCTCCAATCTTCAGACGATTAGTGTCGCATCGATCGTTCCTCGCGACCAGTCAGCAGCCATGCACTATGTGCTACCGAGCTGGGTCACGAGGCGCTCAATACCTCCCAGAAAGTCCGGGAACGAAAATTCCGGGAATGTGGCACCGTCGAGATGACCTTCATAAAGCGGGTAATAAACTCCCGGTGGGCTGGGAAGCGCCTGTGCGATGTGCACGCCGGCGTCATGGTAGGCGGCCACTCGTGTCCTAACCTGCTCCGCGGTCCCCGATAATGACAAGGCATCGACCATTTCAAACGGAATCGCCGAAAGCGCGGCATCGAAGTCGCGTGCAGCGACGTACTCTTTCACGGCGGTCAGTTCATCAGCGAATCCTGCCGCCGCCACGCACTCGGCATAGGCCGGCGACGATTTCTCCGCCGTGGCGAACTGCATGACCTGGCCACGGTTGAGCTCGAACGCGCTATCGTCTTCGGTTACCAGTGTCGGCAGTGAATTGCTAACCACAAATCCGTCACGGCTACGCCCACTTTTTTCCGCTCCCGCTTTCAATCGCGGGATCACCACATCCCTCACATAGGGGATCGGAAAAAGTGTACCCAGCAGACCATCGGCGATCTCACCGGCCAGCTGCACCATCTTGGGTCCGATCGCAGCCATATAGATCGGCACTGGTTCAGGAGGCGGCAACTTGAGTTGGAAATCCTTGACGCGGAAAATCTGACCGGCATAGTTCACCAATTCGCCCGCAAGGATACTTTTCAGAATCGTGATGTACTCACGCATCGCACGAAGTGGCCTTTGGTAATCACGACCATGCCAATTCTCAACGTAGGGTCTCGCCTGTGTGCCGAGGCCCAAAACGATGCGGCCCGGACACAGATGGGAGAGAGTCGCGAGCGTCATTGCCATCACCACAGGAGAACGGCTCCAAGGGCCGACAATGCCTGTACCCAGCCGCAGGTTGTTAGTCTCCAATCCGATGACTGTCATAGGAGTCAGCGCATCCGAAAATATTATCTCTGGAAACCATGCACTGTGGAAACCGGCGCCGTCCATCGCCACCGCAAACCGGCGCATCTGATCGAGCGGCAATGCATTAAGAGAAACTCCTATACCGTTAGTCCTCACCAGACACCTCAACCTGGTCAACGCGCCGCCCGCCTATCCCGATCCTTCGGCGTACCGATTTGCGAAAACCAGTCCAGCTGGATTCCATTAGACACGACTTCAAGTGTTCGCATGCTCGTAGCCACGTAATCTCCATAGTAACGTCGTCTCGTTCGTACGACCCGAAAACACCCAACAGCCAATTCGACCAGACGGTACCTCAATTTTCCTATGGAATCGGCGGGCACTCGATCCGCCAGCCAGTGACTTCGGACACTATCGCCACCAGGTCAGTCGCGTTAGCGGGATGAGTGGCGAGATTAACCTCGCGTCACTAGCCGTTGGGGTATCCACAGGCCTCGGCCCCAGCGAGAGGGATGACTCATCAGTAACTTCTGCACATCCTTTGAGAAATCCAATACTTGGCACTACACCGAACACTCGCCCTTAACCCATCGCCTCGTAGCCTCAGAAACTCCTTTGGCTACGACCAAATCGTTCATCAATGGTGCTTCCCACTAAACCGACTTTCGAAGCCAGAGTATAGGCGACAAAGTCTGATGAAATCGCACTCTAGCGGCATAGCGCGGCGAAATGCAACCTGAGCAAAATCCGGTTAATCTGTCGACCTAATTGGAGAGGTGCCAGAGCGGTTGAATGGGGCTGACTCGAAATCAGTTGAGCGCCTTGCGCGTTCCGGGGGTTCGAATCCCTCCCTCTCCGCCATACGTCAAATACGTGAGGGTGGGTGCCGTAGGCGCTCGTATTGATCTGGCCCATCAACTGGATAAATTAAGCACTCTCAAGATCAACGAATAACAGCCCGAACCATTATGCGCGTCAACCAGATCGGTGGACTGGTGCTCTATGTGCACTAAGCTCACAGAAAGTGATACGCGAGACCGGTTGATCTATTGTTGCACAACATGATGGAATCACTGCGCCTTGCATATTAGAAATACGGCATATAGGTGGTGATATCTGTATTATCGCCGTTTCCGAAAAATAATGAGGAACGAAACGACATGTTTACCGGAATTGTCGCCAGTATAGGCAAAATAACCAAGGTCGAAAAACTCTCTAGCGACCTGCGGTTAACGGTAGATGCAGGCGGACTATCTATGAACGATATCCAGATAGGCGACAGTATTATGAACAACGGCATCTGCCTGACTGTTGCCGACCTCAACAGAACGAGTTTTGTTACCGACCTCTCTAGTGAAACACTATCGGTCACTACAGCAACAAGTTGGCAGGTTGGTACGCGTATTAACCTTGAGAAAGCGTTAACCCTGAGTGATCGATTGGGCGGACACCTCGTTACTGGGCACGTCGATGGTGTTGGTCAAGTAGTAAAACGCCAACCCTCTGGTCGCGCAGAAACCTTCTGCATCGCCGCGCCGGACAACTTGGCGCGATATATATCCTACAAAGGCTCAATTACTGTCGACGGCACCAGCCTTACAGTCAATGAAGTCAGGGGCAATAAATTTTATCTAACCATTATTCCCCACACGGCAGAAAATACTATTATCGGTGGTTACCAAACCGCTACCAAAGTAAATTTAGAAGTCGACTTGTTGGCACGCTATATAGAGCGTTTGCGCCAGTATGAGTAGCTCATAGTGCAGAAATGATTGTCATGAAATTTAATACTACAGAAGAGCTAATCGAAGACATCGCCCGAGGCAGGATGGTTGTTTTACTCGATGACGAAGATCGCGAAAATGAAGGCGATCTAGTTATGGCCGCCAGTATGGTGCAACCGGAAGATATCAACTTTATGGCACGCCAAGCTAGAGGACTAATCTGCCTAACCCTCATGCCAGCACGTTGCAAACAGTTGAATCTAGCCAAAATGGTCGACGATAACAACGCCGTCCATGGAACCAACTTTACAGTTTCTATCGAAGCGGCCGACGGTGTAACCACTGGTATTTCTGCGCAGGACCGTGCAAAAACTATCCAAGCCGCAGTAGCGCCCGTGGCAACACCCCGAGATATAGTCCAACCTGGACATGTCTTTCCGCTGATGGCGCAACCCGGTGGCGTGTTGAGCCGTGCCGGTCACACCGAAGCCGGTTGCGATTTAGCCCGACTGGCCAAGCTTGAACCTGCGGCTGTGATTGTTGAAATAATGAATGAAGACGGCAGCATGGCTCGGCAGCCAGATTTACTCGACTTCGCTGCGGAGCAGAATCTAAAAATCGGCACTATTGAAGACCTAATTCACTATCGCTTACGTAATGAAACAACGGTTGAGTGTATTAAGACGCGGCAAATACAAACTGAATTTGGTGAATTTGACCTGCGCACCTACCGGGATATGGCCCGCGACCAAATACATCATGCCATGGTTAAGGGCGATGTTGGCAATGGAAAACCCTGCTTGACCCGCGTGCACCTACCTACCCCGCTACGGGATTTTTTCGCTTTAATCGAGCCGGGGAGCGAGGATACCAGCCGTTGGTCTTTGCACGCTTGCATGCAAAAGATAGCAAAGGAAGGCAGAGGTGTCGTAGTTATCCTTAGCTCAAGCATTCCGACAGCTAAGATTGTTGAGCGCCAACTGGAGCGATTATTTGAAGAAGGCGACAGTTATCCACTGCCCAAACCCTTGCCAAATATGCAAATTGGTGTGGGATCGCAAATATTAAGAGACCTCGATATACGCAAAATGCTGCTTATGGCGACACCCGTCAATTACACTGGACTTGCGGGGTTCGACTTGGAAGTGGTCGATTTTGTCCCTTCAGACACCGCTGCCTGAACTTCGATATCCACACACAGAAATTGAGCCATGAAGACTTTCGAGGCAGCAGGTCAATACACTTCCGGTAGTATCGCCATTGTAACCACGCGCTGGAACAGTTTTATCACTAACAATCTACTTGATGGTGCCAAAAAGGCGCTGAGCCAACACGCTGTATCGGACGATCAGATCGACGTTTTCCGAGTACCCGGAGCCTTTGAACTGCCAATGGCGGCACAGCGCGTACTGCAAACCGGAAACTACGATGCTCTTATTGCACTAGGATGTGTGATTCGAGGTGAAACACCGCATTTCGAATACGTCTCTGGTGGCTGCTTGGAAGGCCTAATGCAAGTGCAGTTGAAAATGGATGTTCCAGTCGGTTTCGGAGTACTTACTGTAGACAGCACTGAACAAGCTATTGACCGTTCGGCCGCGGATGCCAACAACAAAGGTGCCGAAGCGGCCCTTACAATATTAGAAATGATGAATCTGCTTAGGGAGATTCAAATGTGCCCCCATGGTTCAGAGACTAACTTTTGAGGTAACTTTTTGATGATTCGGCCAATCGAATCTTGTGCGCTTCCGACTCCTTGGGGAGAGTTTCGCCTATACGCCTTTGAAGACAGAGAAAACGATAAAGTACATTTAGCATTGGTATTAGGTGAACTGAATACACAAAAATCAGTATTAACCAGAATTCATTCTGAATGCCTTACTGGCGACGCTCTTTTTTCCCAGCGTTGCGACTGTGGTTCGCAACTCGAGCAAGCAATGAAACAGATATCCGAAACGGGAAGCGGACTTGTTCTCTACCTCCGTCAAGAAGGCCGCGGCATTGGGTTGCTCAACAAAATACGAGCTTACCAACTACAAGATAAAGGCGCCGATACCGTGGAGGCAAACGAAAGCCTCGGCTTTGGTGCGGATATGCGTGATTACTCTATTTGCAGGCCTATGTTTGAATACTTTGGTATACACAAAGTACGACTTTTGACCAATAACCCGCGTAAAGTTGCTGCATTAGAGGCACTGCACGTCGAAGTGGAAGAGCGTTTGGCTATACGAACTGGTCAAAACCCTCACAATGAACACTACTTAAAAACCAAAGCAGGGAAGCTTGGTCATATGTTTGACTGATTTACCCATAGTTCACTGGGCTACCGAGGGCACGTTTTTTACTCTCTTCACAAACCAATTGTCTCAACTACTGAACCACCGCCTGTAACGCCACGTCGACTCGTTTTTCGGCAAATGCTATGCTTTTGATACGGTCTCAGCAAACGGGCGACACAACATGTGGAGCAGAATTCTTCACAGGCGAGTGAGCTCCCTCCAACACTACAGCGAAATAATCGGCGAGGTCTTGTTAGCGCGCGAAATGGGAGGCTAGACTCCCTTTCCACCAAAAAACCGCACGATGGACAACGAACGTCTCGAAACCTCAGGCCTTCCGTCGTACTGCTATACGGATAACGCAATTCTCGAACGCGAGCTCGAAATACACTTCGAGCAGAGTTGGATCAGTGTCGCCGTCGCTCAAATGGTCCCCGGGCGAGGTGATGTTCAGCCGCTTTCTGTTGCCGGACAGTCCTTACTGCTAACCCGCGATCGCGGTGGCGCCGTTCACGTATTTCACAATGTCTGCCGCCATCGCGGCACCCAACTGGTTGCTGAAGCGTGTCATCGTGCAAACGGTCTCGTGACTTGTCCCTATCACAGTTGGACTTACGGCTTGGACGGCGAGTTAGCCGCCAGACCTTACCAGAATGGCACGCCGGGCAGCTCACTGAACACCGGCGGGAAATCTAGACTCGCGCTGTTGCCGGTACGCATGGAAATCTGGTGCGACATCGTATTTGTCAATCTCTCGGGAAACGCGGCGCCCTTCGACGAATTTATTCGGCCATTAGCCGAACGCTGGTCGGTGTTCGACTTCAAACTGTTGCGGCTCGCGACCAGCCAGGAGTTTCGGCTACAAGCTAATTGGAAAATCGCCGCCGAAAATTTTCTCGACAGTTATCACCTGCCGTACATACACCCGCAAATGGGTGAACCAGGCGCGCCGAGTTATGCTCTAGAACATAACGTCATGAGCCGCGACATCATTGGCTACATCATGCCTCAGTTCGGTGTTGGCCAGGAGGATCTTTTGCCGGGACCGATGTTTCCGGACATGCCGCAAGGATTTGCCACCGCGCTGGACTTGGTCTATGTCTTCCCAAATACTTTGCTACTGTTGACCTCCTCGTGGATCCAACTTATCACGCTGCAACCCGATGAGCCTGGCGTCACGAGCCAGCGCTTGTTCGGCTATCTCGTCGGTGACGACGCGGTAGCCGAGGCTGGCGAAGCTCTAGGCGCAGAGCTGGGTGCAGTCAATCGGCAAGATCTCGATGTACTCGCGCGTATGCAGTCCGGGCGCCGTGGTGAGGCCAGTAACCACGGACAACTAGCGACAGACTGGGACGAACTCGCAGTCATCCTGTTTAAACGAGCAGCTGAGGCTTACTAATGACCACTCCAACTTCAAATCGAATTCAACACCCTCACGCTACATTGCACTGAGTTAGAGGATTCACCGACATTTTACAGCTCCGCCAACGGTCCACCGAGCTGGAATCAATCGGTTGTTCGATTTGCCAGTTACTCACCGAGGAAGAGAGGTTCCTCTCCTTCGGATAGTTTGGGCGCGAGGGCGGATGGCACAACGATAGTGGCATTTGTGGTATCAATTACAGAGTAAGATCGCGAAAACACCTCCACATTCGGACATTGTTAACGTGAAAGTCATAAGAACAATTGCACTTGCGTGGCTTATGCTAGTTTTAGCCTCCTGCTCTCAGGGGCCCAATCTATTCGAACAGGTGCAGGCGGTGGGGGAATTGCGTATCGTCACCACCAATAGTGCGACCACTTATTATTTCGGACCACAGGGACGTACAGGCCTAGAGTACGAATTGGCACGCAGATTTGCTGATTCAATCGGGGTCCAACTCCAGGTCACCATTCCGTCGACCACCTCCGATCTGATCAATATGGTGCATAGTGGTAAAGCCCATCTCGCGGCCGCCGGGGTCTCGGTGACCACTGAACGCGGCGACGCCCTTCGGTTTGGACCGAGCTATCACATTACGACCCAGCAGCTGGTCTATCGCCGCGGCAACCGCCGACCGCGAAACATCGAAGATCTTGGCAACGGCCGCTTGCAAGTGATCAAAGACAGTAGCTATGCAGAGCGCCTACGCGAACTGAAGCTCGCGCATCCACAATTGCGCTGGGAAGAACGCGACGACAGCGACGTCGAACACTTGGTTGAAGCGATCTGGGAACAAAGTATCGATTACACCGTGGTCGACTCACACATGCTGGCTTCGCTGCGGGGACTCTATCCAGAGTTAGCCGTCGCATTTCAACTCTCTGGTCCACAGCCGCTCGCTTGGGCATTCAAAAAATCGGAAGACCAAAGTCTATTGCAGGCTGCAAATCGTTTCTTTGCTGAGCTGCAGACCTCCGGCGAACTGACGCGTATATTGGACCGCCATTTTGGCAACACGAGCCGCTTCGATTACGTCGATGCACGAACGTTTCTGCGTCATTCCGCCGAGCGCTTACCCTCTTTTCAACCGTATTTCGAGAAGGCGGCACGGGACCAGGATTTCGATTGGCGGCTGCTGGCCGCCCTCGCCTATCAGGAATCCCATTGGAACCCCCACGCCCGTTCGCCTACCGGCGTACGGGGTCTGATGATGCTGACCCGCGCAACGGCGAAACAGGTAGAGGTCAACAATCGACTCGACCCTGAAGCAAGTATCTCCGGCGGCGCGCGTTACTTACGGATGATCGAAAAACGCATCCCGGAACGCATCCCTGCACCGGATCGGCTCTGGTTCGCGTTAGCGGCCTACAACGTCGGATACGGCCATCTCGAGGATGCCCGTATTTTAACCCAGCGTCGCGGCGGTGATCCCGACAATTGGCTCGATGTGCGAGAGCACTTACCACTCCTAGCCCATGAGGAGTGGTACGCGCAAACGCGCTTTGGTTACGCCCGCGGCAACGAGCCGGTTAATTATGTGCAGAACATCCGGCGTTATTACAACGTCTTAACGTGGCTTACCCATGATAAACGGCCAGCAGAACGAGAAGAAACATTGCAGACGCTCAAGTTGGAGACGCCAATTTTCTAGGTCGTTGTTCGGCCTTATGCTGCGCAAACCGATGGCATCGCGCAGCTCCATTCGCTCGCGGTGCAAACCGCTCAAAGCTTACCTACCGTGTTTCGGAACCGCCAAGTTTCGAGAAGTTGTACAGGTATATGCATTTTTTTCTGAATCATGATCTCAAAGAGATACGGTCACCAATAGTTCGAAGAAGAACTAGAGACCAAGGACTAGCCTACTCCATGGTCAGGATCAGCTTACCGATAGTCTGATTTGCTTCCATTATTTTGTGCGCTTTCACTGCATCGGCGAGCGCGAAAGTCTGTTGAATGATGGGCCGAAGCTTGCCCTCGTCGAGTAATGGCCACACGAGCGCCTCGAGTGTCTTGGCGATTTCGTGTTTTAGTTCCACGGAACGCGGTCGTAAAGTCGAACCCGTTATGGTCAGGCGTTTCTGCATCACAGTGACGAGATTGATCTGCGCCGTAGCGGCGCCAGCCAATAACGCGATCTGCACGAGTCGCCCTTCCGTAGCGAGAATACTAAGATTTCTCGCTGTATATTCGTCACCGACGATGTCCAATATGACATCAACGCCACACCCACCCGTAAGCTGCTTGATTACTTCAACGAAGTCTTCATCGAGGTAGTTTATTGCGCGTTTCGCCCCAAGGGCCTCACATGCAGATTTTTTCTCGGCAGTGCTGACGGTTACATAAACTTCCGCGCCAGTTGCCACCGCGAGCTGGATAGCAGTAGTACCGATACCGCTTGCCCCGCCGTGCACCAACAAGGTTTCACCAGCCGCCAACCTGCCACGAGTAAAAACATTGTCCCATACAGTAAAAAAAGTCTCTGGAAGCCCGGCGGCTTCAAAGAAATCGAACCCGACGGGAATGCGCAGAGATTGCGCAACCGGCGCCACGCAATATTCGGCATAGCCGCCTCCAGCAACCAGTGCACACACGTCGTCGCCCTCGGAGATCTCGGTAACCCCCTCACCTAACGCGACAACACGCCCTGCAACCTCGAGCCCAGGAATATCGGAAGCGCCAGCAGGAACGGGATAGTTCCCTGCCCGCTGCATGCAATCTGGCCGATTAACACCGGCCGCCCTAACCTCTATCAGCACTTCGCCCGCAACCGGTTCCGGTCTCGGCCTTTGCGTGGCACGCAAAACCTCAGGCCCTCCCGGCTCCGTAATTTCGATAGCCATCATCGTATCGACAGGTGCGCTCACGTTCGCGGATCTCTCAAGCTTGTTACCAAGTCCCTAGTGGCCAGCAGGTAATATATGCTATCAACAACATGGGAACCAACCGTGGCTCGCACGATGCCGAAGGAAAAGGAATCATGTTATCTAACACCGAAAGTCGTTATGGCCTGGTTGCGAAACTACTGCATTGGACAATTGCCCTATTTATCATCGGGCTCATCTGGCTTGGCTGGTACATGGTGGATCTTACCTACTTCGATCGCTGGGCCAACGAATCCTTAAGATGGCATAAGGCATTAGGACTGATCGTCCTGGTCCCTGCGAGCGGCAAAATTCTGTGGATGATATGCAACCCCGCGCCAGCGTTACCGGAAAGCATAGCGCGTTGGCAACGGGCCGCCGCCAGAATGGTCCATTATTCTCTAGTCGCAATGACGCTGTTGCTTCCGATAAGCGGCTATGTCATTTCGACTTCCGCCGGCCAAGCTGTCGAGATGTTCGGCTGGTTCAAGGTGCCAGCGCTATTCGAGATCGATACCGGCCTGCGCGACCTAGCCATTAGCACGCATTACTATCTTGCATACGGGTGCGCAGTTTTAGCTGCCGTGCATGGGTTAGCCGCGATAAAACATCAATTCATCGACAAGGACGAGACGCTTGCAAAAATGCTTTGGCGTTAAGTTGGGAGGGGGCCGCCCAAGCACCAACCCAGGTGATCACGTTTCGACAAACATCGTTGCATGAATGTCCTTATTTTCTCGTGCCTTCTATATAGAACTGCAAAGTCATGGTTTCGGATGCAGGGCCGAGAAACTCAGTAACACCAAAGTCACTACGATTGATGGTCGTTGAGGCATTGAAACCTGCTCGGTAACCGCCCCACGGATCGTTGCCTTCTCCAATTACCACCACCTCCATGGTCACCTCCTTGCTAACACCATGTAATGTCAGCTGGCCAACGAGCTTGCCCTGCGAGGCGTCGCCTGTGTATGTACCGCTTTCAAATGTCGAAGTCGGGTACTTTTCAACATCAAGGAACTTGGCGCTACGAAGGTGTTTATCGCGCTCAGCCCAGTTTGAGTCGATGCTGGCAGTATCGACTTGCACAGAGATCGAGGACCCCCTCGGATTATCCCTATCCCAGGAAAATTGTCCGGAAAAAGTATTGAAGCGACCGACCATTGTACTCATGCCCAAATGCGAAATTTCCCACTGCGCAGCAGAATGACTGGGATCGATTTCGTAGTCGGCAGCGAATCCAGACTGGGCCATACAGAATGACGCCAGTAATGCGCTTAACGACCATGAGCAAAGTCCTTGTTTAAGCATTTGTTATGTTCCTCATTTAAAAAAGCGGCTTCGATATTGGATTATACAATGCCTATATTCTCTGCAGAATCGGGCAATTAGACGCAACGAACCAGCTCGTATTAACAGCCGTCGCGCGGAACTACTGGGATTCTGGCACAATACGCGCCGGACGACCAAAGCGAACAGCAAATGAACGACTCATCTAAGTCCACAAACGTCACGTGGCATGAACACCGGGTTTCCACCGCCGAACGCGAACAGCTGCATCGGCACATGGGCGCGGTAATCTGGTTCACGGGCTTGAGTGCTTCGGGCAAAAGCACAATTGCCAATGAGGTCGATCACAGGCTCCACGCACGCGGCGTACACTGCTACGTGCTTGACGGCGATAACATCCGCCATGGACTAAACGAGAACTTGGGTTTCTCCGCCGAGGACCGCGACGAGAATATTCGTCGCGTAGGTCAAGTGGCCAAACTTTTTGCGGACGCCGGCCTAATAGCGCTGACCGCCTTTATTTCCCCTTATAAGAGACCTCGAGATCAGGTTCGTTCTTTTTGCCCGCATGGAAAGTTTATTGAGGTTTATGTCAAAGCAAGTATCGAGACCTGCGAGGCGCGTGATCCAAAAGGCCTCTACCAGAAGGCGCGAGCCGGAGAGATCAAAGGCTTCACCGGCATCGATGATCCATATGAGGCACCGGAGAAACCGGAGTTGACCCTCAAGTCTGACAGCAAAGGTATCGAAGAGCTCGCCGACGAAGTCATCGCTTACCTCGAATCTCACGGCATTCTAAGTTCCGCAGTTTAGAGCCACACCAACCAGTCAATGGATCATCCTCAATTACGTGCGGCACTCGCAGCCGTACGAGACGCGTGCCTCATTGCCCGCCAAGTCCAACAGCGGACCGAAGAAATTCGTCAAGCGAGTAAAGACGACCGCAGTCCGGTAACGGTTGCCGATTACGCCGTCCAGGCAGTTTGCGCTTTAGCGTTGGCCAATGTCGAACCAAATCTCAAGCTGGTTGGAGAAGAGCAGTCAGAAATACTGCGGCGCGGTGAAAATGACGACCTATGCGCGGCGGTTGTGGAAACTGTGCGGATGGTGGTGCCGAAGATCTCTACAACAGCCGTACTCGACGCCATCGACATGGGCGCTCATGATGGCAGCGCTGCGAGATTCTGGACCCTCGACCCGATTGATGGAACGAAAGGGTTTCTGCGAGGTGGCCAATACGCGATCGCCTTGGGCTTGATCGAAAATGGCACCGTGTCGTTAGGTTTCATGGGCTGCCCCAATCTCCCTGCCAAAATCGACGCACCAATAGATGCAGGAGACAGCCGAGGCGTCATCTATGCAGCCATGCGCGGAAATGGCGCTTGGAGCTACGACGGTGAGGACACAACAATTTCGCCTAAACCCATCGCTATCCGTCGCGCCGAGGGGCCGTTTCGCATCTGTGAGTCCGTGGAAGCCTCGCACTCCAGACATTCAGATACGGCGAGGCTCGCCCATGCCATAGGTGGCGAAAGCACCTCTGTACGCGCAGACAGCCAATGCAAATACGCCTTGGTCGCTCGCGGCCAAGCCGACGCTTATCTGCGCTTCCCAACTAGCAAAAGTTATGTAGAGAAAATCTGGGACCACGCTGCTGGTTTTCTGGTTGCGACCGAAGCTGGTGCGATCGTGACTGACATAAGTGGCGCTAAGTTGGACTTTAACCACGGCCGGCTACTCGAAAAGAATCGTGGGATAATCTGTGCAACCCCTGCCTATCACGCCGATATAATTAACCTGATTAAGAGCTTCGGGATCGCTGATTAGTAACTTCCGCAAATCATTTTTGACAATTCAGAATTTTTCTCAATCGTTCAATTTTCAAGGCTCTGATCCGCTAAAGCTCACAGTTAGACACCGCTCGGCCGCAGCGCCTTCACTATCGGCCCGTCCAAGTATGACCCCCTCTGACCCCTTCCGCCGCTCAGAAGACGCATTTTTTCCCTGGGACGACAGCTGCTTCCTCCTTCGATAGCAATCGTAAAAGTAAGTATGGAGCAACTGCCAGCCACTGCTCAAACTGCCGAGGATCGCCGAAAGGACCCCGTGTTTAAGCCCTTAGGTAGCCATCAGATGACTCAGCCCATACGGCAGGGACAAAAATCATAAACCACTGAATAAAAGAGATAATTGTTTACCCACGCAGGCTGAGACGGACCCAATAAATCAAACAAAATAATCATATTAATACTAATGAGATTGATTCTCATTCGTATTCTTGGTATAAAGCGCCTCTCCCAAAACCTAATGGTCAAATGATGATTACGAGAAACATGGCTTTATTCTTTTCTACGATGCTCTTATCAGTACTGTTTATTGGTCCTGCGACAGCTGAAGATGCAAAACAGTTAGAGGAAATTCTAGTTAAAGGAAAATACCTTTCACTGGATAAAATAAATTCGGTGAAAACGCCGACACCAATTATTGATGTGCCACAACGCCTCTCCATTTTCACAGCTGCCAAGATTGATCACCAGGGCGTAAAAAGTATCGGAGATATCATCAACTACACGGCTGGTGTAAACACCTCTCAGGGTGAAGGGCACCGAGATTCGGTCGTGTTTCGCGGAGTCCGTTCGACAGCTGACTTCTTTGCTGATGGCGTTCGTGATGACGTCCAATATTACCGTCCACTTTATAATGTAGAGCAAGTTGAAATTTTACGTGGTCCAAACGCGCTTCTCTTCGGTCGAGGCGGTACAGGCGGGGTCCTAAATCGTGTCATGAAAAAAGGTGTGCTCGGCGAGAATTTTACGGGTTACAAGGCGAGCGCCGATACCTATGGAGAGTTTGATGTTCAGATCGACAGCAATTTTTCGGTCAGTGAAACCTCGGCTTTTCGGCTCAATGCCTATTACGCGGGCTTGGATAATCATCGTGATTTCTATGACGGAGACCGATTTGGCATAAATCCAACCGCCAAATTCGAGCTGAGTCCGTCCACAACGCTCG
>CAZBOQ010000072.1:0-4436 GCA_964493555.1 uncultured Gammaproteobacteria bacterium | reverse complement strand
TCAACAGTTATGGTCATAACCTCTTCTCCATACCGCTACCAAGCTGTTTTTGACACCTTAGCACGTGTTTCGCATACTTTGTCCTGGTTTCTCGCGGCACAATTTGCACATGGATGATTTAATGGATCTCAATTACTTGGTTCAACCCAACCGGGTTCATAGCCGTGTGTACACCGAGCCAAAGCTATTCGACATGGAGATGGACCGCATCTTCAAGCGTGCCTGGTTGTATGTTGCCCACGAGAGTCAATTACGCAAAGCGGGTGATTTTGTTCGCACACGTATGGGCAAGTTCGAGGTGCTGGTGTTGCGCCACGACGACGGTGAGATCCACGTAGTACAGAACAGTTGCGCACATCGTGGCGCACGCCTTTGCACCGCACCGAACGGTAACCGTCCACGCATTATTTGTCCCTACCACGGTTGGACTTACCGCAATGACGGTTCATTGACCTCGGTGCCGCATCGTGACAGTTATTCAGCAACTTTCGATATCAATGATCCGTCGAAATGGCTGCGGCGTGCGCCGCGCGTATCGAGCTACCGCGGATTTGTGTTCGCGAGTTGGGCCGGTGATGGACCGCCTTTACGGGAATACCTGGAACCAATGACCGATGCTTTAGACAACCTCATCGACCGTTCACCCGAGAGCGAGATCGAAGTGGCTGGCGGCGGCTTCACGCTGCGCTATCCGGGCAATTGGAAATTCCACATGGAAAACGCCAATGACACGATACACCCGAGTTTCGTACATGGGTCTTCGGTCGCAAGCGCGGGCACCGACACCGATCCAGCCTCGGCCCTGGACGACGGGCAGACGCGGACCAGGTTAAGCAGCAACGGGGTTACTGAACGCGAGTGGGATCAACTCGAACTCTACGGCTTCGAACACGGTCACTCCTACATGGGGGGGCTCTATAAAAGCGGGATACTTGCACCAGATACCGGCGACCCAGTCTCGACGGCTTATCGAGATGCGATGATCGCCGGACATGGCGAAGCGAGAACCGATGAAATTCTCGGCATGGATCGTTTCCAGAATTTGATCTATCCGACAATTGCACTGAATGCTCAGTTTCACCAAATCCGCGTCGTACACCCGTTGAGTGTCGACAGTACGCTGGTCCAGGGAGCGTGTTTCCGCCTCAAGGGTGCACCTGCGGCGATGTTTAGACGGGCAGTGCGGTTTCTCAACAATCTGAGCTCCCCTGCCTCAATGATTTTCTCCGACGACATCGAGATATTCAGCCGTTGTCAAAGCGGACTAGCCCAGGCCGACACCGGATGGGTCAATTCGGAACGCGGCATGGAACTAGACGCCGAGCAACTTGCTGGAGGCTATGCCTCACCCGGGGCTAGCGAATTGCCTATACGCGCACAGTTCAAAGCGTGGCTCCGTTATATGCAGAATGAAGCCGTATGATGGAAGCACCCACCGATCCGACGCTACAACAAGAGGTCGAACAGTTTCTCTACCGTGAGGCTTGGCTCCTGGACAGCGGCGCGTTCGACGATTGGCTGGCGCTGTTCAGCGAAGACGGCATATATTGGATCCCCACTCAGCCCGATCAAACCGATCCGCTGGAAACAGTATCGATAGTTTATGAGGACGTGAACGTTTTGGCGATGCGGGTTAAACGCCTCTATCACCCGCGGGCGCACTCAATGGACCCCGCTCCGCGCACCTTGCACAGCTTGAGTAATACCATGTTGCAGTCTGAGGAGGACCTCGTAATCGCGCGATCGGTGCTGACGGTGACGGAATATCGCGACGAACAGAACCGCATTTATCACGCGCGGACCTGTCATAAACTACGGCGCACACATGAACAGGATTTCTGCATCTCTCACAAACGCGTAGATTTACTCGACTGCGACGGGATGCATGGGTTGATTTCCATCCCTTTTTGAATTTAACGTTTCCGTGAAGGCGGCTATCGATAAACCGTTTCCCGCAAGGAGAGGACAGCAACCACCACTACAACGACGTAGTCATGGTGTTGCTGTTGTAGATTACCCAGCCCTTTTGCTAGCACTACGCTTCATATAGACAAGATCCCTTTTCCAGAATTAATGGAAACCTCTAGGGAATGATGCTTTCAAACAGTGGGTATAACCCCTGATGGGCTTCGATGCCCACACCCGGCACGTCACCGAGCGTTACATACCCATCCTCAAAACGAGCATCCTCGGAAAAGCCTGCAATCGGCAAATTCGGATCTAGCGCTGTTTCGTGCGCCCCCAGTCCCAACCCGGCCACCGTGTGCAGTGCGAACAAATGTCCCGCATGCGGCAGACATTGAGAGCGCGAAAAACCCGCTGCTTCGATGCAATCGAGCATTCTCAAATATTCTGGGATACCGTAGGCAAGCGCCACGTCCATTTGTAACAAATCGCGCTGCGGGTTCAATCCCCCGTACTGGAGCAGATTGCGCAGATCCGCCGCGGAAAACAGATTCTCACCGGTCGCAATGGGTATGAGATAGGCAGCTGCAAGCTCCGCATACAGCGCATAGTCCAGTGGACCCACCGGCTCTTCGATCCAAGCAAGTGGTAACGGTGCAAGTGCTTCCAGATACGCATGCGCAAGCTCGCGATGGAAGATCGCATTCGCATCAACCGCAAGCTTGCCGTCACCATCCATTATCGCGACCGCTGCCTCGACGCGCCGCATGTCATTAATCAACCCTGCACCACCAATTTTTATTTTACAGCGTGTGAAACCGGCATCTTTGGCAGTGTAAAGTTCGCGCCTCAACGCACTGACGTCGTCTGTAGCGTGATAGTGACCACCGCTGCAGTAGACGGCCACGCGAGGACGGCGTTCAGTCACATCCGCTGCTGCCCGACCGTGTTGCTCATGCAACAACCGCCATAGCGGGACATCTTCAACTTTCGCCGCCAGATCCCACAACGCCGAATCAAGCAAGCCGACCGCTCCGGCCCGCTCACCATGGCCACCGGCTTTCTCATTACGCATGACCAGCTGCCACGCCTTATTCGGGTCCAGATTATTAGCGTAGAGCTCGCTCGCATAATCATCCGGGTGTGCAGCCAGGAGCCGGTCACTGAAACGCTCCACGAGGAGACCTCCGTGGCCATAACGACCGATGGAATCGAAAGCCAGACCCACTAATGGCCGGCCGTCCTGTTTGACGTCGCTTACGACGCAAACCGCGCTCGCTGTCATGGTGTCGAAAGCAATATCAGCATTACGAACGGTCGAAGCAAGGGCAATCGAAACCTCACGAACCGCAGTAATTTTCATTTGGGACTAACCGGCCTGCTTCCAATCGTGATCGGCCAGATCGAACACCACGCCGTTCGGATCCTTATATTTGGTTTCCGCGTCGACACCGGGGTAAGTATCTGGGATTTGCATGAAAAACTCCCCTCCGTTCTGCTCCACCTTACGCGCAGCCGCTTGCTTATCGTCAACAATGAACCCGAAATGATGTAGGCCTGCCCAATCCGGGCCATTTATGCCGCCGGTCGTCCCTTCCGGAAAGTTAAGAAGCGTCAGGTTGATAACCCCATCCGAAAGCATGATGGCATTGCCGATCGGGCTATCTGCCTGTCCGACACGTTCCAGATCGAACGAGTTCTGGTAAAACTGCGCGGCCCGCTCGAGGTCCGGAACCTGCATTGCAATATGACGAAGTTTAGCCATGGCGTTGCTCCCAATTGCCGAACACACTTTGCTCTGAGCTACAATAGTCGCATGACCGACTACGTTCAAACGCTTACCAAAACGGCTGCTAGCCTTTGTGGCGATGTTTCCGGACGGGCCGAGTTATGCGACGAGCTGCGCCAACCACCGGATGAAACGATCGACGCGTTCAAAAGTGCCGGCTTTTTCAGGATCATGCGGCCGAAACGTTGGGGGGGATTCGAACTCGGACCTGAGGAACTTCGTGACGTCGTGCTCGCAGCCTGTACCGGTTGCGGTTCTACTGCGTGGTTTCTAACCCTGGTCGCCTATCATGCGTGGTTTGTCGCGTTACTCAGTGGTGAGGGGCAGGAGGAGATTTTTTCCACACCGGGCGATATCCTCGCGCCGGTCGTGTTCGCCCCCAACGCGACGGCCACACCGGCAGCGGGCGGCTACCGCATTTCTGGTCGTTGGGCGTTTTGTACCGGAAGCTCCCATTGTAATTGGGTTGGGATGGGCGCCAGACAAGAAACGCAAGGTGGTGTGAAACACCTAATGGTATTTATGCCCCGCAAGGATGTGACGATTCTGGATACGTGGTTTTCCAGCGGTCTACGCGGTACGGCGAGCGCCGACATCGTGGCTGAAGACGTGTTCGTGCCTAGCCACCGCGTAATGGACTTTGGGCCGCTGTGGGCAGGCAACGCGGAAGGTGCCGTTTTACACGAAAGTTGGATCTATCGCGCACCCATGCGCGGGTTTTTATCCATCGTCGGCGTCATCC
>CAZBOQ010000071.1:0-10681 GCA_964493555.1 uncultured Gammaproteobacteria bacterium | reverse complement strand
ACTGATGGCCAGCCAAACAAAACCACGCGAATCGCGGACCGCTCCAGCCGTGGCTAGAAAATCCGCTCCGAGCATCGTAAAAGGCCGTCGCTCGTTCTTTGAATATGTGGACCTGGGTGTGACCGATGCGAGCGACGAGCGGATGCGAGTTCAGATCACCAACGGCAAGAAGGGCATGGTGAAGCCAACAGGCTGGCACTACCACGTCTGCGAGGGACAATTCGTGTATATGACCGAAGGATGGTTAGAGCTCGAATTTGCCGACGGTGTTTGCCGCTTGGAAGAAGGAGATTCCGTTTATATCCCGGGCGGCCTACCGCACAACGAAATACGGACTTCGGACGATATGCAATTACTCGAGATGTCTGTCCCGGCAAAAATGGGTACCGTACCTTGTAATGCGCCCGGCTGACGGAGACTCTGGGATGTTCGTGAATCGAAGATGGTTTATCAAGAATACCGCGTTGCTTGCCGCAGGAGTGAAACTCGGGTTTGGCAGATCTGAGAAAACATCGGCAGCGGTGCAATCGCAGGATGCGTTACCACTATCTGGAATTATCGATACCCACGTTCATGCGGTCGGGAGTGCTGCTTACACCAACGATTTAGGGGATAAGGTCAAGACGCTGGCGGACAAAATCTCTATTAATTCCAGATATCCGGAATTACTCAAGAGCGCCCCATCCGGGCCTCGCGTGGATCTGAGTGACAATCTTATCCACCACATGGATAACAATGGTATCAGCCACGCCATGGTCCAACCCGATTGGCTAGGTACGAATGACCTTGTGGCTCATACGGTCAAGAAACATCCGGACCGATTTTCCGGATTATTGGCTCTGCTGCCATGGACCGATTTACCCAAGGATCCACACACTGAAGAAAGAGCATTGGCTGATGCCAGAGCAAGGGCAGCAGAAGAGGTATCCCGCGGCGTCGAAGAACTGGGACTGAAAGGCGTTGGTGAGTTCTTTGTACGCTCTTTTACGATGGAAACTCATCCGGAGAAAATCGCTAAAGACATGAAGCCGGTTATGGATGCAGTGGCTAAATACAAAATCCCCATTCAAATTTCAACGGGCTGGTCCATGTTTCCTCATAGCCTGTCCTATGGTGACCCGATCTGGGTAGACGAGGTTGCCTATGCATATCCGGAGGTACCGATCATCCTGACCAAAATGGGGCGTAGTATTCAGCACCTCTTCGATAACGCTCTAATGGTCGCTTCACGTAACACGAACGTATACTTCGACATCGTGGATTCTAGCTCACAGCATATTCGCCAGGCGGTGGACAGGATAGGAGCACAACGTCTTATGTTTGGTACAGACTGGGGAGGCGTTACGCGCTGGGTGCGTGAGCCATACGGTGTCGTTGAAAAACACAAACGACTATTGGACGGAGCAAACCTCTCGAGCAGCGAGCGTGCGCAAGTGGAGTGGAAGACAGCCGCGAATATTTTTCGACTAAACCGAATAACATAACCCGCTTCGATCTGAACCCGGAAATGGAGGGTGGCTAAAGAACCTCTTTAAATGATACTGCGCACGCCCGGACCAGAGTCCTTCATTGCAGTGAAAATAATCAACGGGCTTTCTTACCCCACAGATCCCGCGAAGCAATGCGCGCACCGGTGACTAACGAGTCCAACTTTGCCCACATAATCGCTGGGTGTACACGTTGCACGAACGGACCCTGGGCAAAACCGCAATCCGTGCACGCAATAACATTTTCTCGCCCAATCACATTCGCCAACCTGGTGATCCTTTCAGCAACTAACTCTGGATGTTCGACAACATTGGTCGAATGACTGATCACGCCGGGCAACACGTTCCGGCCCGGCGGCAACTTAACTTGCTTGAATACCTGCCACTCGTGTTCGTGCCTGGGGTTAGCCATTTCCAGTGAATAACCGCCGACCCTGACCTGCAAAACCAAATCGATTATGTTTTTTAACTCGACATCGTAGACGTGCGGTCCGTTCCAGCTACCCCAGCAAACGTGGTAACGGGTACGTTCTTCGGGAATGCCCTTGAGGGCGCGATTCAAAGCTTCCACCCGCACCTCAGCCCAGGCGCGGTAGTCGGTTAGTGTTCCTGGCGGAACGATAACATCATAGTACGAGGCCAGATACGCGTCATCGATCTGTAGGATGAACCCCGCATCGACAATAGCTTTATATTCCTCATGCAATGCGTCAGCGACGGCGAACACATAGTCATCGTCACTCGCATAATATTCGTCGAGGCGGTCCGGGACGACACTCGCCGGTGCAACTGCTGGCATAAAAACATCTTCTACCGCGACGTCTCCGATCGCCGCCTTGAGGTTATCAATATCCGCTTGGATCGCTGCCTGTCCTTGATAAGTGATCGGCTCAGTAACCGCCCAGCCGGTCATGCGCGTCAGTCCCTGTTTAGGATCATAATCTTTATAGAAGTCAGCGAACTTGCGACGATCCTGGCCAAAGGTAGCAAGCGCCATGCTTGTGTCACCGGGTTTGCGGTCTCGTTGCTCGAAACCGCTCAGCCTCTCGACCACATACCGTGACCAGCTGATGTTCTTGCCATACTCACCATCGTTCACGATATCGATGCCAAGTTCACTTTGCTTGTGCACTACCTCGAAGACCGAACGTTGCACACAGGCATCGAATGCCGATCGATCAACCTGGACACCTTCCTCACGCGCTTTCAGTAAGGCAATAAGATCGTCGGGCCGCACTAGGCTACCCACGTGCGTCGTTAGAATTCGCTGTGCCCTAGTGTTCACACACTCCTTTCTGTTTTATTTTTACCTACCTACACGTAAACAGGCTTGATTATCCTAGCCCAAAGCTTAACCGACGATATCCGATGAGGCTACAACCCGAAAGCCGCGCACATTCATGTTGGGTTGCATCTACGCGCCGTCCGGCACGGCTATGTCGTTTATTATCCGGTGCCCAGACACATAAACAAAACGTTGGCATGGTATGGCTGAGAGAAAAGTGGTTTTTTTACTTAGGAAACATAGGCCATATGAACGCAAGGTGCTCGATTAAAGAAATGTCGGGAGCGCCGGGCCGGTGAGCAGTAAACACACCGGGACGAACATCGGAAGGCGTCACAACTTAGTCATCCCTCTGGCTCTCTCCGTGATTCTCCCCCGACTGACCGAGCCATTCAGGCGTTGGTTAGGTCTATGATTGGCAATGGGCTTCTCTGCCGATTTATTTCCTTGAATTTTTGCTCATTTTTTCCACGGTTTCTCTCATCCAGTCGATGAGTGCACATAGCGCCCATGGCTGTACTTTTATTCTGTTGTTATGCTTGTAGCGCGACAGCGCGTACAAGAAGAAAGGTTTCCCAATGGACAAGTTAAAGAGAATGACCAAACCTGATGTTTTGTTGGTGGGTAGCGTTCCGTTTGAGACGGTTGATGAGGTTTTTCACACCTGCGGAGCTTTGCTCGGTGATCGGGTTGCATCGCTACCTGACGGTGAGGTCGGGGACCGCAGTTACTGGATCATTTGGGTTGCGCATCGCATCTACCATGGCCACCCGGACATAGAGACTGTCACGCGTCCGGCGCAAGGTTGGAAACCCACTGGTATGGCCGATATGTGGTCATTCAGACTCAAACCCGGAGTAAGTAAACTTCATTTCGACGCATTGGGATATGCTGATGTCGCCCGACAATCTTACACCGCGTTTAAAAAGGCCCGCGACGCCGGCGCTATCCCGCAAGGTGTGCGCTTCCAGATCGCATTCCCTTTTCCGCAGGACGAGACATTTTTCTTTTTCCGTAATCCCAAGGATCATGCAGCGGTAAGTGCTGCGTATGAGGAGGCCTTATTACGGGAGTTGGCGACCATTTGCGATGAGATTCCATTGAGCGATTTGTGCATTCAATGGGATGTGTGCACCGATTTACTCGAAATGACTGGCAGATACTATTCTTGGTCACGGCCAGAGAGTGCTTGGGACCGTTATATGGGCCCATTGAGCCGACTACCGCGAGCCGTGCCCATTGAAGCAAGCATGGGGTTCCATTTCTGTTATGGCACCTTTCCGCAGAAACCGGTGCTGATGCCAGAAGATCTGACGCTTAGCGTGATGTTCGCCAATGCCGCGGTCGCCCATTCAGGACGTACTGTGGATTTCGTTCACCTGACAGTGCCAAAAATCCGTACTGATGACATGTACTTTCGGCCCTTACGTGATTTACGGATAGAAGACACGGCTGTCTATCTCGGCGTCATTAACTCGGACGGCATTGAGGGCGCGCGCGAACGGGTGGATGCCGCACGCAAACACTTACCGGTATTTGGGATCGCTGCGGAATGCGGATTCGGGAGAGAAAACCCCAAGGATGTTCCTGGCATCCTGGCGATGCACAAGCAGATCGCAGATGAACTGCCAGGTTGACACTATGAGAGACCAACAGCCTGCGCTATAGCCAACACGAAGCTAGAACTACAATGGAAGGTAACGGAAATGGTCAACCACATTCACACGAATTACGCAGCCAGATCCTCGCGCAGTTCATTGGATGATGTTGTGTCTTTGTTCGTCGCGTAACGCGCGAAACAGCCATCTTCAATAGGGGGTTACGACTACACAGGGGGAGGATGCCGATTAACATAAAATCATTGGTTACACGATTGGCCGTATCAGTCCACATTGCATTTCCTCTGATTCGGAACACAACGCGCTAAAAATGTACCGGCACACATTGATATTACAAAAACACCAGCCTGCGATGGTGCGACGGTTAAAGCGGCCAATGCGGGGCCAGGACAGAACCCGACCAGTGCCCAGCCGATCCCAAAAACAGCAGCGCCCACGATAACCCGCTGTTCAATCCGTTTCTCAGTAGGTAGCTCGAAGGACGCAGTGAGCATTGGTTCGGGCCGCCGAAAGATCAGGCGATAACAAACCAGTGTTGTCCCCGTCGCTCCGCCCAGCACGAGTAATAAACTAGGATCCCAACTACCTGCAACATCAAGGAAACCAAGCACCTTAGCCGGATCTATCATTCGGGAAATGGTAAGACCCAGGCCGAACAAAGATCCAGCAACGAACGCAAGCAGTAGCCTCATGGCGATATCTCCAACACATGACGGATCAAATAAACGCTCAACACTGCTACCGCCAGGAAGGTTCCGGTTGCGGCAAGCGAACGTAGCGACAGGCGAGCAAGACCGCAAACGCCGTGCCCACTTGTGCAACCGCTTCCCACACCAGTACCAAACCCAACCAGCAAACCACCAATGATGATTAACGAAACATCCCCAGTTATGCTAATCGGTTCCCACCCGTGCGATAGGTGCGACCACAATCCCGCTGCAAGAATTAGCCCCAAAACAAAAGCTATTCTCCAATGACGTTCAGCCGAGATCCCAGTCAACATACCCCCGAGAATCCCGCTTATACCCGCAATGCGCCCTAGTGTAAGCATCAGCATACCGGCGCTGGATCCGATGAGTATCCCGCCGATCAAGGCCGACCAAGGTGTAAAGTTCGCGATGGTCACATGAACCTACTTGTTTGCGTCAAACCAATTCGCAAAAATGCGTCGATGTATTCTGGTAGAACCTGGACGAAGCATATGTCATTGTATGATGAAATTGTGATTGCAACACTTGTGATTGTAAAATGGGGATAACACGTCCGTGACACAATCGATTGATGGCGCCTCACCCATGCAACTCGGTAACGGTCTCGAACAACTCGCCCGAACCCCAATCAGTGCTGTACCCTTCGTCTCGGAGGAATTTTTCGACCGCGAACGGGCAATCTGGAAAGATTCTTGGTTGATGTTGGGCCGCGAAGCGGATGTTCGCGATCCTGGTCAATACATCACGTTTGATCTCAAAGTTTTGAACACCTCAGTAATAGTCATCCGGACGCACGACAACATACTTCGCGCTTTTCACAATATCTGTCCGCATCGCGCCGGCCGCTTATTATGGGAACCCTGTGGCACGGCGGCCTCGATCGTATGCCGTTATCACGGCTGGTCGTACGGACTGGATGGCAGCTTTCGCGGAGCACCTGAGCCCCAGTTGTTCGATAATTTGAAAGCTGACGAGCGCTACAACCTGCGCGCACTGGTAGTAGATACCTGGGGCGGATTTTTGTTCGTCAATCTCAACCCTAACCCCACATACACGCTACCAGCGTATCTGAGTGGTTTACCGAGCAACCTTGGCACCTATCTCATGGATCCAAGTTGGCATTGGTACACGGGTTACCAGTCCACCTTCGATGCAAACTGGAAAGACCTGATGAACGTACAGCACGAGGGCTACCACGCCAGTCATATTCACAAAAAAACACTAGGTGTAGATTTCCCACCGGAGGACTGTCGTAACACAGTATTTCCTGACAGCCCGGGCGTGTGCTCGCTGTTACAGGTTCTTCGGCCAGTAATGTCAAAGGAATTTCTCGCGCGCATGAGTGTCGTACAGAAACTTTCCCTTGAATATGGCACAACTTCCAACTGGGTAAATCAAGATACGTCCAGAGCCGCAAAACTAGTGGACGCAGTCAACCACACTGCGTCCGAACGCTGGGTTTTCGATTGCTACACTTTTTATCCAAACCTGCTCCTGTTCGTCGGCACCGATGTCCTCTCGGTGATGCGCGTATGGCCTCTGTCGACTCACCGAGCCGATTGGGAATGGGATTGGTATTTCAAGGATGAATTGCAGAACTTTGGCAACCTGTTCAATCGAGAGCATGGCCGCCTGGCCACGCGCAACGCACTGAGCGAGGATTGGCCGGTGTGTGAACAAGCGCACCGCAACTTGCGCAGCGGCATCTTAGAAGAGACGCCGATCGCCAGTGACATGGAGGCGACCGTTCGGGCGCTCTACGAAAAGGTACTCGCACACATGGGGTTAACTGAAGCGGAGTTGCGCCATGTCGGCAAGTGATTTCAGCGATATCGAACCCCTCATACGCGAATGGGGACTGGCTTCAGCCCACGATCGATTGAGTAAGCGCATGGCAGCAACAATGGATGAACTGCACGCCTTCCACAGTGCTATGGTTCCGCGTTTGAGCGAGATTATCGAGTTTCTGAATCAATATCCGGTCAACGCGATTCCAGCCGAGTATCAAACTCTGGCCTACGCGGCGTTAGCCGTTTGTGAAGTCGACGACCCCATCCACATATGGCAAGCACCGACACTGGAACTTGCTTCGGACCTACGGACCTGGAAGGTTAAGAAAAATCTCTACGACAATCGTTGATTTGCTATGACTGCGGTCCCCTCGATCTGGGACCGCGAAACGCAAAAAGCGGATGATTCCGAAAAACCATCCGCTCTTCGATTAGCCGTGCTTTGCGTCTACGATTAGAAGCGGTACTCGCCAGATAGGTACCACTGACGGTCACGTGCCGGGAAGACACCCGTCGTGCCCGAAGAGGGTGACTGATCACGGTAGAAGATATAATCCTTATCACCGATGTTGTCCACGCGGAAGGTGAGTGCATATTTGTCATCAACACTCCGCCAACTCACGCTGCCGTTTAATAGCGAATAGCCGCCCTGCACGTGGATAGGATTGTTGCTGGGAGAGAAGAAGACTTTGCTCTTGTACGAATAGTCTAACCGCGGGGTCAACATGCCCCGATCCCCAAGCCCGACCTCTTTGATGATGGAAGCACCAACGCTCCAGCGCGAGATGAAGGGCAGTCTGTCACCGGCAGAGGGGCCACCAGCAGCAGCAGCATTTGGATCCGCTTCGGTAATGTTGGCATCAAGATGTCCCAAGGCGACCTCAGTAAACCAGGTATCGATGGGCGTCCAACGCATTTCCAGCTCGAAGCCCTTTATCTCACCGACACCAGAGTTCTCAAGCTGCGGTGCAATACCGCCGTTAGGGTCGATGGTTTCTAATTGGATATCCGTATAATCAGCGTAGAAGGCCGCAGCATTCGCGGTAAATGATCCGTTCGGACTGTTGTATTTGAAGCCAATTTCGTAGGATTCCACGAATTCCGGATCATACGTCGGCGCGAAACCAACCGGACCGGCAATACGTTGCTGAACACCGCCGCTCTTGAATCCTTCCGAGAAAGTGAAATAGGCCATAAGGTCATCGTTCCAGTCGTAGGCGATATTCACCATCGGGCTCCAGTCATCGGCCTTCAAGGTATAAGTGTCTGGATTGACAAGTGTCAAAGTCACAAACGGAGGTGCAACAAATACCTGTGCGGTTTGAAGACCAATTACCTGACCCGAAGCTGCAATATGATCAGCACCGGTATAGGTGAAATCCCTGACAATAAAATCCTTCCTATCATCGGTATAGCGGATGCCTGCCGTCAGATGCAGCTTGTCAGTAACGTCAAAGGTGAACTGGGCAAAACCGGCAAGACTCTGATGGTCAAAAAAACCGCCACTCTCGATGTCCAGCAGGGCAAAATCCACTGGATTGTAGTTAAGGCCATCTTCTTCAAAGTAGAAACCACCGATGATCCAGGTCAGGCGGTCATCGAAGTTAGTGCCGTGTATTTGCAGCTCCTGGGTAAACTGATTCTGCTCATAATAATCGCGCACCCAAGAGAGCAGGAAAGGACTGGTATCACCGTCATATGAAAACTCAGCGAACAGATCACGATAGGACGTAATAGATTTGATTTTCAGGTTGTCTGTAATCTGCCAGTCAATGGTGGCGGCAACACCCCAGATGTCGGAATCCGAAATGCTGGAGTGGTTGGTGCCGTTATTGGTACCTAATCCCACGTTAGAAGCATTGGCACAATCCGGATTGTTCGCGCTACCAGCTATGTTCACTGGGGTTGCATCGCAGTTGTTACGGAAGCGGAGAAACTGCGGATCACCACCCGGATTAAGTATAGGTCCCGCCGCGGGTCCAGAGCCCTGGATGACGTTGTGGAAAAAGGGACCACTGCCTGGCGCTAAGACCAAGGCATCGCTTGCATCCGAGGAGCTCACAATTGCCTGGCCATGCTCCCTGGCCTGGGACCAGTCACCACTAACATTAATCTCAAGATCGGCGTTGACCAGCCTACGGATTGCGCCTCGAAAGGCCAGCCTATCAGTGTCGCCCGTGTCCAGACCGTTATCGGGGTTTACCACATAACCGTCTTGGTTCAGGGTGGCAAACGTGACGCTGGCAAAAAGATTGTCGGTCAGGGCACCATTCACCTTGCCAATGACATCTATCCTGTCATCGGTCCCGGTCTTGGCGCGGATCTTGCCCTCAAATTCTTCGTGGGGCTTTTTGGTGTGGATGGCCACTGCACCACCGGTTGTATTCCGGCCAAAAAGGGTACCCTGAGGGCCACGCAGTACCTCTACCCGCTCGATATCGATGAGGTCGAGCACCGAACCAATACTACGGGCGAAATACACACCATCCACATAAATACCTACGCCTGGGTCAGCGGAAGGCACAAAGTCTGTCTGACCGACACCACGGATGTACACAGAGGCGTTGCTACCGCCGGCGCCATTAACGTTGACATTTCTGAACTCCATGTTGGGGGTGATGGAATCAAGGTTGTCGATCCGTTCTATCCCCCGAGCCTGCAGGCTTTCACCACTGAAAGCGGACACCGCGATAGGAGTATCCTGAATATTCTCTTCTACTTTACGTGCGGTGACGGTGATCTCGTCCATTAGCGCGCTGATGCCGCTCTGACCTCCCTGCGCATACACATATGGTATGAAAGCAACTGCGACAGCAGTTACCAAAACCGCGCTACGAACTGTTCGACCAACATTCATAAAGACCCCCTAAGAAGTACCCACAAAATGTGAAAATGTTGCGTACTAGCAACAATTTTCGCATTATAACAAGATGTAAACAATAGATCACTTCGCAACAACCGGACCAGGCTGCGGTTCTATCTGATGGTCTCGCTCTTCAACTGGACATCTCGCCACCAAGTACGTAACCCAGCTCTCAACCAAGTCTTCCCCACCGTGAATAGTTTCCGTTACGCGTTACCCGGGTTCGGCAAGACTCATACCCGAGCATCGTCCAGGATGCTCTCGATCTCCAGCTGGGCGCCGGCTCCAGCTTCTCTCATACGGCGTTTCCACTGGGCGTCGTCCCAAGCGGTGATACCTGTAAGCCACGCCGGCCGCGCTTTGATACGCGCATACCAGTCCGAGAGTGCCGGACGGTTCCGCCACAATATCGACAACTGAAGATCTTCGAGACGTAACAGATAAGGCACGAGATTAATCTCGGCGAGCGTAAAAGCATTGTTAGCAAGCCACCCTGCCGCCGCAAGATGCGTATTCATTTTTTCACACAATGCGTCAAAGAACAGCACAGCATCTTTAAAAATGGGCGCTTTATATCCAAGCTCAAATGACTGACGCTTAATCTCTCGCACGTCTGGGCTGACGATACCGGCAAGATACTCAGCGCGGGCCGCGGCGCTCGGAAACTTCTCCATGTAGATGTTACGTAAGGCCAACGGCCAGCTCAGCGCGATGGTTCGCGGCAGATGGATCTCTTCATCGGTCTGCTTGGTCCAATATCGAACGCGGGCTTTTCCCGCCGGCTCGGCCGGCATCAAAGCAGGTACCGGGAAGCTTTCCTCGATGTATTCTGTGATGATCGTCGACTCGGTAACCACAACGCCGTCATGGACGAGCACAGGAACAACACCTTTAGGGTTAAGCGCTAAAAATTCTGGCGTTAATTGT
>CAZBOQ010000070.1:0-7307 GCA_964493555.1 uncultured Gammaproteobacteria bacterium | reverse complement strand
TTATCGCGAACGCAATAAGTCTTCCCTTATCGATGTTTCTCGCAATCCCTAACAACCGACCGTCGTCGGAACCCAGTGCATTTTCAATAAATACCCGTAGCGGTGAAACATCTAACAAACTCCGGGAGTGAATGGAGTGGGAAGCTCGTCCGAGCAGCAATCGGCTACCCCACCGGAGTACATTCATTACGGTCGGCACAACTTCTACGGTAAAAACCTGTTCCGGCGTCAGATTGCTCCAAAGTTCCGCTAAGCCATCAACCTTTTCTCTAAAGGACCCCGGTTGATTAGCAAGGTAAGCAGCATTAATGGCTCCGGCGGAGACACCGGTTACAATCGGTACTTCGAGATCGGGATAATGCTCGGCGACACACTTCAAAAAGCCAACCTGATAGGCTGCACGCGCACCACCGCCGCTCATAACAATCGCAAGCTCCTGGTCATTCATCGGTCAGTATGTATTTTCGGATAGTACCTATCGTAACTAATCGTTATTCGTATTCGCTCTGGCGCATGCGAATGTTAACTGGTCACTCAAACCCATGACTACCTCTGGTTCGGTACTCAGCGTCACGATTGCTGAGGCGTTAGCATCCTAAGACTTAACCAATCATCTACGAATACTTGAGAAAAACTTTGAGATGGCCTCCTATCGAAGACCGTAGCCGCGCCTCTCAACACGGCGGTTTGTCGCCCCATACTGGATTTTCAGTTATGAAACGCGAAGAGACATGTACCCAGTGGGAAACAGTTCGCCAAGCACGAGACTCTTCTCGCGCTCTTTAATTCACGCAGAACAGCAATAGCTCAGAAACCCTAACGGCTAAAGGTGCCGGCGCGCGAACCGGCGGTAACCAGATAGTATCCCAGACAATGGGAGCGATTGAGTGGTAACGCCGAAACCTCACCCCTCAGGGCGATACCAGATCGGTGAGGTCCATGCCATTTCCTGAATGACTTTGGGCACGGAAGGATCTGAACACACGGCCGGTCGCTGCTCAGCGGCGATGCGCAAACAATCATGCATGCTCCAGCGCGCGCTAGGATTCTCCACCACACGTAAATAGTAGTACGCAGACCGCGCCGGATCGAAGCTCGGATCACGAAATACGGTACAGAGACTGTCGTGCCCCACACCAATCGATTCCCCAGTTTCTAAAACGACGGTAGCATCGTTATCGGGAGATCCTGCGATCGTAAACACCTCCGTATGGGCGCCACCAGCGCTGTCCACCCAACCTTTAACGATCTGCAGCATTTGCAATGCCGTCGCGCTCTGTGCGGGATCTTTCAAAGCGGAGGCGAGAAACACGGGCGCCGCTGAGCCCGCCGGGCTGGACAGATCTCCGCCCATAGCAACCCCGGTTTGATAGGCGTGCTCTACCATGTCGATAGACTCACACAATTTCCCGTCATATTCCCAACCGCCGAAAAAGCGTGGAACAATCCGTGGGCCCGACGTGCCGAATACTTCACGTCGTTTGAGAGCCTCAAAAATGGCATCGCGTGAATTCTCCATCGCCCACACTCCAGCTAATCCGCCTGGGTTACCCTGAATATTACTCGGCAACAAACCGGGCTGCAGGCGCTCCTCTGGTGTTGCTTCCTTACTCACATGGCCACCCCATTGACGCTCTGAAACAGCACCCGGCGTGGACGTATGCGTATCGGTACTCGCAATGATACCCACCTTTATCGGGTTCACGCCTACGGCCTTTTCTTCCTCTAAACCGGTCACCAACGCTGTACGCACGAAGTCGTTTTTCGAAATGCAACCGGCACCCCTCATTCCACCCTCGCCAATACCGTCTTTGCATTCATTGGTAATAGCTGGGAAGTCCTTGCGCACGAGTCTGCCCTTAACCAGAACAAGCCGCATGTTCGCATTGAGATCACCAAAAATCCTCACCCGCTCAAAATTGCATAATTCATCAGGCTCGGCGATCACACTGGCAAGACCGTTGACACATTCCGAGTTGCCCTTGTGCTGGAAGATCTCGACCACCGGCTCACGTGACAGCCGCAGCTCGGCATATTCGCGACGACTCTCAAGGCTTTGATCTATATTGAGATACGGGGTTAATAATCGACCATTTGAAAGGTTACTGTTATGTGGGATGGTGACATAGTCACACCCATCTTCGCAGACGCCGTTCAGTGTCTCCCATAAAAGAAAATCTCTCGGTGCTTCGACGGCGGAAATGGGCAAAGACGGGACCTGGTTATTACGAAAGATGACGTTGCGGTGGTAATTCGAGTTAGCCGGCGTCCCAGTGTACTCATAACCGATGAAACTCGTAAACGTGCATTCCTCGCTACGATCGTACGCCGCCTCCGCAGCCTCTATTATCTTTTGCCATGGCGTAACAGCAAAATTCCGGCAGAGTTTTCCGTCGTTGCCGCAAAGTTCCGGGACCCGCACGGGCTGATCCTGAGTAATGATTGTAGCGAGCATCATCGCACCATGACGCTCGCTGGTTCGATAGTCCTGACAAAATTGCGAATCATACTTGGGCGACGCACGGTCGCGACACAAGACTCGTTCACCCAAAAACTCACCGTGATCAGTAACTGCCAGAAAATCCAATGGCCGATCGATCTGAACCGTCTCCATTGGCTCACCCTCGTCATTCACGGGAAAAAATGGGATCGGTTCGCCCACTGCAAAACGGTGAGCATCCTCCGGGAGAGTCCCCGTGGTATTGGCCGCAGCATCGAAAGAAAACGCCGTATGCACATGCAGATCTCCAAACAGCGGTTTACGCAACGGCTGATAGTCCATACAGGGCGCGCGCTCTTCGGTGTAAACCACCGCCCGCTTGTCATCGGCATCATCCGTAACCGCATGCGTTGAGGTCACTGCGCTTTGTTCTGTTGTCAGCACTTGCGACTGCCCGGCCTCATCTGATTCTGGCTTCTCACAGGCACCAAGAGTGAGAACTATCAGCAAGGTCAACTGTTTGAAAAATATGTTCATAGCGCCGTCACCAATTATATTTTTGTGATTTGAGAGCTCGCGTTCAATCAATTTCCTTACTCAGATACATCATTTTATGCGTGTCCTGTTCCCAAATAGATGCCGTTAAAATAACTGCGAAAGTTCTTCAAGCCCGAGAATAACACCGGGATCACATGTCATCATCATAGCGTTAATAACGGTTTAATCACGCAGTACTGGAAACAACAAAAAGTATCAGTGGTGTTAGTGATGACGCTTAACCGAATCGGTGAAATGGTTGAAATTGCGGAGAAATGTCTAGATCTTAGGGTCTGGGTGATGTGATATTTTCAGAGAATGCCCTTTTCACGCAACTCCACAAGTTCCTCTGGTGTCTTCCCTAACAGTTCTGCTAATACGATGTCCGTATCTTCGCCGAGTAAAGGCGGTGGCTTTTTGTATTCCTGCTGCGTGCTAGAGAACTTGATTGGGTTCGCTACACCCGGTACTGGACCGGTTACCGGATGTTCCAGTTCAATTTTCATCCCGCGCTCAATCACTTGGGATGCTTGAAACACTTCTGCGATGTTATAGATCGGCCCACACGATACGCCTAACGGCCTCAACAAGGCCATCCATTCCTCGCTGCTTCGGCTCCGGGTAAGCTCGCTTATCTCACCGGCAAGCGCCGGTCGATGCACGACCCGATCGGGATTGGTACGAAACCGTGCATCGTCGACTAACTCCGTACATCCGGCTGCTTCACAAAATCGTGCAAACTGAGCGTCGTTGCCCACCGCAATAATAAGGAAGCCATCCTCCGTTTCGAACACCTGATAGGGAGCAAGATTTGGATGTCCGGTACCGGTACGTATGGGAGTTTTATCACTGGCGAAGTAATTCAGCGCTTGATTAGCAAGCCAACTTACCTGCACATCGAGCAGCGCCATATCGATGTGCTGACCTTCTCCGGTGGCGGTGCGATGGTACAACGCCGCGAGGATCGCGATAGCGCTGTTCATGCCCGTTGTTAAGTCGCTTACCGCAAGACCGACACGTTGTGGCCCGGCACCGGGCTCACCGTCGGGGACACCAGTTATGCTCATCAACCCACCCATCCCCTGGATCAAATAGTCGTAACCCGCGTCCTGAGACAATGGGCCAGTGTGACCGAATCCGGTGATCGAGCAATAAATCAGGCCGGAGTTCGCACGCCGTAACGCCTCATATCCAAGACCCTTACGACCCAAATCTCCTTTCTTGAAGTTTTCTACCAATACATCAGACTTCGTCGCGAGTTCCTCGATAAGCGCTTTGCCGGCGGGTTTGCTGAAATCGATCGTCACAGAATGCTTACCGCGATTGGCGCTTAGGTAGTAGGCCGACTCGCGCGTCTCGACACCATGCTTATCTTTCAACCATGGTGGGCCCCACTGGCGGGTGTCGTCGCCCCGGCCGGGGCGTTCAACTTTTACGACCTCAGCACCAAGATCTGCCAGGATTTGAGTGCACCACGGTCCGGCAAGGATCCGGCTGAGATCAAGTACGCGAATTCCAGCTAACGGCCCGGCCATTTCAAATCGTCCTTCCAATTGAGCATCGGTTGTCTGTAAGCTGCACCGCGGCATTGTTCGGTAGTCGGCATTGAAGGTCAATTTTCGCTTTAGGAATACATAGAGATGAATAATTCTCTGATCATTGAATCACGACAACTGACCAAGGTTTTCGGAACCCAGATCGTAGTCGACCATATCGATCTTTCGGTACCCATTGGCGGCTGTTTCGGCCTCCTTGGACCTAACGGAGCAGGAAAAACAACGACACTTAGAATGTGTCTTGGCCAGACACCGTTTTCTAGCGGCGAACTGCGCGTATTGGGCAAAACCATGCCGGGATTAGCTCGCGCGGCACGCGCTGAGATCGGCGTCGTGCCGCAGGCAGACAACCTAGACCCGGATCTCACTGTTGTTGAAAATCTGATGGTGTATGCAAGTTATTTCGGTCTAAAGTTCGACAAGGGCGCTGCACGGATTAAAGAGTTACTGGATCTGGTAGAACTCTCAGACCGCGCCGATACCAAAATCATGACTCTGTCGGGTGGCATGAAAAGGCGTTTAAGTATAGCCCGTGCCTTAATTAACGATCCGAAACTGCTGGTCCTCGACGAACCCACTACTGGACTCGATCCACAAGTTCGCCATCTTATCTGGAATCGACTGCGCTCCCTCAAGAAATTGGGAAAGACTCTGCTGCTGACTACCCATTATATGGAGGAAGCTGAGCGTTTATGCGAAGACCTCGTCGTCATCGACGCCGGACGGATCGTCAGCCAAGGCCCTCCGAAGAAACTGATCGACGATCACATTGCATCGGACGTAATCGAGGTTCATGGAAATGCACCGGCGATAGAGACTTTGTTGAGTAAGATC
Organism: uncultured Gammaproteobacteria bacterium; assembly: GCA_964493555.1. Lineage (GTDB taxonomy): Bacteria > Pseudomonadota > Gammaproteobacteria > JADZEE01 > JADZEE01 > CAZBOQ01. Next base: position 1,940 of record CAZBOQ010000070.1, on the reverse strand, counting down.
GACGACTGCAGTCTCCGCACGGTAGGCGAGACCGTCTACTGTTACACACAGGCACCCACTGCAGTGATTGACTTGTTGCATGCAGTACCGCAACACAGCTACCTGCATCGTCCCGCTAATCTTGAGGACGTTTTCCTTAAGCTGACCGGTCACGAGCTGCGAGAATGACCGACTATAGCGTACCAAGACTACGTGCCGGAGCAATCGCAGTGTGGCGCCGAAACCTGTTGGTATGGCGCAAATTGGTCGCCCCTAGTCTACTACTTAATTTTGGTGAGCCAGTCCTCTATCTGCTGGGCCTCGGCCATGGTCTTGGTCGCTTCATCGGCGACATGGCCGGGATACCTTATATCACTTTCCTAGCATCAGGCCTGCTGGCATCCTCGGCAATGAACACTTCCTCATTTGAAGGATTGTTTTCAGTTTTCACCCGTATGGTGCCTCAACAAACCTACGACGCTATGCTGGCGACGCCGCTTGAGGTCGACGACATCGTCGCCGGTGAGATGCTTTGGTGCGCAACCAAAGGGGTAATCAGCAGCAGTGCTATTCTTATTGTTGCTCTAGCGCTTGGTGCGATAAACGGGGTCGACACCCTAATTTGCGTCCCTATATTCTTACTTATCGGTTTATGCTTCGCCGGACCCGCGATCACTGTCAGTGCCCTTTCGCCATCCTACGATTTCTTCAACTACTACGTGGCGTTAGTGATGACGCCGATGTTCATATTCTGCGGCGTTTTCTATCCCATCAACTCGCTTCCCGAATTGGTGCAAACACTGGTACAGCTACTACCGCTTACACACGCGGTGGCGTTAGTAAGACCGCTGGCAGCTGGCCAAGCTGCCAATGATGTGGCTCTACACGCCGGCGTGCTGCTTGGGTACGCGGCAGTAGGGTTCTATGCCTCGGCAGTGTTTGTACGGCGCCGTTTGGTACAGTAAGTATCTGTTTTCCAGAAAGATGCGAGACCCCACCTCGAGTTGCCTTTCGCGCGCGCAAGCGCCTATATTAGACTCAGGTATCATGACGTCCACGAAGGAGGAAAATCATGGCCGATGGAAAAATTATCGCAGGCTACCTTGCCCCGCACCCGCCGCACCTTGTTTACGGGGAGAATCCTCCGCAGAACGAACCGAAATCCGAGTGCGGATGGGAGCAACTGCGCTGGGCCTACGAGCGTGCTCGACAAACGCTCGATCAACTAAAGCCAGACGTTTTGTTAGTACATTCACCACACTGGATGACACAACTCGGGCACCATTTTCTCGGCGTTCAACAGTTACGCGGTAAATCGGTTGATCCGATTTTTCCAAATCTGTTTCGCTACACCTTTGAACTTGAAGTTGATGTTCCACTCGCTGAAGCCTGCTGCAACGAAGCAGCAGCGCTCGGCCTCACTACAAAAATGATGCGCAATCCCAACTTTCGTGTGGATTACGGCACTATCACGACCCTACATATGATCCGGCCCCAGTGGGACATCCCGATCGTTGGGATCTCGGCCAACAACTCGCCCTATTACCTTGACACGGAACAGGGTCTTGAAGAGATGGATCGCCTCGGCAAGGCGACCCGCAAAGCAATCGAGAAAACCGGCAGACGCGCTGTTCTGTTGGCGTCTAACACGCTGTGTCACTGGCACTTTCACGCCGAGCCGGAGACGCCCGAGGACATGTCGCAAGAACATCCAGAGAACTATGCTGGCTACAAGTGGGATATGCGCATGATTGAACTACTGCGACAGGGTAAAACTGGAGAGGTCTTCAAGGTGCTGCCGCAGTTTATTGATGAGGCCTTCGCCGAGGTCAAATCCGGTGCTTTCACCTGGATGTTCGCAGCAATGGGCTACCCGGAAATGCCCGGTGAATTGCATGGTTACGGTACCGTGATCGGTACTGGCAATGCAGTGATGGAATGGAACCTAGAGAAACACGGTG
>CAZBOQ010000069.1:0-10781 GCA_964493555.1 uncultured Gammaproteobacteria bacterium | reverse complement strand
CGTTTCGATATGGGCAGACGCTCGCGTCTATCTAGAGCGCCCCCTTATTATCGTGTAGCTTATGGGTTTTGCCAGCGGTTTGCCGTTAGGATTAACAACCTCGACGTTGTCGTTATGGCTTAACGAAACCGGTGTGACCCTGACAGCGATCGGGTTGTTTGCGCTTGTGGGGACGCCTTACAACTTGAAGTTCCTGTGGGCGCCGTTAATCGACCGTGTACCGTTGCCTGTTTTGTCGGAGTTGTTGGGTCGCCGACGCGCATGGATGTTGGTTATCCAGTTCACGTTGCTGGCCGCGATTGTGGTGCTCGGATCCAGCCAGCCCGATACAGCGCCAATGGTTACCGCGGTGGCGGCGTTGGCCGTTGCGTTCCTCTCAGCCAGCCAAGACATCGTCATTGATGCTTACCGGATCGAAATCCTGGACGACGATCAGCAGGGGGCTGGGGCAGCGATGACCCAGGCCGGCTATCGGCTCGGTGCCATAATGTCAGGCGCGGGTGCGTTATATCTCGCGCACGCGAAGATTGATTGGTCGCTGATCTACTTTTCGATGGGCGCTTTAGTTATTGTCGGAATGGTGGTGGCTTGGTGGGCACCGTCACCGAAGATCGACCCAACACTCCGACGCATTCCCGCGAGCGCGCGACTGCGCGTAATGGTTGTTGATCCTTTTTTGGAGTTTTTTACGCGAAACACCCCTGGTATTTCGTTGACGATTCTCGTCTTCATTCTGCTGTACAAACTTGGTGATGCATTCTTAGGGGTCATGGCTTACCCGTTTTACGCGAGGATCGGTTTTTCGTACGCCGAAATTGCGACAGCGAGTAAACTCTTCGGCGTCGGTGCGACACTGGTCGGAGTCTTTGTCGGAGGTGTCATCGTCAAACGCTACGGTATCCTGAAGAGTCTCCTCATTTGCGGCATTCTGCAGATGATGTCTAATCTCATGTTCGCCGCGCAAGCCGCGATCGGCCCCGATTTCGGGTTTCTGTTTGTCACGATAGGTGTTGAAAACCTGTCGGGTGGTATGGGTGGTTCTGCCTTTGTTGCATACCTCTCGTTGCTTTGTAACATAAATTACACTGGCACTCAGTACGCACTGTTCTCATCGTTGATGGCATTTGGGCGAACTTGGCTGTCAGTACCGAGCGGTTGGGTAGCCGATAAAACCGATTGGGTCGGATTTTTTCTTATCTCTACGGGCGTCGCTGTGCCTGGTCTGCTGTTACTTATCTGGATGATGCGAAATATACCTACGCACGTTCAGACGGGGCGCATTATGCCAGTGGAATTAAAGCCTAATTAAAGGGCGCCGCTTGTGACAGCCGGCACTGTGAGGAAGGTATGGCCATCGAACTGAACGATAAGTTCTCGGGGTTTCAGGTTCGTGTCCTTGTTATGTGTTTTTTCATCAATCTGCTCGACGGGCTGGATTTGTTCGCGATGGCTTATGCCGGGCCCGCGGTTTCCGATGAATGGTCGTTGCCACCGCAATCCCTAGGTATCGTCTTGAGTGGTGTTTTTATCGGTATGGCTGCGGGTGCGGTACTCATCGGTCCGCTGTGTGACTATGTTGGTCGGCGCAAAGTCGTGTTGTGCGGAATATCGTTGATGGCAGTCTCCATGGTGGCAACACCGCTAGCTACCAATGTCCCAGAATTGCTCGTCTATCGCATACTTACCGGGCTTGGTATAGGTGCGACTTTGCCGGGTATTACCAGCTTGGTGGCCGAATACTCACCGGACAAGTTCCGCAACCTCTCTGTGAGTTGCCTACATGTCGCGGCACCGATGGGATCGATACTCGGCGGCAGTTTGGCGGCATTGTTGATCGAGAAATTCGGCTGGCAGAGTGTCTTTCTTGTTTCTGGAGCACTGACGTTTATCGTTACGATCAACGCCTATTTTATTTTGCCGGAATCTCCAGAGTTTCTATCCGCGAAGGGAGATCCGGAGAGCCTCGCACGGCTTGCTGATATCTCCGCCCGTTTGGGACAGAACATCACTACCACGAGTTACGAAGCATCCGGGCGGAGTGATTCTGTAATCGGACTGGCGGCATTGTTTCGCGACGAGTATCGACGATGGTCGCCGCTTCTGTGGGTCAGTTGTTTTTGCCTGCTCGCGACTTTGTATTTCGTGCTAAGTTGGATGCCTAAAGTTCTGGTGGACGCTGGTTTATCGTTAAACTGGGCGATCTACATCGGCGTGGCAAATAGCGTTGGCTCGATTATCGGATTGTTAGCGATGGGTTATTTATCGCAACGCTACGGTCTGCGCAGGCTGCAACGCCTTTCGTTTATCGCGGCCGCTCTGCTGATGGTTGTGTTCGGATTTTCCCCTCCCAACGTCCTGCTGTTGTCTCTGGTTGGGTTTGCGCTTGGTGTTTTCTTCAGCGGTGCGTATATCAGCATCTGGATCACCGCTGTCCGAATTTACGATGCCAGCGCACGCGCCAGCGGGATTGGGTGGACCATCGGGCTAGGTCGATTTGGTGCGATATTAGGGCCGCTCATGGCCGGTATTTTGATGAGTATGGGCTGGTCGCGAGGATGGAACTTCACGGCTTTCGCGCTGCCGTTATTGGTGGCCTTCGCTGCTGTCGCGTTGATCAAATCCCCACGGCTTGAACATAAACGATCGGTGGGTCGTTGAATTTGGCTGTATTGCGTAGATCGGGTCGGTTAGCATACCGGTCATGCAAATTGCTCTTGTCGGGAGAAGTATGAATGACCGATCTAACCAACGAACTGGCTGAACAGACCGACTCTCACGTAGACAAGGCTAAGACGGCTCGGCGCAAGCCGTGGCAAACGTGGTTGGATGCGGAGCTTGGGTTTCGTGATTATTGGTACCCTGCCGCACTTTCTGCCCATGTCAAAGAAGGTGAAGTGAAGGCAGTAAAGCTACTGGGTGAAGACATCCTCCTCACCCGGCGGGAAGGTAGGCTGTTCGCGATTGAGGACCGTTGCTGTCATCGCGGTGTGCGGTTCTCCAAGCGGCCTCTGTTGTATACAGCAGACACCATCTCCTGTTGGTACCACACCTGGACCTATGATCTTCAAACCGGGAAGCTTTTCACCATCCTGGTTGAACCCAACTCCAGCCTCATTGGTAAATGTGGAATCAAATCCTACCCAATCGAGGAACGCAAAGAGATCGTATTCGTGTTCATCGGTGATATTGATCCACCACCGCTGGAGGCCGATCTACCTCCGGGGTTTCTCGATGAAGACATGGCGATTGCCGCGGTCGAACCCTACGACATCGAATCGAATTGGCGCCTAGCTTGTGAGAACGGGTATGACCCAGGTCACCATTTTATTCACAATTGGTCCAAGCTTTGTGTCGATGCTGATCTACCCATACCGTTCGGCTGGGTCACCGATCGCGAGGGGGTAAAGAAAACCACTACCTATTTCGAAGATGAACCGGGTCCGCAGGGTTTTTCCCGCCATATCACAGAAACTGCAATGCCTTTCGAAGCGGAAATACCAGCAATGAACGGTCGTCCAGCGATCAAAGTGCGCCCCCCGCTAGCTGAGGGGAAAAGTAATGCTGAGTTAAAGCGTGCAATTGAGGGAGCGGATCACGGTGTAGTGGGCCTCTGGATGCCATGCGGTCTCAAGGTTGATTCATGGCCCTATCCAGATGTGTGGCACGTTGAGTTTTATGTTCCCAGAGATGCCGGGACTCACACTTATTTTCAGTTCGGTTGTAAGAAAGTGAGTAGCGAGGCAGAGCATAGCCAGTGGCTTGAGAAGGGCTGTCACGAAATGTGGGAAGCGATACCCAAGGAATTTACCCAGGAGGATGCATTCGCTCGCCGCAACATGGAAAAATTTTATGCTGATGAAGATGGATGGCAACGGGAGCGGTTGTTCCGTCCGGATATCGAGTTGACTATGTGGCGGAAATTCGCAAGTACGCACGCTAGGGCTGTGCAGAAGCCTGAGCACACCAAAGGGTTGTTTCAGCGTTAGTTGATAGCAAGCGAGGTGAAGGGAGGCAGGACAAAAACGTAGTGTCTTAAAGGATAATGGCTTGCTGCCCGTATGGAGTGTTTTGCGATAGAAAATGAGGATGCGTAGGAAGACTTGCTGCTGACTTACGCCGCCGAGGGAGAAACTCATGCAAACTGGTAAATGTCCGGCAGCCATTTGGCTGGCGGCGGTAGTACTGTTTGGATTGGCGAGTTGTAGTGCCGACAAGGAAGAGAATCAGTTGGCCACTGCACCCCCGCCGACTGAATCCGTGTCTGCGAAGCTGGTAGCTAGCGCTGGGGACGATCCGGGCGCGCGGATTATAGCTGCAGAGTCTGAACCGGGCAGCTGGTTAACGCACGGGCGCACCTATTCTGAACAACGCTTTAGCCCGCTAAATGATATTAGCGTAGACAACATCGAAAACTTAGGCTTGGCCTGGTATTTCGATATCGAAACCAAACGCGGCATAGAGGCGACCCCTCTGATTGTCGACGGCGTGATGTACCTTACTGGATCCTGGAGTATCGTCTACGCATTGGATGCTGCCACAGGCCGACAACTTTGGCGCTACGACCCGGGAGTACCGGGATATTTTGGCGGCAGGGCGTGTTGTGATGTTGTCAACCGCGGGCTCGCTTGGTGGGGTGACAAAGTTTTTGTTGGAACGATCGATGGCCGTCTAGTTGCCCTCGATGCTAAGAGTGGTGAGCCGGTGTGGGACGTACAAACCACCGACCGGGAGAAACATTACACGATCACTGGTGCACCGCGTGTGGTTAAGGGCAAAGTCGTGATAGGTAACGGCGGTGCGGAGTACGGTGTGCGGGGATATGTCACTGCCTATGACGCCACCAGCGGCGAACAGATTTGGCGTTTTTACACCGTGCCAGGCGACCCAGCTAAGGGATTCGAGTCATCAGCTATGGAAATGGCGGCCAAGACTTGGAACGGGGAATGGTGGGCTGCCGGTGGCGGTGGGACCGCCTGGGACGCCTTGGTGCATGATCCTGAACTGGACTTGCTCTACATAGGTGTCGGTAATGGCTCACCTTGGGAGCGAAAAATTCGCAGCCCCGGTGGTGGTGACAACCTGTTTCTAAGTTCGATCGTAGCGGTACGGCCAGATACGGGAGAGTACGTCTGGCACTATCAAACGACGCCGGGCGAAACCTGGGATTACACGGCCGTGCAGCCAATCATGCTGGCAGATCTGGAGATCAACGGTACGGTGCGCAAAGTTCTCATGCAGGCACCGAAGAATGGGTTCTTTTACGTTCTTGACCGTGCCACAGGTGAGCTAATCTCGGCAGAGGCTTTGGTACCGATAACCTGGGCGACCCATGTAGATCTGAAAACCGGCCGACCGGTTGAAGTGCCTGGCGTGCGGGATCGTGATGAAATCGTATTGACATCACCGGGTCCACTGGGCGCACACAATTGGCACCCGATGGCCTTTCACCCATCTACCGGGTTGGTTTATATCCCAGTACGCCAGGATGCTTTTCCATACAAAATGGAGGCGAACTACCAACATGACCCCCGGATGGGGCCCTACAACCTCGGTGTTGATACCGTCGCTAGTTCGATGCCGGCAGATCCGGTGCTACGAGAGGAAGTAGTCGACGCGGTCACCGGGGCATTATTGGCTTGGGATCCAGTTCACAATCGTGAAGCATGGCGCGTCCCGGATAATGTTTCTTGGAACGGTGGTGTTCTTGCAACTGCCGGCAACCTGGTGTTTCAAGGTCGGGCTACCGGACGTTTTGTGGCGTATCGCGCGGACACCGGTGAGCAGATTTGGGATTTTGCGGCGCAAACCGGTGTGCTGGCCGGACCAGTAAGTTACGCTATGGACGACGAACAGTTTGTGGCGGTTGCTGCCGGCTGGGGTACGGGTTTCGCCCTATTGGGCGGCCGTCTTGCTGAACGGGTCGGCGTGCGTAATGTCTCGCGCGTGTTGGCATTTAAATTGGGCGGTAATGCCGAGCTGCCGCCGGCTGACGAAGGGACCTACGTCAGCCCGGATCCACCGCCGATGACAGCTTCAGCTGAAACGGTAGCGCAGGGCAGGCAGCTCTATCACACTTATTGTTTTGGATGTCACGGTGACAATGCGATCAGTGGTCGGGTAATTCCGGATCTACGGCACTTGAGTGTAGAGGGCCACGCCGAGTGGCAGGCGGTTGTGCTTGGAGGCTCGCGCCGGGATAAGGGGATGATTGGTTTTGCGGAATTCTTAAATGTAGAGAGCTCGCAGGCCATCCAGGCCTATGTTATCTCTGAGGCACATGCTACCGGGAGCGACGCGCTATGACCCTAAGCCTGCTGTTAAAGCGCATCGAGGAACAACGCGAAGTGCTAGAGACAACGGCTGGCGAAGCAGAAGAGCTACGCACCGCGCCGGCGCGTCTGGTTGATGCACTGCGCACCATCGGAGTACCGATGGCGAAAGTGCCGAAAGAGGTAGGTGGTTATCAGCTCACTGCACCAGAGCAGCTGCGCTTCTACGAGGCGCTGGCGTATGCAAATCCGACAGAGGGCTGGGTGGGGATCGTGCACGGGGGTGCTGGGGGCATGTCTGGAGCGATGCTTCCAGAGCAAGGTTTGAAACGGGTTTTTGACGGTTCGGTACCGTTTGTTGCTGCCGTCGCCGCACCCAGCGGGAAGGCTGAGCGGGTTGATGGCGGTTGGCAGGTACGTGGCCGCTGGAAATGGGCAAGTGGCTCACAGCATGCGCAGTGGATAATCCTAACCGCAATGAGCATTGCAGAAAGACCTGAACCGCACATGTTTGTCACGCCTACCGACAGTGTGACCTTCGAGGACGACTGGCACGTCGCCGCTTTGCGCGGCACCGGCAGTATCGATGTAATCGCTGACACGCTGGTGCCTGAGGAAATGAGCTGGTCGTTCCGCGAGCAGCCAAAGCGTGGGGGGGCGATGTATAGCATGACCAGCATCAGATCGTATGTTGCGCCAGAGAACGCGGGGTTTTCATTAGGTGTTGCACAACGGGCGATCGACGAGATGGCGATGTATTCAACGAGTAAATCTCGTGGCCCTGGCAAGGGGCTCCTCAGCGATCGGGAGGTATTCCGCTTTCAGTTAGCTAAATCAGCGCTACGGGTCGACGCCGCCCGTGAATTGATGACTCAGGTGTTGGCCGAGGCCTGGCCAATATTGATGGCGGGGGACTGGAACGATGCGATCGACGCGAAAGTCACCGCGGCGTTTGCGCACGCGACCGAGGAGACCGCAAGTGCCGTTACTGATGCCTACCATTTTGTTGGTGCGAGCGTCATTCACCAAAGTAATGTGTTGCAGCGTTGCTTGAGGGATTTGCACGGCGCGACCCAGCATCTTTATGCGTCAAATGATGCGTACGAAGAATACGGGCTACAACTTATCCGTGCGGTGCAGAGCGACGCGAGCTAAGCACGACCGGATAGCTAGAGTACGTCGCCACTGGCATGCACTTGAAAACTTGCGGCCAGATCCGCTTTAATGAATACCTGATCTCCTAGGAGAATAATAACGATGGAGCGATCCACTGCGGCTTGGCAACGGGCCGATGTCGATAATTTTCTGCATCCGTTCACGGATTACAAGTCCCTTGCCGAAGAGAAAGCGATGATCGTTACGCGTGGCGAGGGTTGCTACGTATGGGACAGTGATGGAAATAAGTATCTGGATGGGTTGGCAGGTCTTGCCTGCGTGAACATTGGTTATGGGCGAGAGGAAATTGCGCAGGCAGCCGCTGATCAGATGCGCAAACTAAGCTACTTCAACAACTTCTTTAAATCGTCCAACGAACAAGCCATTGCTTTGAGTGAAACCCTGGTCGATCTGACGCCAGTTGGGCTGAACCGCGTTTTCTATATGAACTCGGGATCGGAGGCGAACGATACCTGTATTCGTATGGTTCGGCATTTCTGGGCGTTAGAGGGGAAGCCGGAAAAACAAATCATCATCTCCCGTGAGGATGCCTATCACGGTAGTACCATCGCCGCGGCTTCGCTGGGCGGTATGCCACCTATGCACGCGCAGGCGGCGGCTCTTCCAGATTTTGCGCATATAGGCGCGCCGTACCAGTTCGTTTACAAGCGCAATATGTCAGCGCGAGAGTTCGGCAAACTCGCGGCATCGTGGCTGGACGATAAAATCACGGAGATCGGCTCGGAACGAGTGGCTGCATTTTTCGGCGAACCCATCCAGGGGGCCGGGGGCGGTAAGATCCCGCCAGAGAATTATTGGCGGGAGATCCAGGCTATCTGCAAGAAACACGACGTACTGCTGGTAGCTGATGAAGTTATTTGTGGGTTCGGTCGCACTGGCAACTGGTTCGGCGCCGATACCTTTTCCATTGACCATCTGGATCTGATGTGTCTTGCCAAAGGTATTACCTCCGCGTACTACCCCCTTGCCGCGGTGATGGTCGGTGATCGCATCGCCAACACGCTGGTTGATAAAGGAGGTGAGTTCTATCACGGGTTTACCTATTCGGGACACCCGGTAGCCTGCGCCGTCGCCAACACTAACATTGGTCTGATGCGTGAAGAAGGCATTATCGAGCGGACCCAGACCGATATCGGGCCCTATTTCTGCGAGGCTTTGAAAGCGCTCATCGACCATCCGTTGGTAGGGGAAGTGCGCGCCTGCGGTCTGGTCGGTGCGGTGGAACTGGTAAAGGAAAGCGAAGGATGTACGCCGCTACAACCGGTGGGTGAGGTAGGAGAAATTTTCCGTTCCCACGGCCTTGCTCACGGTATTATCACCCGTCCGGTGGGTGAGACCGTTACCTTGATGCCGCCTCTAATCATTACCCACGAACAGGTGGATTTTCTGGTGGAAAAGTTTCTATTGTCATTGGATTCGTTTCAAGCAGGACTTGGTGATTCATCATCGCCGAATCTCGCCCAAAAGTAAGGTTGAAGAGAACTATGCCTGATCGTTGGTTTGAAGACTTCGAGGTAGGGGAAATGATCGTTTCCGCCGGTAAGACGATGACCGGGGGCGAGATGATGGCGTTCGCTTGGTCCTATCATCCACAGCCGAGTCACATTGACGCGCAAGCCGCCGCTGCCACAGCGTACGGGGGCTTGATTGGTAGCGGTTGGCAGCTGGGCGCAGTTGCCTTTCGTCTATTCATGGCGACCAATCCGTTCGCTGATGGTGCAAGTCTCGGTTCACCGGGTTGTGATGAGTTACGTTGGCTGCACCCTGTGCGGCCCGGCGATACGGTCTTTACGCACGTATCAATTACTGGTAAGCGACTCTCGAATAGTAAACCCGATCGAGGTTTAGTAAATCTCGATTGGGCGGTGATTAATCAAAATGATGAAACGTTGATGACTATGAAAAGCGTACAGCTAGTCCGCTGCAGGGAATAGTTTGTTGCACGGGAGCACTAAGTCCGGTTCGTTCAAACACCGGATAGCGGTTAATTTGTATTCGTAACCTCACGGGTCGCTATTTTCTACCGTAACCCTCGTCACGATCTAAGACCACGATGCCCGTAGTCTTTACGTATTCGTCCCAACCGGTCAAAAGCTCGGCGAGCTTCTCGGGCTCCCTGTGGGAGAGGTCCCGCGGCTCGCCCGGATCCTCAGCGAGGTTAAAGAGTTCCCAGCGATCGGGTCCGAATGGTTCCCAGAGCCACAGGATCTTCCAATCACCCTTACGGAACGCGTTGCGCCCCTGTGCCTCCCAACCGTTGGCATATTCCGGGCCGTGTACATCGCTCTGCTCACCGCGTAGGTGTGCGAGCATGGACCGACCGCGAGGTTCCAGGATTTTTCGTCCGTTATAGCGGGTACCTGGATGTTTCACACCCGCCAATTCGAGCGCGGTCGGCAATACATCCATTACTGTGGTCATGACGTGGCTTCGACCACCTTTGCTCTGCAGTCCCGCCCAGGTTACTAACGCCGGGACCGTGATCCCGCCTTCACTAACGTACGCTTTCCACATGCGGTGGGGTAGCGAGCTTACCTGTGTCCATCCGGGGCCCATCCATAGATAAGAACGGATCCTGCCCATGTTAGCGATGCGATTGTCGAAAGTAGCGGGTAGCCAATAGGGGTTGTCGTACATCCCGCCTATATTGTTACCCTCTGCGCCATTATCGGACATGAAAATGATAAATGTATTGTCGTACTGGCCGGTTCTCTTCAGGTACTCGATGACGCGTCCCATATGGAAATCGAGGTTTTCCACCATCGCCGCGTAAAGTTCCATTTTTCGTGCTTCCACTTGCTTTGCGAGCGGGGAAAGGTCATCCCAGGCGGGAACATCATCACGGCGCGGATAGGCTTCCACGTCTGTGTCGATGATACCGAGTTCCTTCATCCGTGTTAGACGCTCTTCGCGCAATACGTCCCAGCCGGCGTTGTAATGCCCCTTATAGGCGTTCAACCAGTCGTCTGGAACCTGGATCGGCCAGTGCACGGAGGTGTACGCCATGTAGGCGAAAAATGGTTTACTGTCCGCCCGACCCTTATCAATGAAATCTATCATTGTGTCGGTGTAGAACTCCGATGAGTAGAAATTCTCAGGGAGATTTTCTACTTCCTTGCCGTCGCGCCAGTAGATAGTGTCTTCGCCGAAAAGATTATGGGCATCGCTGAAGTGACTCGCGCCGCCCCGTGCTAGCTCGTTGACCTTGACGATGAGAATCAGAGAGTCATTGATGACGACTCCTGAGAGTGCCGTGAAACCGAGAGCACTCATGATGCTCAACTCGTAGCCCATCAAGAAGTGGCCAATGACGGTACCGATGAGTCCCATAGGGAT
>CAZBOQ010000068.1:0-16112 GCA_964493555.1 uncultured Gammaproteobacteria bacterium | reverse complement strand
CCAGGCAAGCCATCTGCCACTGAAACTGAATATGGCCGGCGTCCTACCGCCGATTTTCGCCTCTAGCATCATATTGTTCCCGACCACGTTAGCCGGTTGGGCAGGGAGTTCCGAAGGTTTGGGTTGGCTATTGAGGTTTACCAGCGCTGTGTCTCCAGGCCAACCGTTGTACGTGATGTTGTATGCCGCTGCGATCATTTTCTTCTGCTTCTTCTATACTGCCTTGGTGGTCAATCCCAAGGAGATGGCGGACAATCTAAAGAAATCTGGTGCTCTGGTGCCCGGAATAAGGCCGGGTGAGCAGACTGCACGGTACATAGACAGCGTATTGACCCGACTAACGGCAGCTGGTGCGATATACATAACGGCGGTTTGCCTGTTGCCGGAGTTTCTTATTTTGAAATACAGCGTGCCGTTTTACTTCGGCGGTACGTCACTGTTGATCATAGTCGTAGTGGTGATGGACTTCATGTCTCAAGTGCAAGCGCATCTGGTTTCTCACCAATACGAAGGATTGATGAAAAAAGCGAATCTCAAAGGTTATGGTCGCCGTTGAGCGAGCGAGGTTGAGTCATGAAGGTACGTGCATCAGTGAAACCTATGTGTCGTAACTGCAAAGTGGTTAAGCGGAAAGGTGTGGTGCGGGTTATCTGTAAAGATCCTAGGCATAAACAACGCCAAGGCTGAGGAATATAAAGTATGGCACGCGTAGCTGGAATAAACATTCCCGATCATAAACACGCAGTTATTGCGCTTACCCAGATCTACGGCATCGGTGCTATTCGCGCCGGTAGGATCTGTGCGGCGACTGGTGTTGCCCCTTCGCAGAAGGTCAAGGATCTGACGGAAGAAGAGCTCGACAAATTGCGTGCGGAAGTGGGGCGATATGAAATAGAAGGCGATCTTCGGCGAGAAAGATCGATGAATATAAAACGTTTGATGGACTTGGGCTGTTACCGCGGTGTGCGACATCGACGTGGCTTACCGGTGCGAGGTCAATGCACTCAAACCAACGCAATGACCAGAAAGGGTCCGAGCCGCATCATGAAGAATTAAAAAGTGAACTGCTAACAATTGCAAAAGCCCCAACCAAAACACACAAAAAGGTAAAGAAAACGATCGTAGATGGTGTTGCTCACATACACGCGTCGTTTAACAACACGATCATCACCATCAGCGATCGCCAGGGTAATACGCTCGCGTGGTCGACAGCGGGCGGCAGTGGGTTTCGTGGTTCGCGCAAGAGTACGCCGTTTGCCGCCCAAGTGGCGGCGGAGAAGTTGACACCGTTCATGCATGAGGTAGGTATGATTAATCTCGACGTACTGGTAAAAGGTCCCGGTCCCGGGCGTGAGTCGGCGGTGCGAGCGCTAAATGCGGCTGGGTTCAAGATCAGTAACATCACCGACGTGACGCCGATCCCGCACAATGGTTGTTGCCCCCCGAAAAAACGGCGCGTCTAGAGGGAAGTTACGTATGGCAAGGTATATTGGTCCCAAATGTAAGCTCAGTCGCCGCCAGGGTATTGATCTGGCGCTTAAAAGTAGGGCGCGACCGGTCGAGTCCAAGTGTCAGCTTGAAAAACCACCCGGGCAGCACGGCGACGGTCGCCAGCGAAGATTGTCGGACTCTGCGCTGCAACTCCGGGAAAAACAGAAACTCCGCTACATTTACGGTGTGCTGGAACGCCAGTTCCGTAATTACTATAAGAAGGCTGCCTCACGCCGTGGTGCGACCGGTGAAGTGCTGCTGCAAATGCTCGAATCCCGTCTGGATAATGTGGTTTACCGCATGGGGTTTTCAGTCACTCGAGCCGAAGGCAGACAACTAGTGAGTCATAAGGCAATCATGGTCAACGGTAAGGTCGTCAATATCCCCTCGTATCAAGTGAGGGTGAACGACACAGTATCTGTCCGCGAAAAGGCTCGGAAGCAAGTGCGTATCCAAGATGCGCTGGCGCTTGCCGAGCAGTTCGGAATTCCTGACTGGGTAGAACTGGATTCGAAACAAATGCGGGGTGTGTTCAAGCACGCACCTGAACGAGATGAACTACCAGCGGACATCAACGAGTCTCTGGTTGTCGAGCTCTATTCCAAATAAGTAATACTTTCAGGAGAAGCATAGATGTCGGCTTATGAAACCGAACTACTGAAACCTCGACTGGTTGACGTCCAACCGATCACCGACCGCGTCGCCAAAGTTACCTTGGAGCCGTTAGACCGTGGGTTTGGCCATACGTTAGGTAACGCTTTGCGGCGGGTTTTGCTTTCCTCGATGCCGGGTTGTGCGGTCGTGGAAGTTGAAATTGATGGCGTTTTGCATGAGTACACCACTGTTGAAGGCATTCAGGAGGATGTAACCGATATCCTTCTTAACTTGAAAGGGCTGGCGGTGCGGATGCATGCAAAAGACGAGACGACTTTGAGCCTGAACAAAAAGGGTCGAGGCAACGTGACGGCAGCAGATATCACCGTCGACCATACAGTTGAGATAGTAAATCCCGATCATCAGTTGGCGACGTTAGCTGACAACGGCGAACTAAGTATGTCTATCAAGGTCGTTCGTGGTCGCGGCTATGAACCGGCGAATCTACGCTTGGTTGATGAAGAGGAGGAGCAACGAATCGGACGCTTGAAGCTGGATGCCTCTTTCAGTCCAGTCCAGCGTGTTTCCTACGAAGTTCAGAGTGCTCGCGTTGAACAACGTACCGACCTGGATAAACTCATCCTTGAGATTGAGACGGACGGCACGATCGATCCGGAGACTGCTGTTCGAAACGCCGCTGGTGTCTTGCAGGACCAGCTTTCGGTGTTCGTCGATCTCAGTGGCTCTAATCAGCCGGAAGCTGACTCCGCCAACGACCTCGAGATTGATCCGATACTGCTACGTTCCATCGACGACTTGGAATTGACTGTTCGTTCAGCTAATTGCTTGAAGGCCGAGAGTATTTACTACATTGGTGATTTGATCCAACGCACCGAGGTAGAGTTGCTGAAAACGCCGAACCTGGGTAAGAAATCACTTACCGAAATCAAGGACGTGTTGGCAGCGCGGGCTCTTTCGTTGGGGATGCGGCTGGAGCATTGGCCACCACCGAACTTGTACAACGAAGACATGGTGTCAACCGGGATCTGATCCGGCGCATCACGCCCGAGATAAACAGTTAGGGATACGACTATGCGACATAAGCAAAGCGGGAGGCGCTTGAATCGTAACAGCAGCCATCGTTCGGCGATGTTCCGTAATATGGCAGTGTCCTTATTTCGGCACGAACTCATTAAAACGACCCTACCCAAGGCAAAGGAGCTGCGCCGTACAGCTGAGCCGTTGATCACGCTTGCTAAAGCAGACAGTCTTGCTAACCGTAGGCTAGCTTTTTCGCGGCTACGCGATCGTGCAGTGGTAGGCAAGCTCTTTGGAGAACTAGGCCCGCGCTACGCTGCTCGGCCGGGTGGTTATTTGCGCATCATAAAGTGTGGCCACCGTCCAGGTGATGCAGCGCCCATGGCCTACGTTGAACTGATCGATCGACCGGAACCCGACGAAGGTATAGAAGAAAAATCCGTAGACGCATAAGGGGGTTGTTCGTGGAAGCGTGCGAACATGCCAGCGTGCATAGCAACCCTCTGCTCTATACTAAGGTCGGGCCGCCCGGCCTATAACTCCTTTTCTCAAACGCGCCCGGGCATAGCTCACGAGCTGACACATATATTATTGGCAAACTATCGTGAGAACTTGTCAGACGGAACGGTTTTTATTTGTGTAGTAGATCCGATAAAAGGCAATGATCAATTCGATCCAAATATCGTGTACACCTAGATTCACTGGTTTGTCAGCCCACACAACGGATCACTGGATCTGGTTTTACGCAATCTGGATGTCCGTTTGTGGACCGTCGACTGGCGCTCACCGCAGATCTCGCGCAGCTTCCACAGCCGTGATCTGGGCGCGCCGATCGCTGCAAATCTTTTCGGTAGAGAGTGGCCGACTTCGGATGAGACAGTATTCGTAGCGGTCCGTTTCGTCGCTCTACGAGAGGGTTCGGGTTACCATGAGGTAATCGTATTCTTCAGTTAACGTTTGTCTTCCAGTTTCCTCGTCAATAACTCGTTCACCACTTGCGGGTTCGCTTTACCATCACTAATTTTCATGATCTGACCAACGAAGAATCCCAGCACCTTTTCCTTACCTGCCAGGTACTGTTCGACCTGCTTCGCGTTTTGCGTAATGACCTCATCGACTAGCAGTTCTATTTCACCACCGTCAGTGATTTGCTGTAATCCACGCTGGGCGATAATTTCATTCGCGTCACCTTCACCGCGCCACATCGCCTCGAATACCTGTTTGGCAATCTTGCCGGAAATGGTGTTGTCAGTGATCCGTATTAGCAACCCTCCTAGCTGTTCCGGCGTCAGACGACTCTGGTTTATCTCCAGACCCTCGGCGTTCAGCGCTGCCGCGAGTTCGGTGGCAATCCAATGGGCGCTTAGTTTACTTGCCTTATCACTGTGCTTCACCAGTAGTTCGAAATACTCGGCCAACGGCCGGGATGTCGTCAGGTATTCCGCCTCTTGTTCGGTTAGATCATAGTCGTCGAGGAAACGCAGTCGTTTGGCTTCGGGCAATTCGGGGAGTTTGGATCGTATTTCCTCGACCAGGGATGCATCGATATCCAAAGGTAATAGATCGGGGTCGGGGAAATACCGGTAGTCGTTGGACTCCTCTTTGTGCCGCATGGAACGGGTTTCATCCCTGTTGGCATCATAGAGCCGTGTTTCCTGAACCACGGTTTCGCCGGATTCAAGTAGCTCGATTTGGCGTTCTATCTCGAAGTTAATAGCGCGTTCCAAGAATCGAAACGAATTTATGTTTTTCAATTCGGTGCGTGTGCCGAGGGTAGTATCGCCCCTGCGTTTAATGGAGATGTTCGCGTCGCAACGGAAGGATCCCTCTTGCATGTTGCCGTCGCTTATCTCCAGATAGCACACCAGTGCACGGATGCTGCGGGCGTAGGCCACTGCTTCGCTCGCACTGTGCATATCTGGGTCAGATACGATTTCCAATAGCGGTGTACCGGCGCGGTTCAGATCGATACCAGTAAGCCCATAAAAATCCTCGTGTAAGGATTTCCCCGCATCTTCTTCGAGATGTGCCCGAGTTATTCCTACCGTTATCGACTCGCCGTTGTCCATTCTGACCATCAGTGCGCCGGGTCCGACGATCGGGTCTTCGAATTGCGATATCTGATAGCCTTTGGGTAGATCCGGATAGAAATAGTTTTTACGCGCAAAGATTGAGCGTTGTGCAATGTCGGCGTTCACCGCCAGTCCGAAACTTACCGCCATGCGCACGACCGATTCGTTGAGCACCGGCAGCACACCGGGCAGACCGAGGTCGATGTCGCAAGCCTGGGTGTTGGGGGCCGCGCCGTAGGCTGTGGACGCGCCGGAGAAAATCTTGCTGTCGGTGGCAAGCTGGGTGTGGATCTCAAGTCCGATTACTGGTTCCCAGTTCATAATCGCGATTCGGGTGTGTGCGTATGCCAATCTGTCTGTTTTTGAAAGGCATGGGCAACGGTCAAGAGCCTCGCCTCGTCGAAGTGATTACCGATCAGTTGCACGCCCAGTGGCAGCCCTCCGGAGAATCCCGCCGGCATGGACAAAGCTGGGAGTCCCGCCAGGTTGACCGGTATGGTGTAGATATCTGATTTGTACATTGTCACCGGATCTTTGATTTTCTCACCGAGCTTGAACGCGACGGTGGGTGTGACCGGAGTAAGTATCAGATCGACTGCAGCGAATGTCCTATTAAAATCTTCGCCGATAAGCCGTCTTACCTTCTGCGCTTTCATATAGTAGGCGTCATAGTAGCCCGATGACAGTGCGTAGGTGCCAATCATAATCCGCCGTTTTACTTCGTTGCCAAAACCCTCTGAACGCGAGCGCGTATAGAGGTCATTTAAGTCGCTAGGGTTCTCGCAGCGGTAGCCGTAGCGAACCCCATCATAGCGGGCCAGGTTAGAGGAACATTCTGCCGGCGCGAGTACGTAATATGCGGGTACGGCTAGTGATGTGTGCGGCAGCGATATTTCAGTGAATTTGACACCCAGTTGTTCGAGTTCGTGTATCGCATTTTCCAGCGCCAGACCGATTTCTTTGCTGAGGTCCTCGTCGAAGTATTCGCGCGGCAGGCCGATCCGTAAACCGTCGATGGCATCGTTCAATGATGCCAAATAATTTTCACTAGGGCGCTCTGACGAGGTTGAATCGCGCGGATCGAATCCGGCCATGACGTTTAACGCCATCGCGGTGTCCTCGGCTGAACACGCCATCGGCCCGCCTTGATCCAGACTTGATGCGAAGGCGATCATGCCGTAGCGAGACACGCGGCCGTAGGTGGGTTTAAGACCGGTGATCCCGCAGAAGGCGGCAGGTTGTCTAATCGAGCCACCGGTGTCCGTACCGGTTGCGAGCGGCGTGAGGCCAGCGGCAACGGCTGCGGCTGATCCCCCGGATGAGCCACCCGGTACGTAGTCGGTGTTCCACGGATTCCGAGTTGCTTCGTAGAAGCTACTCTCGTTGGAAGATCCCATGGCAAATTCATCCATATTGGTTTTCCCAAGCATCACCATTCCGGCATCGCGCAATCGCGTCACTGTGGTCGCGTCGTAAGGAGAGCAGAAATTCTCTAACATCTTCGAACCGCAAGTGGTTCTCACGCCTTCGGTGCAGAAGATATCCTTGTTAGCGTACGGGACGCCCGTCAGGGGGCCCGCCTCGCCGTCGGCAATTCGCCGGTCCGCCGTGGCCGCTTCCCTTAGTGCGAATTCCTCAGTTACGGTGATGAAACTGTTCAGTAGTGGTTCGGTTTTGCTGATCCGTTGCAGCAGAGTCTTCGTTAACTCTCGACTCGAGAACTCGCCACGCTGTAGTCCCGATGACATCTCCTTGAGCGATAGACGTTGCATCTGTGGAGGCCTCAATCGATCACTTTGGGGACGAGATATAAACCGTCGGATACAGATGGAGCTTCGTTCTGGAAGCGCTCGCGCCGGTCTTGCTCGGTTATGGAGTCGGTACGAAGTCGTGCTGGTAGGTCTAGGGGATGCGCCATTGGTGTGATATCGGACAGTTCGGTAGTGCCCATCTTTGCCACAAAGCCTAGGATTTTGCCGAGTTCAACGGCCAGCCTCTCAGCCTCTTCGGGCTCCACGTGAAGCTGGGCTAATTGTGCTAATCGGGTGATTTCAGCCTTGTCCAGCGACATCAAAATTCCCTCGTTATTGTTTGAAAATAAAAAATTTATCACACTTCAATGCTTGCCCAAACCCGTGTCCGCTGATACATTATGACAGTCATAATGGGTCCAATGCCGTTGAGGGCAAGTGTCCAGGAATACCACGTTTGCAGTTTGTCGATCATACCTGTTCACCCAGAAATACGCTGTCTAAACTTTAACCTCGAGCCTTAAAACTTATGTTGATTAGTTATGCTCAATAGACTGAGGGGTCTGTTTTCCAACGACCTGTCTGTTGATTTGGGAACGGCAAACACGCTCATTTACGTGCGCGGCAAAGGCGTTGTGCTGAACGAACCTTCCGTGGTCGCCATTCGCCACGGCCGGGAGCATGGCGGGCGACGCACCGACATCGCCGCGGTTGGGGCGGAAGCCAAGCGTATGCTGGGCCGCACGCCGGAGCATATTCAGGCGATACGTCCGTTGAAGGACGGTGTGATCGCAGATTTCGTCGTTACCGAAAAGATGTTGCAGTATTTTATTCATAGGGTACACGGTGATCTACTTTTTAGGCCCAGTCCCCAGGTCTTGGTCTGCGTCCCTTGCGGCTCTACGCAAGTAGAGCGTCGGGCAATTACGGATTCCGCGCTCGGCGCCGGCGCCCGTAAAGTGTTTCTCGTGGAGGAACCCATGTCTGCGGCAATAGGGGCTGGTATGCCGGTCAGTGATGCGAGTGGTTCCATGGTGCTCGATATTGGTGGTGGCACTACCGAGGTGGCAATCATTTCACTTAATGGAATCGTTTATTCGGACTCGGTTCGCATCGGTGGAGACCGGTTTGATGAAGCCATAATCCAATATATTCGACGTAACTACGGCAGTCTTATCGGTGAAGCCACCGCAGAGCGGATCAAACATGAGATCGGCTGCGCCTACCCTGGCCACGAGGTCGTTGAGATAGAGATCAAGGGACGCAACCTAGCCGAGGGTTTGCCCCGGAGCTTTACATTGAACAGCAATGAAATCCTTGAAGCGCTACAGGAGCCATTGATGGGGATTGTTGGAGCAGTTAAAACCGCTCTGGAACAAACGCCACCTGAACTTGGTTCGGACGTTGCCGAGCGGGGCATGGTACTGACCGGTGGGGGGGCACTATTAAAGGATCTAAATCGTTTACTCATGGAGGAAACCGGTTTACCGGTAATTGTGGCTGAGGATCCACTGACGTGTGTAGCGCGTGGTGGCGGACAGATCTTGGAAATGATCGATGAATACGGACCGGATATTCTGGCGCCCGAGTGACTGTGATTTTCACTGAGCGAGTCTTTTAAGCACTGAAGCTGGGTTGTCGCCGTTTAAACGTCAACGGCAAACACGTTGCGGGAGAAGCGTAATCAAACACCTGTTTCGTGACACTCCGATTTTGACCAAGCGACTTGGCTTGTTCGCTGGCGTTTCCATTTGTCTCATGTTTGCTGACTTTCGCTTGGCTTACCTCGAATCTGTACGCTCGGCGCTGTCGCTGGTTGTCTATCCGATTCAGTACGCAGTCAATTTGCCGTTGGACGTGAGCCGACAGCTAGCCCAATCCATTATCTCTCAGCGAAGGCTTCTGCGCGAGAACGCTGATCTGCAAGAACGCATATTGTTGTTGGAATCGCGCTCACAACTCATCGCTGCATTGGAATCAGAGAACATGCGTTTGCGTGAACTATTGGATTCCTCTGTGAAAGCGGGGGAGCGTGTACTGGTCGCTGATTTGCTTGCGGTGGATCTTGATTTCGCGGTTCGTCAGGTAGTGTTGAACAAAGGGAGTCGCCAAGGGGTATTCGTCGGACAACCTGTGGTAGATGCGTCCGGGATTATGGGGCAGATTACTCACGTAGGACCATTAACGAGTACCGCAATGCTGCTCACCGACGCAAACCATGCGATCCCTGTACAGGTGAACCGCACTGGTTTGCGGGCGATCGCGGCGGGCACCGGTAACGATGACGTTCTTGAACTTCTTTATGTTCCAAATAATGGCGACCTACGTGAGAATGATCTGATCGTGTCCTCAGGTCTGGGCGGGCGCTTCCCAGTCGGTTATCCCGTCGGAATGGTAGAAAATATTACTAATGACTCACGGAAGCCGTTTGCCGAGGTGACCGCTAAACCTAGCGCGCGCGTGTTGCGGGCGCGCGAAGTGCTTTTAGTATGGCCGGAACAGGTGCTGCCGAAGACGGGGCATCTATCCAAGATTGGGTTGTTTCAATGATCCAGGGGGTCGCGCCGAATCGGCTCTGGGTAATAGGGCTGACATTCGTCATCGCCCTGATGCTGACTGCCATGCCACTGCCTCAATGGGCCAGCGCATGGCGACCGGCATGGGTCGCTATGGTCCTGATGTATTGGTGCATTGCATTACCCCACCGTGTCGGCATCACCACTGCGTGGGTTGTCGGTTTGTTAGTGGACGTCTTGACCGTCGCGCTGCTGGGGCAGAATGCGTTGGGCCTAACTTTGGTAGCCTATTTTGCGTTGAAGTCGCACCAAAGGATCCGCGTCTTTGCACTTGGGCAGCAGGCGGTTGTGGTTGCGATAATCTTGGTTGTCTATCTAACCGCGATGCACTTTGTAAGGCTTTTGGTTAGAGCGCCGGCAGGGAATGATTTCTGGGCGCCGGCGCTGACTAGTATGTTGCTTTGGCCGTGGTTGTTTATAATTCTTCGGGACGTGCGGCGCCGTGCCAACGTATCTTGACTTGGGCGTCGCGAGTAACAACTGAGCAGCAGTCTGTCGCTTATGCCAGCACAGCTATCTTTGAAGGATGCCGATCAGGAAAGTAGCCTTTTCAGGAATCGTGCAATCTTTTCGGTTGTTGTGATATCGCTTTTGTCACTGACGATAATGTTGCGCTTGGTCGTCCTGCAGATTAACCGGCATGGTCATTTCTCTACCTTGTCGCAGGAGAATCAAGTCAAGATTCTCCCGATCGCTCCTACGCGAGGGCTTATCTTTAGTCGCGATGGTGTTTTACTGGCGGGCAACCAGCAGAGCCACAGCCTAGAGGTGGTTCCGGAACGGGTCGATAACATGGAAGAGTCGCTGGGTTTTCTAGGGGAAATTATCTCGTTGGAAGCTGAAGATCTGGATCGATTCCGAGAAAATCTACGCAAGAAGCGTCGTTTCGAACCGGTCGTGCTACGGGCAGAACCAAACGAAGAAGAAGTCGCGCGGTTTTTTGTCAACAAACACCGGTTTCCCGGTTTCAGTATAAAAACACGCTTGTCTCGTTACTATCCCAATGGGTTGTCGGATGCGCACGTGACTGGTTATGTGGCACGGATAAGCGAAGTAGATTTGGATCGGATCGACGGTCCAAACTACAGTGCCACCACGCATATCGGCAAATCCGGTGTGGAGAAATACTACGAAACCGAACTGCACGGGCAGGTAGGCTATCAGCAGGTTGAAGTAAACGCCGAGGGGCGCGTCATCCGCGAAATAGACACGGTCCCCGCCATACCGGGCAAGCACGTGTATCTTACGCTAGATTCCCGATTGCAGGCCGAAGCCGTGGCGGCGCTGGGTGAGCGTCGTGGAGCGATCGTCGCAATCGATCCCGAGACGGGCGCCGTGCTTTCGTTGGTGAGTAGCCCCGGTTATGACCCTAATGAGTTTGTAAATGGTATAAAATCATCAGCTTACAAGAAGCTAAGAGATTCCAAAGATCGCCCGCTTTTTAACCGCGCGCTTCAGGGGCAGTACCCGCCCGGATCGACGGTGAAGCCTATGGTTGCTCTGGCGGGACTTAGTGAGGAGGTGCGCGGTTCTGCAGAAACTGTCTGGTGTCCGGGCTGGTACAGCTTACCTGACGATGACCACCGCTACCGGGACTGGAAAAAAGGAGGCCATGGGCACGTCGACCTGAACCACGCTCTTGTCGAATCTTGCGACGTTTATTTCTATCAGCTCGCTAAGGACTTGGGTATCAAGCGTTTGCACGACTCTCTGGTCGCGTTTGGACTGGGTTCGAAAACATCGATCGATATCCCCGGCGAGGCCAGTGGCCTGGTGCCTTCGGCGAAGTGGAAAGTCCGCGCACGCAACGAAGCCTGGTACATGGGCGAAACACTGACCGCTGGTATTGGTCAAGGGTTCACTCTCGCGACACCGTTGCAGCTAGCGGTGGCGACAGCCACGCTCAGCCGTCGCGGAATAAGTATTAGGCCGAGGCTGGTTGGCCAAATTGAAGATCCCATGACATTGCAAGCGGTGGAAATTCCGTGGGCTGAGGAAGATGCCGTGCGGTTCGTTGGTGACAAACATTGGGACGCAGTGCTTACCGCGATGAACGATGTGGTGCATGGTGTGACTGGAACCGCGCGCGGAGCGGGTGAAGGCGCGGCCTATAAGTTTGCCGGCAAAACAGGTACCGCTCAGCTTTTCGGTATCTCCCAGGAGGAAGACGACTTTGATAACACCCAGGTCGCTGAGCGACTGCGCGATCATGCATTATTTATCGCGTTTGCGCCGACTGATGACCCGCTCATCGCAGTGGCGATCATTGTCGAGAATGGAGGCAGTGGTGGTCGTACCGCCGCACCCATCGCCCGGCGGTTGTTCGATGTGTATTTGTCGCAATATCAGAGTATTGCGATGCGAGCCGGCGAAACAGAGGTGTACTGAGTGCGCACCGCTACCGGCCTACTTACGCGTATGCACATTGATGGCCCGTTGCTGTTCGGGTTGATAGTCCTGTGTGCTGTCGGCCTAGTTACACTGCATAGCGCTGGCGGTGAAGATCCACAGCTCCTTTACCGGCAAGGCGTCCGGTTTTTGGTTGGATTTGTAGCGATGTTGGTATTAGCGCAAATAGAGATCGATAAATTGGCGCGGTGGGCACCGCTGCTGTACGCATTCGGTTTGGCGCTGTTGTTTGTGGTGCTGTTTTTCGGCAGTGGCAAGGGCGTGCGGCGCTGGTTAGATCTTGGCGTGTTTACGTTTCAACCTTCCGAGGTAATGAAGTTAGCTGTGCCGTTGGTTTGTGCGTGGTATCTAAGCGACAGGCCGTTACCGCCCAGTCTTCGGCGGGTAATCGTGACACTGCTCTTCATTGTTGTACCAGTGGTGCTGATCGCGCTACAACCTGACCTTGGTACAGCGGTTTTGATCGCCGCCACTGGGCTCTTTATTTTGTTTCTCGCCGGGATGCACTGGCGGTATATCTGCGGAGCAGGGCTATTTGCGATGGTAACCGCGCCATTGTTGTGGCTCGGGATGAAGGACTATCAGCGACAGCGCGTACTCACGTTGTTTGATCCGGAGAAAGATCCTTTGGGTAGTGGGTATCACATAATTCAGTCTCAGATCGCCGTTGGGTCGGGCGGGCTGACGGGCAAGGGATGGTTAGCAGGAACCCAATCTCGACTCGAGTTCGTCCCGGAACGGTCGACGGACTTCATTTTCGCGGTTTATTGTGAGGAATTCGGTTTTATTGGCGTGTTACTGTTGCTCATGGTCTATTTGTTCGTGGTCTTGCGCGCACTCTACATTGCGGCAGTGGTTCAAGACAGCTTCGCGCGCTTGGTGGGAGGAAGTCTCGCGCTCACGTTTTTCTTATATGTGTTCGTTAATATGGGAATGGTGATCGGTCAGCTCCCAGTCGTTGGTGTGCCACTCCCGTTGATCAGTTATGGGGGAACGTCTTTGGTGACTCTACTCGCTGGTTTCGGTATCCTGATGAGCGTGCATACCCACCACCGATTTTTGAGGCGTTCCTGACGCGTGCGGCTTTATCTTTTAGTATTGATCCTGTGTTTTTCAAGCTCACCGATGTTTGCAGGTGTAGATGCTCCGTACGAGGTGGAGATCGCGAAGTTCATCGGCGAATTGGTGGAAAACGAAGGTTTCGATGCCGAGCACTTGCGCAATGTTTTTAGCGAGTTTCACCCTAAGCAGTCCATTCTTGATGCCATATCCAGACCTGCTGAAGCCAAGCCTTGGTTCAAATATCGGCCGATCTTTGTAACCAACCGCCGCCGCAACGACGGTGTCGTGTTTTGGCGTGAAAACGCGGATGAGTTAGCTCGTGCCGAAACACAATACAGGGTCCCGGCGGAGATAATCGTCGCAATCATTGGCGTCGAAACTTTCTACGGTAAGCACAAGGGCAGATATCGTGTTGTCGACGCACTGGCGACGCTGGGATTTGCATATCCTCCGCGCGCGAGTTTTTTTCGGTCTGAACTGAAACATTTTCTCTTATTGACGAGAGAGCAAGGTGTCCACCCACTATCGCTCAGCGGTTCATATGCTGGTGCGATGGGAATGCCGCAATTTATATCAAGCAGCTACCGAAGTTATGCAGTCGACTTCGACAGAGATGGTTTTATCGACATATGGGAAAATCGCAGTGATGTGATCGGTAGTGTCGCAAACTATCTCAATGTCCACGGTTGGACTGCCGGTGTACCGTTCGCGATTCGTGCGGATGCCGTGGAGGCGGATGTTGGCAGCTTCCTCACCGATGGGCTGAAACCGGATATTCAGCTTGAGAAACTATTGGATGCCGGCGTCAAACTAGCTGCTACGGTCACTGGCAACCCAGAGGTATCTTTCATTGCACTGGAGTTGGCCGCGGATACAGAGTATTGGCTTGGCATGGGGAATTTTTACGCACTCACGCGGTATAATCATAGTGCGTTGTACGCCATGGCTGTTTTTCAATTGGCTGAACAGATTCGCTCGGCTTATGAACCTTCTTAAGGGTTCTTTATGTTGGCGCGTCATCTGGATCGGGAGGCTTCTACTGGTTGCTGTCTTGGCTGGACTGGTTGCCTGCGGTATGGTTGTGGAACGTGACGGCCCGCCGCGTCGCGACGTCGATTATGCTGGTCTCCCGGATGCCGTGCCGAAAAACGAACTGCACAGTCGCCATGGTAATCCAACCTCCTATGAGGTTATGGGGAAAACCTATCACACCCTGACAAATAGCGAGGGGTTCTTCGAGCGCGGCATTGCGTCGTGGTATGGCACGAAATTTCACGGACGCCGGACTTCCAGTGGCGAGCGTTACGATATGTACAAAATGACAGCGGCACACCGTACTCTACCCCTACCAACCTACGTGGAAGTCAAGAACCTGAGCAATGCCAGAGCAGCTACGGTAAGAGTAAATGATCGAGGTCCTTTCCACGACAACCGGATCATTGATCTATCCTATGCCGCTGCCAAGAAGTTGGGGATTGTGAAGGCGGGAACGGCGCTTGTTTCGGTGCGTGCAGTCCATGCCGGACCCCCTCGCCTAGATGCGCCGCAAGTCAGGAATGCGACGCAAAAACGTCCCGAGCACTTTTATTTGCAATTTGGAGCGTTTCACGAATTGTCCAACGCTGAACGTATGCGAGATCGGATTGCCACTATCATTGAGGAATTGGTGGAAGTTCAAGCCGCGAACAGTGACGGATCTGTTATTCACAGGGTGCGAATTGGACCGCTGGCTAGTATTAACATTGCTGATCGCTTGGTAGCAGCGCTGAGTCGTGTCGGGATCCGCGAACACGTCATCGTAGTTCCTTGATACTGAACGATCGGTAGCCCACCACGTTTTACTGGAGATTTGATGAGTTATCGACATCTGTCATTGCTGGTCTGCGCGTTGTTCATCTCGCCAGCTCGAGCCGCGTTCCCGGTGCCACCGTTGCCCAGCATAGATGCGCGTGCATATTTACTCATGGACTATCAAAGCGGCATCATTATTGCGCAAAAGAACGCAGATCAGAAAATGGAACCCGCCAGTCTTACAAAGATGATGACGATTTATGCCGTCGCAGGCGAACTTCGAGCCGGACGGGTTTCACTGCGCGATGAGGTGACCGTCAGTGAAAAGGCGTGGCGAATGACCGGCTCGCGAATGTTCATCGAAGTCGGAAAAAAAGTGAGCATTGAGGACTTGATGAAAGGCGATATTGTTCAGTCGGGTAATGATGCCAGTGTTGCTCTTGCCGAATACGTTTCTGGTAGCGAGGAAATGTTTGTCGCACTAATGAACCATCACGCCGAGGCGCTGGGGTTGAAAAACACTGGATTCGTTAACAGCACGGGCCTACCACATGATGCCCACTTTACGACTGCGCATGACATCGCGACCTTGTCCGCGGCGTTGATTCGCGAGTATCCGGCGATCTTCAAGTTGTTCTCACTACGCGAATTCACATACAACGGGATTAGACAGGCAAACAGAAACAAACTTCTGTTTCGAGATGGAACCGTGGATGGGATCAAGACTGGTTATACGGATTCGGCGGGATTTTGTCTGGCGGCATCGGCCTCCCGAGACGGTCGGCGCCTTATTTCTGTCGTAATGGGTGCCTCTGACGAAGAACGCCGAGCCAGCGCTAGCTTGATGCTTCTGAATTACGGGTTTCGATTTTTCGAAAATCATCGTTTGTTTGCGGCTGGCGAATCGGTTCATTCGGTGAAAATTTGGAAAGGTGAAACCGATTCACTGCAACTGGGATTGCAGCAGGATCTGTATGTGACCTTCCCGAGGGGCGCTTACGATAACGTCAACGCTGCTGTAGATGTGAATTCGCCGATCGTTGCGCCACTTACCCAAGGCCAGCAGTTGGGTACCTTGCGGGTGACGTTGGGTGAGAGGGAGTTGGCAACGCGACCTTTATTCACGTTAAACGCGGTCGCAGAGGCAGGGGCGATCGATCGCTTTATAGATGAGGTGAAGTTGCTGTTTCAATGAGTAAAGTTTATCTGAACGGCGATTACGTTCCGATAGATGAGGCTAAGGTTTCGGTGCTGGACCGCGGTTTCATGTTCGGTGACGGCGTGTACGAAGTCTTACCTGCATTTGGCGATCGTATTTTTGCGTTGGA
>CAZBOQ010000067.1:0-7879 GCA_964493555.1 uncultured Gammaproteobacteria bacterium | reverse complement strand
AAGCCATGGCAATAGGCGAACGTACACCCATCGCACTTATTGACAGCGCTGCTTCCGCGCGCATGGCAATCGGAGAGGCGCTCACCAACATCGCTGCCGCTCCTATCGGCAGATTGGCGGACGTCGTGCTGTCGGCAAATTGGATGGCGGCTTGCGGACACGGCGACGAAAATGCCCGCCTCTACGACGCCGTACAAGCAGTCGGAGAAGAATTCTGTCCGGCGCTAGGCATCGCCATTCCAGTCGGCAAGGATTCGCTGTCGATGAAAACCGTATGGAACGAAAACGAAAGCCAAAAAGCAGTGACCTCCCCGTTGTCGTTAATCGTTTCAGCTTTCGCCCCGGTCACCGACGTGCGACGGACGCTGACACCATTACTCAACACAGGTTCCGGCCTCGACAGTGAGCTCCTATTGATAGATCTAGGTGCCGGTCGCAACCGCTTGGGCGCTTCGGCACTCGCGCAGGTTCACGGGCAACTCGGCAATGCCGCCCCAGATGCGGATGATCCAGAAGCGCTAAAGACATTTTTTTCATTAGTGCAGTCACTGCGTGAGGCAGATTTACTACTTGCCTATCACGATCGCTCTGACGGTGGCTTGTTAGCCACTTTGTGCGAAATGGCTTTCGCCACACGCTGGGGACTGAACATCTCACTCGACGCCGTGCCAGGCGATCCTATGACCGCGCTATTCAACGAAGAATTAGGTGCGGTCGTTCAGGTCAGGTGTGAGGATGTTGCGGCCGTACTCACCGCCTTTGAACCCACCTGTCTAGCCGCACACGTGCACCGTCTCGGCGTCCCGCAGAGCGAACCACGCATCAGAATCCACGCAAACGGCAATTTTCTTATAGACCGCCCGCTTTCGGCCCTGCAGCAATGCTGGTCGCGGACCAGCTACCTTATCCAACGCCTGAGGGACAATCCAGATTGTGCAGACGCCGAGTACGCCACCATCACCGACGAAGATGACCCGGGGCTCGCTCTCGAGCTGCCGCCTGACTGGAACCAACACGCGCCGCCAACCTTGGCTCAGCGCCCACGGGTAGCTATCCTTCGCGAACAAGGTGTTAACGGGCATGTAGAAATGGCGGCCGCCTTCAACCACGCGGGCTTCGAAGCAACCGATGTACACATGCAGGATATCATCGAGGGCAGGGTTGGACTTAGCGCCTTTCACGGACTGGCCGCCTGCGGTGGATTCTCCTATGGCGATGTGATGGGCGGCGGCCGTGGCTGGGCCAACTCCATTTTATTCAATGCAAGGGCTCGCGAATCATTCCAAGAGTTCTTCTCGCGTGGAGACAGCTTCACGTTGGGTGTTTGCAACGGCTGTCAAATGCTAGCGCAACTAAGCACGCTGATCCCGGGCGCCGCACACTGGCCAACCTTCACACGCAACCGGTCCGAACAGTTCGAAGCGAGACTGGTGATGGTCGAAATAGAAGACTCCCCTTCCGTGTTGCTAGCCGACATGGCCGGCGCACGCATCCCAATAGTAGTCGCGCACGGCGAAGGCTACGCGAACTACGCTGACGCAAACGAGCGATTAGCCGCACTGGACCAAGGCACCGTCGCCATGCGTTTCGTCGACAATAGCGGGCGGGCGACCGAGAAGTATCCGGCCAACCCGAACGGCTCACCAGACGGTATCACCGGGTTGACCAGTACAGATGGTCGGGTCACCATCATGATGCCGCATCCGGAGCGAGTTTTCATAGACTGGCAACTCTCTTGGCTACCCAGTGAGTGGAAACATGCTAATACGCCCTGGTTGCGTATGTTTGAAAACGCGCGACGTTGGCTCGCTTGAGTCTGTTGCGCATCGGTGGCGAGTGCGGCAATGAACCACAACGAACCGAACAACGAATCAGATAAAGAACTGCTTCGTCGTGAGCTTGCCGGTGTCAAGCCGCTGGGCAACGATCGCGTAGTTGCAATTAAGCGCCGCCCACCCCCAGTCGCGACGCAATCCCGTCAGGAGGCAAAATCCATCCTCGAGGAATTGCTGCACGGTGACGTTGATTACGCCGACCTCGAAACCGGTGAAGAGCTTCAGTTCCACCGCACAGGGCTGCAACGCGGGGTATTACGGCGACTGCGCCGCGGCCAATTCAGTATCCAAGCAGAATTGGACCTACACGGTTTACGCGCATCAGCCGCCCAGCAGGCGGTGGCAAAGTTCGTACGTCACTCAGTCAGCTCAGGCTACCGCTGCGTGCGCATTATTCACGGTAAGGGGCATGGCTCCTACGCCAAAGAGCCGGTGTTGAAACGTAAACTTGGTGGGTGGCTCAGGCGACGCGACGCAGTGTTGGCCTACTGTTCAGCCCGAGCCATCGACGGTGGTACTGGTGCCGTATACGTCTTGCTGAAGCGCGCCTGAGCGCGAATGGTACATAAATTCATGATTGTTCCCGCATCGAGATGTTTCCCTAATTGGTTATGTCCAATCCGGTCACGAATCAA
This sequence comes from uncultured Gammaproteobacteria bacterium, assembly GCA_964493555.1. GTDB lineage: Bacteria > Pseudomonadota > Gammaproteobacteria > JADZEE01 > JADZEE01 > CAZBOQ01. The sequence goes on along the minus strand of CAZBOQ010000067.1, from coordinate 5,409 downwards.
CCTCCGTGCATCTTATTACAGAGTCCAAGCTCGGTGGGAAAACTGGGGTTCTGAAATGACGCCAATACCCAGCGGCTCGATCAAGACCCGCTAGCAGCCGTACCTCATGTACCCTTTAACAAACCCCACGATGAACCGAACGGGAACTCGGGTCTGAAGCGGCGATACTCGAAAGACTCCCATCGTCTCCATGGCAAGAGACGATTACTCCAACAGCACGATAGCCCACGAGGCAACGCCTTCTCCTCTACCAGTGAATCCCAGTCCTTCAGTCGTCGTTGCCTTAACACTTACCTGTAGCAGATTCGCTCTAAGGTCACTCGCGAGGCATTCGCGCATGGCGTCAATGTATGGCGCGAGTCGCGGCTCTTGCAAAGCAACGGTCATATCGGCGTTGACAATCCCATAGCCGTGCTTAACCAACAGTGCCACAACGCGACGCAACAAATGTCGGCTGTCAACACCGGTCAGTTCTGCATCCGTATCTGGAAAATGTTTACCAATATCGCCAAGTGCCGCCGCGCCGAGCAACGCATCACACAGCGAGTGGATTAGTACATCACCGTCTGAGTGCGCCAGCAAGCCTCTGTCGTACGGAATCCGCACACCACCGAGCACTATTGGGCCCACGCCTGCGAACCGGTGCGCATCAAAACCGTGCCCTATTCGCACTACGCCTCCTCCTGCTGGGCGCGCAGAAACCATTCAGCCAACAACTGATCGCGGGGTTCCGTTATTTTTATGTTATCGGCCCTTCCCTTAACCAGCAATGGCTCGACGCCTGTCAGTTCCATCGCGTGCGCTTCGTCGGTCACGACAATGCCTCGCTCAAGGGCCGACGCGATTGCCTCACGCAGGGCTTTGAGGCGGAACATCTGTGGTGTCAGTGCATGCCAGAGATCATGACGAGCAACCGTTGCCAAAATTTCATTCTTCGTTCCGCAACGCTTCATAGTATCGCGCACCGGCACAGCCAACAGCCCTCCCACCGGATGACCGTCAACTTTATTGATCAAATTATCAATATCCTCACCATGTACGCACGGCCGAGCAGCATCGTGTACCAATACCCAATCGTCACTGCTCGCAACTCTATCGATGGCGTTAAGCCCGGCTAGTACAGACTGCGCACGCTCCGCTCCGCCGATAGCCGTGACGATCTCCGTGCCGAGTTGCAGTTCGCTAAAATACTGGTCATCGGCTGCCACCACCACCACCACGCCACTCACGCGCGGGGCCTGGGACAAGCGTTCTATCGCATATTGAATCACCGGTTTACCGGAAATCGGCAGATACTGTTTCGGCAGCGCGCTACGCATTCGCGAACCCACTCCGGCTGCTGCTAACAGGGCCCAACATTTATTACTCATATCACGGCTGGGGTGCGACAGATGGTACCTCGCCGCCTTCAACGATCTGGTAGAAAACTTCGCCTTTTTTGATCATCCCGATGTCACTGCGAGCCCGTTCCTCAACAGCATCCAAACCTTCCTTGAGATCCTGCACCTCCGCCGCCAGTGATTGATTTCGTTCCGACAGACGACCATTCTCCTCGACCTGTGCACGATTGATATGCTCCAGTTCTTTCACATCACGCAAACCGCCGTTGCCAACCCAAAGGTCATACTGCAACATCAAAAGCAGCAACAACAGAACGAATATGATCGGCTTTAACATAAGCGGTTACGGCAAATTGTAGAAAGCAGACATACCAGGATAGGAACCAGCGGCGCCCAATTCTTCTTCGATGGCAAGCAAGCGATTGTATTTTGCAACGCGATCGGAGCGTGACATAGAACCCGTTTTGATTTGCCCACAGGACGTGGCAACGGCTAGATCAGCGATGGTGGTATCTTCCGTTTCGCCTGAGCGGTGCGACACCACGGCAGTATAGCCAGCCGACTTAGCCATCTCGATCGCTGCGAGTGTTTCCGTCAGAGTACCTATCTGATTGACTTTGATTAAAATCGAATTGGCGATGCCCTGTTCGATTCCTTGTTCAAGGATTTCAGTGTTAGTTACAAACAAATCATCACCAACTAACTGTATCCGCTTACCTAGACGCTCGGACAGCGCCGCCCATCCTACCCAATCGTTTTCATCCATCCCATCTTCGATGCTCAGTATCGGGTAGTTGTCGACCCAGTTTGCCAGAAAGTCCACAAACTGCTCCGAACTCAGTGATCGATTCTCAGAAGCGAGCACGTACTTGCCATCGTGAAAGAATTCCGAGCTAGCTACGTCTAGCCCCAGATGCACATCCTCACCAGCATTGAATCCGGCTTTAGCGATCGCCTCAAGGACTACTTCCAACGCTGCCTCGTTGGAGGGTAGATTCGGGGCAAATCCGCCCTCGTCCCCTACCGTGGTACTAAGGCCTCGTCCGCGTAGGACGCTTTTTAGCGCGTGAAAGATCTCTGCACCGCAGCGTACCGCTTCAGCTAATGAAGAAGCACGGGTCGGAAGGATCATGAACTCCTGTAAATCGACGCTGTTATCAGCATGCGCACCACCGTTGATGATATTCATCATCGGCACTGGTAAATCGTAGCGTTCCCCGTTGCTACCCCCACCGATGTAGGCATAAAGCGGCAGCCCTCGCTCCACTGCAGCAGTGCGCGCCACAGCCAGCGACACCGCCAAAATTGCGTTAGCGCCCAACCTCGCTTTATTGCTGGTACCGTCCAAGGCGTTCATCCGCTCATCGATTTGGCCCTGCGCACCTACGTCCATACCAGTTAATTCCGCCGATATGGCTTGATTGACGTGCATCACAGCCTGCTGAACACCCATACCGTCGTAGCGATCCGGATCGGCGTCACGCAATTCCACTGCTTCGCGTTCACCAGTGGAGGCGCCCGAGGGTACTGCCGCGACACCGAGTGCACCCGTTTCACTGCTAACCGCCGCTTGCACCGTTGGGTTACCGCGGGAGTCGATTATTTCGCGGGCATGAATTCTCGTAATCGCTGACACTAGCGCAGATCTCTCCGCTTCCCTTAGGCTGTTTCTTTTAGTAGCGGCTTCACCGCTTCATCGATTTTTTTTAGCGACTCCAATAAGTCATACATCTTCGCGAGGGGCCAAGCATTCGGTCCATCGCTGAGTGCATTTTCAGGACTCGGATGAGTTTCCATGAATACCCCCGCAAGACCAGCCGCGACAGCCGCGCGGGCGAGTACCGGAACGAATGTCCTTTCGCCACCGGAGGCGCTGCCTTTGCCGCCGGGCAGCTGCACAGAGTGCGTCGCATCAAAAACAACCGGGCATCTAGTCTCACGCATCACTACGAGAGATCGCATATCTGAAACTAAATAGTTATAGCCAAACGACGTACCACGCTCACAAACCATAATGTTCTCATTACCCACGGCCCGCGCTTTATTCACCACGTGTTGCATGTCCCAGGGGGCAAGAAACTGTGCTTTCTTGATGTTAACCGGCAAGCCCTGACGAGCAACGTTTTGTATGAAGTCGGTTTGCCGACAGAGAAACGCCGGTGTTTGCAATACATCAACGACTTCGGCGACTTCTGCCAGTGGCGTGTCTTCGTGTATATCAGTCAGAATCGGCACACGCAAATCTCGCTTTATCTTGGCGAGAATTTGCAGACCGTGCTCCAAACCTGGTCCACGAAAACTCGTATGCGCGGTACGGTTAGCTTTATCAAACGACGATTTAAACACGAACGGGATGGATAGTTCGCGAGTGATCTCCTGCAAACTGCCAGCGACCTCCTCGACCAGGGTCTGACTTTCGATAACACAGGGCCCAGCAATCAGAAAAAAAGGCCGTTCTATCCCTACCTCGAAGTCACATAGCAGCATTTTTTAGCACCGTTTGTTTCTCAACTTGATAACGTAGTGCCGCGCGGACGAAACTCGAAAACAAGGGATGGCCATCGCGCGGCGTAGAGGTAAATTCTGGATGGAACTGGCAACCGACAAACCAGGGGTGGTCCACAAGCTCGACAATCTCAACCAATGCTTGGTCGACTGAACGTCCCGCAATTCTGAGACCCGCTGCAACCAGACGATCGGCATAATTGTTATTGAATTCGAAGCGGTGACGGTGACGCTCGACAATTACGCCAGCGTCATAAACTTCATGAACCAAACTGTCCTGGGTCAACCGAACCTCCTGCCCACCGAGACGCATGGTGCCACCCATATCCGATGATTCGTTACGTTGCTCTAAACTGCCGTCGCCTTCCATCCATTCGGTAATCAGCGCGATCACCGGGTTAGCGGTCGCCGGCACGAATTCCGTACTGTGCGCGCCGTCCAACCGTGCCACATTGCGGGCAAACTCAATCACCGCCACTTGCATACCCAGACACAAGCCGAGATATGGTATCCGGTTCTCCCGAGCGAATTGTACGGCCTGAATTTTTCCTTCGATGCCGCGCAAACCAAATCCGCCTGGCACCAGGATCGCATCCACATCCGACAAACATGAGATCCCGCGTTTCTCCAAATCCTCGGAGTCCACATACTTTATCGATACTTTGGTTCGCGTGTGAATACCGGCATGCACCAGTGCCTCTGACAAAGACTTATAAGACTCGGTGAGGTCCATATACTTCCCGACCATCGCGATCTTAGTTTCCGCTTGCGGAGTATCGATGGCAGTGATGACGTCACGCCACTCGCTAAGATCCGCATTGGGCACACCCGTCATTCCAAATTTTTCCACTATGATCTCGTCGAGACCCTGTTCATGATACAAGACAGGGATCTTATAAATACTCTCTGAATCTATCGCTGACACTACTGCACGCTCTTCGACATTAGTAAAAAGGGCGATCTTGCTACGCTCGGAGGCAGGTAGGGGACGATCTCCACGACACAGCAGGATGTCCGGCTGAATACCGATAGAACGCAACTCTTTGACAGAATGCTGGGTGGGCTTGGTCTTCATCTCCCCAGCAGTGGCAATGTACGGAACCAAGGTCAGATGGATAAACAACGCACCCCGCTGACCCAATTCGACACGCATTTGCCGGATAGCTTCAAGAAAGGGCAACGATTCGATATCACCAACAGTGCCACCGATCTCAACCATCGCGACATCAGCATCACCAGCACCCGCGACGATACAGCGCCGGATCTCATCGGTGACGTGCGGGATGACCTGCACTGTGCCACCTAGATATTCGCCCCGCCGCTCTTTTCGTATTACGTTGTCGTAGACCCGTCCAGTCGTATAGTTTGAACGCCGTCCGGTTTTGCACCTAACGAAGCGCTCATAGTGCCCAAGATCCAAATCAGTCTCTGCTCCATCGTCGGTAACAACCACTTCGCCGAGCAGGATGGGGCTCATGGTGCCCGGCTAAACGTTAAAGTAAGGAGCCAGTTATAGCATCGCGATTTTTAACACGCGCGCCTCAAGGACCGCGGCGCGCGAGGC
>CAZBOQ010000066.1:0-7805 GCA_964493555.1 uncultured Gammaproteobacteria bacterium | reverse complement strand
ACGGCTCGGCAACGTCGATTTTTTGAAAGCGTCGCGAGAGAGCGCGATCTTTTTCGAAGATCCCACGATATTCATGATAAGTGGTCGAGCCGACGCATTTAAGGTCACCGGACGCGAGTACGGGTTTGATAAGGTTGGATGCATCCATCACGCCACCGGACGCGGCGCCGGCGCCGATGATAGTGTGTATCTCGTCGATGAACAGGATCGAGCCTGGCTCTTGGTCGAGTTGCTTGAGAACCGCTTTCAACCGTTTCTCGAAATCACCGCGGTATTTAGTACCGGCAAGCAGCGCACCGAGATCGAGTGAATAAATGATGCCGTCAAGTAGCACCTCGGGCACTTCTCCATCGACGAGTTTCTTCGCCAGACCTTCAGCTATAGCGGTTTTGCCTACACCGGCTTCACCGACATACAAGGGATTGTTCTTTCGACGGCGGCAAAGTATCTGGATAGTGCGCTCGATTTCCGTCTGTCGGCCGATGAGTGGGTCGATCTTGCCGAGGCTAGCTTGCTCGTTGAGATTGGTCGTGAAGGCATCAAGGGGATTATTGCTAGGTTCGCTGCTCTCATCCTCGTCGTCGCTCGCGCTCGGCATGTCGTCGCTGCCTTCTTCCTCGTCGCCGATTTTGGAAATGCCATGGGAAATGCAGTTGACGATGTCGAGCCGGGTGACGTTCTGTTGATTAAGCAGGTAGACCGCTTGGGACTCACGTTCGCCGAAAATGGCGACCAACACGTTAGCACCACTTACTTCTTTTTTGCCCGAAGATTGCACGTGAAATACGGCGCGTTGCAAAACACGTTGGAAACCCAGCGTAGGCTGCGTATCCCGGTCTTCATCATCCGGTAATAGTGGTGAATGCTCACGAATGAAAACCGTCAGTTCGTGACGCAATTCGTTCAAATTAGCGCCGCAAGCGTGCAGCACTTTGGTAGCGGTCGGGTTATCGAGTAACGCCAGTAGCAGATGCTCCACGGTCATGAATTCATGACCGTGCTCGCGAGCCTCTTTAAAGGCGAGATTCAACGTAACTTCAAGCTCTTTACTTAGCACCGATTGTTCCCCAGGTTAGGCTGCTTCCATTGTGCACAGCAAGGGATGTTGGTTCTCTCGCGAATACGCGTTCACCTGTTCAACCTTAGTAGTCGCAATATCGTGAGTGAATAGGCCGCACACCCCGTGGCCGCGCGTATGTACCTCAAGCATGATCCGAGTCGCCATCGGACGGTCCAAGCTGAAAAACTCTTCAAGTACGTGCACGACAAACTCCATGGGCGTGTAGTCGTCGTTTAGCATCATCACTTTATAAAGTGGTGGCTTCTTGAGTTTCGGTTTGGCCTCTTGTACGGCCACGCCATCATCATGATGAGGATCTTTTGGTTCCGCCATCGCAAAAATTCGATGTCCTTAATTAGTCTTTCAATATTTCCGATTTGGACTCTTAAGTGAGTCTGAAGTGCGGTCACTGCGTCCTGATCGGTATCATAAACACGGATTAATTATACGTCGCGTCTCGCCGAATACCACAAGCATCAAGGTCTTTGGGTGCCTACGCAGAACTGCAGATAACCCGGCGGCAGCCATAGCTCGGAGAGGGCGGGAAAGTCGGTCTACGGCGTTGGTTGAGTCACCGGTGGGCCGAGCGGTGCTACCGCATTTAGCTTCTCGCGAAATTCTTGGGTGATCTCCCGAGCGTCGCCCTTCGTCGCGACGGCACGCGGCGTGATCAGGATTAAGAGTTCTGTTCGTCTGTCTGAATCGGTGGTCTGGCCGAAGAGTTTTCCGAACCAGGGGATGTCTTTGAGCAAAGGAATGCCGCTATCCGCCTCGCTCGAGGTGTTGCGGATCAATCCGCCGAGAATGACCGTCTCACCGCTATGCACGGCAACTACACTGTTGATATGCCGACGTTGGATAGTCGGTGCGTTCAACTCCGAGCTGGTGGTTGCGGCGGCGTCGCTGACTTCTTGATCGACTTCCATAGTTACTAAACCGCCGGCGTTGACGCGTGGTGTGACCGACAACGTTACCCCTGTGTTGCGATACTGGATCTCGTTGACCGTTGGAGCGTTGGAGTCGATGTTACTGGTTGATTGACGGGTCGGAATGGGGATCTCGTCACCGACGTTGATGGTCGCGGTTTGGTTGTCCAGAACCATGAGTGACGGTGAAGACAGGATCTCCAGGCGCGATGCTGTTTCCAATGCATTCAGTACCGTTCTTACCTGTCCTGCACCGTCGACGATCGCATAGGAAAAGGCAGGTGAAAACGCGCTCAGACCTGTCCCACCAAGATCGAGTAGCCCCGACCCTTGTTTTTCGCCGAAATTGTTTTTGAAGAACCATTCCACGCCATATTCCAGCGTGTCGTTAAGTGTCACTTCGACAATAGTTGCCTCAATCAACACCTGCAATGGCATTATATCAAGTTTTTTGATCGCGGCCTCGACGATCGCGTATTCCTGCTGCGTTGCCAGTACCACCAATGCGTTGTTGACTTCGTCGGCGATAATGCGGATGGTCTCGCCAGTCAACAAGGAAAAATTTTCAGCGAGATAGTTGGTGGTCTGAAGTGGCGAAGAATTCTGTCCGACGCTGGGGTTGGAGCTTATTTCCGCTGGCTTAGCGCCGGGCGCGAGTCTCACTGGTGGTCCTCGTGAGGGACTGTCGCTTGGAATGAAAATCTCGTTGAGAATAGCCGCGAGATCTATTGCTTTAGCATTTTGTACTTGGTAGACGAACAGGCGAGGTCCGGCCTGAGTATCAGTGCGGTCTAGCCGTTGGACCCAGCTTCGGATTTCGCTGAGCGCATTGGCTCGGGGGGTCACGACCAGTAGCGAGTTGAGGCGTTCTATGGGAATGAGTCGGACTAGACCGTCCATTATCTTGCCGCCCTCTCCGCCGATCGCTAACTGCATTTCCTCGACGATCACCTGAGACTCGACATACCGCAAGGGAAAGAGTCCCACTGACATTCCTTTCATCCAGTCAACGTCGAATACTTGAATGGTCTGCAATAAACCAGCGCGTTCGGTCGCGGTACCGGCGATCATCAGGAGATTGCGGCGTTCGTCGGTGTAGATCAGGTTTTGGTCCTGCACGAATGGTGCCAGGATCTTTTGCATCTCGGTGACAGAGATGTATTTCAAGGTAATAATCTGGACGCCGTAGCCGGGTATTTGGTCACGGGTAGTGATCGGCAGTGTCGCACCGGATAAGCTTCGTACTTGCGGCACGATCCGGAACAGCCCGCTGTCATCCTGTATCAGGCTTGCGCCGTTCATATCTAACAACGTTTCCAGCACGGGTAGCAGATCATCCTTGGCCAGCCCGCCGCTGGTTTCGGTATTGACGACGCCGGATACAGCTGGGTCAATGATATAGTTCGCGTTGAGCAGTTCGCCTAGCACGATTTTAACGATCTCCTGAATATCGGTACCCTGGAAGTTCATCACCACCGCACCTTCGTCAGTGGTACTAGCCGATTGTAATGGTGAGGTCGTTTTGACGAATTTGCCGCTGCCGACGGCCATTTCCGGGTCTGGTGCCGTCAGTTGCGCGATCGAATGGCCAAGGGCAGAGGCGTCATCGGCGAGCGGGCGGTCGATCTTGCTTCTCGAGGAAGCTGGTAGATGGCTCGTTGAGGGAGTAGAAGCCTGCTGCATCAGCGTGCAGCCAGCTGACACGCACAATATCGCGAGACAAGCCGTGGCGCCACCATACATCCTCAAAGCGTGTGGCGGTTGGCGCTGCAATGATGTTTGCGTAGAGAGGCTCATGAGGGGGGTTGAAGTTTAAGGCAAGTAAGCACGTAATAGTATCAGTGAATCAGTGGGTTAATTGGTATCCGGTAAGTCGGGCAGTAGGTTTTTATCGACCTTGGGCTCTATGCTCTCACGCTCCAGCGTTTGTATACCCGCCTTGCTTGGTGCACGCGGTCGCTTGTCTAAGGTCGGTTGCGCTCGGCGGTTGAGCCGCTTTTTGTGCGGCGGGCTGGCCTTGCGCAGCAACTCGATCCGTTGTTCACGGCCGCCGCGTGCAAGGCGTACCGCGCCTTGTTCGATTTCGCGGAGCTCCCACCCATCAACGCTTTCTCCCGGCGAAACCAGATGGATGATGTCGGGGCCGAAGCGCAATAGTGCGCGACGGGTATTGGCCATGATGACGATACCCAGGAGATTAACAGGCCCCGACGCGGCTTCCGTCACGAGTGTCGGCTCGTTGCGGAGTACCATTGGTATTTTCCGTTCCGGAAGGCGCCGCGTAGCGGTGAATAGCGGTCGTTCGACGATGACCTGGTACTTTTCCATGCCTATGTCTGCATGAGGTGACGATTCATGCGTAGCTACGGTCTTGATTGCGGTTTGGTCTGTGGCTTTAGCAGCCCCCTCAAAGTCGGTCCAATTGATAGTTGTTTCGACCAGCAGAGCGCAGCTGAAGACGGCGCAACATACGATCAACGCGCGTCTATGAGTTGCACCAGGCTTCGCTGCGTTCACGAATTGAAACCAGTCGCAAAACTACTGAGCTCGAAACGCACATCCAACTCGGGCATGATCAATGCATTAGCGGCTTGTGAGCCCTGTTGGCGGGAGATCCGCCGTTGGCTTTGGATAAAAAGTTTGTCGATGTAAGCTGCTGGAGAACCCGTTTCCAGTTGAAAGAGAATCTGATGTAGCGCGACCATGTCGCATTTTATCTGGACCCTGATACTTATTCTCGGAAAAGCCTCCGATTCGTCGACCGGCAATGTCTGGGTGCTGATGACCCGACCACCTGCAACATTCACCATGTTTTTCAGATAGTGCTGCAGCTCCGCCGCGGCCAGCGCCGGGGCATTGCCGGGGATGAATGCGGCCAAGTCCAGGGCAGCATTTTCCTCGAGTGTGTTGATCTCTCGTTGTAAGTGATCTTTGTGTTGGCGCAATTGATCGTACTGATTGAGTCGCTCTTGCAGGGACGAGAGTTGCTCTATGTTTTTCGAATAACTTGCCCATCCTGGAATCAGCAGACCACCGAAAACCGAGCCTACTGCCACTAGCAGAATCAGCGTTGACGCTAAATTGTGCTGCAGTGCTGTCAGGTTTAGCTCCAACTCAGGGTTCCTGGCCTATATCGGCCGTTAAAAAGAAGCGGTCGCGCCCGGTTGTGTTGTTACGGGTCACGGGAGAGGCGAAGTGCACTTCGCGAAAGAATTTTGAGATTTCAAACAGCGGGATCAAACTGGATGCATTTTCCGATTCACCGCGAAACCTTCCCTTGTTGCCGTCCATTTCGAAGCGGTTCAGCCAGTTGTTGTCTGGCAGCACACGGGTGACCTCCGCAAGTATGTCAATTACACGTAACCGCCCTTTATTGAGATCTGTGAAGAAGTTAGCCCGCAGAAGTCTCTGCTCATACTCACTTTTTAGTGCTTCGTATTCCTTGATTTCTGTTTTGCGCAAGGCGATCTCTGTGCGTAATTCTCCTACTGCCGTGGCGGTGCGCGACACGGGTACCGTTACAACTGCGACGAGTAAGATGGCGGCCAGTGCATATAAGCTAAAGCCCAATGCAAAGGTGTTAGTCGAGGTCTGCGGCGTATCTTTGGGGGGGCGGACGTTGATACCGTATTCCTGGTAAGTTGCGCCAACAGCGTCTATGACATCTGGCAAAATACCCAATGGCTCGAGGCGGGCGACGAGCGCTTTTATGCTGCTCCGTCGAACGACGACGAGAGTGACATCCAGTTTGTCAGGATCTGTATCATGTGTTTTGCTATAGAAATCGTAGAATACCTGATCAGTGGGAAACGGTGTTTGGCGCTCGAGTTCGAAGCTCAACACGTTCCGAATGTCTTTTTCCGCCATGCGCGGTAACTTTAGGGATGGTACAAGCGTTTGCTCGCGGGGAAGGCGCAGTAATACCGGCAATGCGTTATCCAGATGCGGCGCAAGCCAACGCCGCAGTGCGTGTTCGTTACCATGAGCCTCATCCAGTTGGTGACGATCGGTTTCCTGTCCGGCCTCATCGCGTGCTTCGAATACGAGCCCCTCTTCGTTTGCCTCGATGTGTAAATGTGCGGGCAGCGTTTGCTTGCTATTACCGGTGCGTGTCGGCAAGAGATAGTGAAGTCCGGTTAGCCACCAGGTTAAAAATCGTTTGACGAGTGCCGACATTACGATTTACCGATTTCGTCTCGTGACATAATGAGCTCTTGTTCGCCGAGCGGTCGGGCTGGCTCCGCCCAACTTAATATGGTGTACGGACGCTGGCTGCTCGGTGCAATCAATACAAGTGCCCCGATGGTGACGCGGCTATTATCGACGGTGGCCTCCGCGCGGACTTCATAGAATTTACTTTGCACGTTGGTCAAGAAACGTCGTTGCGTCGCGGAAAGCGCGTTGGTTACGGCTTTAAAATCACCGTTGATGCGGGCTTTGAGGATCTGTGCTATCTGGGGTTCGCTTAGCCCGGGCATTAGTTCAAGTACTGCTAGCGGCGCGGTCTTGATGTTCACTTCAGAGAGGCCTGAATACACTGTAAGCAACGGCGCGACGGCAGCGTAAATGTTGCTATTGAAGGCCAGTAACTGTTGCAGCTCAGCGACGCTGTTAAAGGGGCCGTCTTTGGCCCCATAGTCGAGACCACCAGTGCGGTAGTCTCGATCTTCCGCACCCAATTTTTCGGGCGTTGAATCGGTGTCACGCCAGTCCATTATCTGATCCACGAGTTCCATCGGAGCGTCCAGCTGGGGAAGTGCATTGCTGAACAGTGTGGTTAGCAGTTCTGAGCTAGCTCCATTGAGATCGATCAGACCAGCCTGATCTTGAATGCTGATGCGGAGCTCGGCATCGCCAAATTCCTGTGAGTAAATCTCGCCAGCAGTGCTCCAGCGACTTTTGATATCGCGGGTTGAAAGCTTGGCGACGCCCTGCCAAATACCTGCTTGGGCGGCCGCGCGCGCGACAGCGGTGGATCGGGTCGCGGTGAATATTGCCATCTCGGTACGCGTCGCGGTCGTGTAGTTAGTCGCGATGATGGTAATCAACGTCAACATGCACAACACAATCAACAAGACGACGCCGCGCTGGCGGTGCATATCAAGTGACGTGCTCATATGTCTCACGAGTCGATCGTGAAATCGGGCATCGGACTTCCATACCGGTAGAAATGCAAATTCGTGCGTCCGTCACCGCGGTCCGAGCTACTCACATCGGAACCCGATCGCGTTTCGCTAGGATTTAGGTTGTTCGATAAGTTGCTGTTGCGACCGGATCTGACGTTCCGTTTCGGAGCCGTTGCGGTCGATCCGTCGAAACCGTCGAGCGCTTTCATTTGCAGCTGCGGTAAACTGACCACTCCGCGGGCGTGAATGGGAATCGTAATCTCTGGCCAGCCCCGTTCGGAATTGTTGGTTGCCAAGCGGATCTTTACTAGCCGGGGTAGGTTGCTGTCGCTGATCCAGTCGTTGTGCCATTGATTCGGGTAGCTCGGTTGTTCATTGCCGAAGTAGCTGAATTCCAGTACGTGCCGATCATCCAGCAAGATAGGGTTGTAAACATGGTCGTGGAAAATATCTTTTCCCACTGGGTTCGGCTCGGCCGCTAATCGCGTGTAGCTGAATACAAGCTGGTAGTGAGCACCGACGGTTTCGCGGCTTAGTCGTATGAGATGGGGGCCACCTCGGCTCAAATGAGAGGGGATGGGGCCGACAAATTGTAACGTATGCGGATCACCGTCGAATAGTAGCTCGCTGTGCTCTAATCCGGCGGGGCTGAGCGGCAAAGCGCTGGAGAGCTCACGGTGTAAAAACTGATTG
>CAZBOQ010000065.1:0-4073 GCA_964493555.1 uncultured Gammaproteobacteria bacterium | reverse complement strand
CAACTTTGAAAGACCTACTGGATCTTCTGAAGCCACAGGGCCAGGTTGAAGACTTTGATGCGATCAGCATCGGTCTTGCCTCGCCGGAAAAAATCCGCTCATGGTCAGATGGGGAAGTGCAAAAACCCGCGACTATAAAATACCGGACGTTCAAGCCGGAGCGAGATGGGCTGTTTTGCGCTAAGACTTATGGGCCGATAAAGGACTACGAATGCCTGTGCGGAAAATATAAACGACTCAAGCACCGCGGTGTGGTATGTGAAAAATGTGGCGTCGAGGTGACCTTGGCAAAGGTTCGCCGAGAACGCATGGGACACGTCGAACTGGCAAGCCCGGTGGCACATATTTGGTTTCTAAAATCGCTACCCTCTCGCATGGGTTTGTTGTTGGACATGACGCTCAGAGAGATCGAACGTATCTTGTATTTTGAAGGTTACGTTATCGTCGAGCCAGGGATGACAGATCTTGAGAAGGGACAGATCCTCACTGAGGAACAGTATCTTGACGCGATCGAAGAATATGGTGACGACTTCGATGCTCGAATGGGGGCTGAAGCCGTATACGAGTTGTTGCGCTCAACGGATCTTGCCAGCGAAGTCGCGGGCATTCGTGAAGCGTTGCCGAAGACATCCTCGGAAACCAAAATCAAAAAGCTCACGAAACGCTTGAAGCTGATGGAGGCTTTTGTTCACTCCGGTAATCGGCCTGAATGGATGGTGCTGAAAGTGTTGCCGGTGTTGCCACCGGAGCTGCGGCCCTTGGTGCCGCGCGATGGCGGACGCTTTGCTACGTCAGATCTGAATGATCTTTACCGGCGGGTTATCAACCGCAACAACCGTCTGAAACGACTATTAGATCTCAATGCACCGGACATCATTGTGCGCAATGAGAAGCGCATGCTGCAGGAATCAGTGGATGCATTGCTGGACAATGGTAGGCGTGGGCGTGCGATCACTGGAACTAACCGGCTACCTCTCAAGTCACTTGCCGATATGATTAAGGGCAAGCAAGGACGTTTTCGCCAAAATCTGCTCGGTAAACGTGTCGACTATTCCGGCCGCTCGGTTATTGTGGTCGGTCCGACGTTAAAATTACATCAATGTGGACTACCGAAGAAGATGGCGCTAGAGCTTTTCAAGCCATTCATCTTCAGTAAGCTAGAACGACGTGGCATGGCATCGACTATAAAAGCCGCCAAGAAGATGGTGGAACGGGAAGGCCCCGAAGTTTGGGATATCCTCGAAGAGGTGATCCGCGAGCACCCGGTAATGCTGAATCGGGCGCCAACATTGCACAGGCTTGGGATACAAGCGTTCGAGCCGGTGTTAGTGGAGGGTAAAGCCATCCAATTGCACCCGTTGGTGTGTACCGCGTTCAACGCCGATTTCGACGGCGATCAAATGGCCGTTCATGTGCCGTTATCGATCGAGGCGCAACTCGAATCGCGCACCTTGATGATGTCGACTAACAATATTTTGTCGCCCGCCAATGGTGAGCCAATCATTGTCCCGACGCAGGATGTGGTGTTGGGTCTGTATTACATGACACGGGAATCGGTCGGCGCCCAGGGTGAGGGCATGATGTTCGCTGATATCGATGAAGTTCATCGCGCCTATGAAACCCGCCAGGTCTCATTGCACGCCAGAATAAAAGTGCGTCTTGATGGGGTGGTGATCGATTCCAACAACCTGAAAAAAGAGAAGCGCCGGACGTTTGACACCACTGTCGGACGTGCGTTGTTATCGGCGCTGGTTCCCGATGGGTTGTCCTTCGACATAGTCAATCGGACTTTGAATAAGAAAGGTATCTCGGAGCTGATCAATGATTGCTATCGGCAGGTTGGCTTGAAGGAAACGGTGATTTTTGCTGATCAACTTACTTATATGGGGTTTCATCAAGCTACCCGGGCAGGTGTTTCTATCGGTGTCGACGATATGGTTGTTCCGGACAGTAAAAAGGACATCATCGCGGAGGCTGAGAAGGGGATCCAAGAGATCGAGGATCAATATGGCTCGGGCCTGGTGACTAAGGGTGAGCGCTACACCAAAGTCGTCGATATCTGGTCGCATACCAATGACCAAGTTGCGAAAGCTATGATGGATAAACTGGGGACGGAAGTCGCCACTAACGCCGATGGCGAGGAAGTTCGCCAAAGTTCATTCAATTCCATCTACATGATGGCCGATTCAGGCGCTAGAGGTTCGGCTGCGCAGATCCGGCAGCTTGCTGGGATGCGTGGACTGATGGCGAAACCGGACGGCTCCATTATCGAAACGCCGATTACTGCAAATTTCCGTGAAGGTCTTGACGTGTTGCAGTACTTCATCTCCACGCACGGTGCCCGCAAGGGTCTAGCGGATACAGCGTTGAAGACAGCGAACTCCGGATATTTGACGCGGAGGCTGGTCGATGTAGCTCAGGATCTAGTGGTTACCCAGGAAGATTGCGGCACTATCGAAGGACTAGAAATGACGCCTATCATCGAAGGCGGTGACGTGGTGGAACCGCTCGGCGAGCGGGTGCTGGGACGCACTACGGCGGAGGATATCTTCACCGCTGACACTGCTGAAGTGTTGGTCCCAGCGGGTACTCTAGTGGATGAGCGTTGGGTTACCCGGCTTGATGCTACTGGTGTCGATAAGATCAAGGTGCGTTCAGCCATTACTTGCGAGACGCGTTACGGTATTTGCGCGATGTGTTATGGCAGAGATCTGGGACGCGGTAATCTCGTCAATGTTGGTGAGGCGGTTGGTGTTATTGCAGCGCAGTCTATCGGCGAGCCGGGTACGCAGCTAACGATGCGCACTTTCCATATCGGTGGTGCGGCGTCGCGAGCTGCGGCGGCGAACAACATTCAGATTAAGTCGGGAGGAACAGCGAAGCTGCAACATTTGAAAGTATTGGAGCAGGAGAACGGTAATCTCGTCGCGATTTCCCGTTCTGGCGAACTCGCAATAGTTGACGAGGTGGGTCGCGAGCGTGAGCGTTATAAGGTTCCTTACGGAGCTGTGTTAAACATAAGCGATGGTACGGAGGTGAAGGGTGGGCACATCGCTGCCACCTGGGATCCGCATACCCATCCAGTCCTTTGTGAGGTCGTTGGTAATGTTGAGTTTTCGGAAATCGTCGAAGGCGTTACTGTCACGCGGCAAGTGGACGAGATCACCGGGCTAACTAGTATGGTGATCACCGATCCTAAGCAGCGCGGCACTAGCGCAAAAGATCTTCGTCCAACGGTCAAGCTGGTGACGGATAAGGGTAAAGATCTGCTCATTCCGGGTACTGAAATACCGGCGAATTACTACCTTCCCCCGAACGCAGTCGTCACTGTTACCAATGGGGCGAAAGTGAAGATTGGTGATGTGCTCGCACGGATCCCTCAGGAGTCGTTCAAGACGCGCGATATCACCGGCGGTTTGCCGCGGGTCGCCGATTTATTCGAAGCACGCAAGCCTAAAGAACCGGCCATTCTGGCAGAAGCGACCGGTACGGTGAGTTTCGGTAAAGATACGAAGGGTAAGCAGCGCCTGGTTATCACGGAAAAGGAAGACCAGGTTGAGAGCCTGATCCCTAAGTGGCGTAACGTCGTGGTCTATGAAGGCGAGCATGTTGAGAAAGGAGAGGTGGTTGTCGACGGTGCACCTGATTCGCACGACATTCTGAGGTTAAAGGGTGTGCACGCCTTAAACGATTACATTGGTCACGAGGTCCAGGAGGTCTATCGTCTGCAAGGCGTCAAGATCAACGACAAGCACATCGAAGTCATTGTTCGGCAGATGCTGCGTAAAGTCGAAGTGAACGATCCTGGTGACACTCGATTTTTGCATGGCGAACAAGTAGAGAAAGAGCGAATTCTTGAAGAAAACGCGAGAATGAGCACCGAGGGCAAGAAGCCAGCCGACTGGAACCAGCTGCTGCTTGGTATCACCAAAGCGTCTCTCGCAACCGAGTCTTTCATCTCGGCGGCTTCTTTCCAGGAAACCACCCGAGTATTGACTGAGGCGGCGGTGACCGGCAAGCGGGATGAGCTGCGAGGCCTTAAGGAAAACGTCATTGTGGGTCGGCTGATCCCG
>CAZBOQ010000064.1:0-6139 GCA_964493555.1 uncultured Gammaproteobacteria bacterium | reverse complement strand
GCTTAGACCTTGAAGGTGTGCTGGTTCCAGAGATTTGGATTTCTGTGGCTGCGCATACCGGTATCGATGCGCTTAAGTTAACGACACGGGATATCTCCGACTACGATGAACTGATGCAACATCGGCTCAGAGTGCTGGATGAACATAGCATCAGTCTTGCGGCAATTCAGGAGGTGATTAGTAGCCTGACGCCGCTCTTCGGAGCAGTGGAATTCGTGAGGAGAGTGCGGGAACACTTCCAGTTGGTAATACTATCGGATACTTTCTATGAGTTTGCTGACCCCGTGATGCGCAAACTTGAGTGGCCAATGTTGCTGTGTAATCGTCTGGAAGTTACCAATGGTAGGGTTACCGGTTACCGGTTGCGACAAAAGGACCCTAAGCGCTGCGTTGTCCGAGCGTTTCACGATCTAAACTACAAAGTACTAGCATCTGGTGATTCCTACAACGATTCAGGTATGCTCGACGAAGCTGATGCCGGGTTCTGGTTTCGTCCACCTGATAAAATCGTTGAGGACCTTCCTCAGTATCCAGTCTTAACCGACTATGATGAGTTGTACCAGGCGTTTTTGAACGCCGAACAGGCCTTGGATGGTCGTTGATTGTCAATGAGAGTACTACCCAAATTAGAGGATCCTAGCAATGACAGATCCAATTAAGTATTTGCTCGCCGAACAGGATATTCCAGAATCCTGGTACAACATCGCGGCGGATCTCCCCGAACCGCCAGCCGCCGTATTGCATCCGGGAACCGGAGAGCCTGTCACGCCTGACGATCTGGCACCGCTTTTCCCGATGTCAGTGATCCAACAGGAGATGAGTACCGAGCGTTATATAGATATTCCGAAACCAGTGCGCGATATTCTGAAGCAGTGGCGGCCGTCTCCACTACACCGGGCGCGCCGGCTCGAGGCCGCGTTGGATACGCCAGCCCGTATTTACTACAAGTACGAGGGGGTAAGCCCCGCTGGCAGTCATAAACCGAACACCGCAATCGCCCAAGCGTTTTATTCCAAAGAGGAAGGGGTCAAACGGTTAGTCACAGAGACCGGCGCAGGACAATGGGGCTCCTCTTTAGCGCTGGCGGGCTCGTTTTTTGATATCGAAGTTGAGATTTTCATGGTCAAAGTGAGCTATCAGCAGAAACCGTATCGGCGGGCTTTTATGGAAAGTTTTGGCGCAACCTGTCTCGCAAGCCCCAGTGCGGAAACCGAAGCCGGCCGGACAATATTGCGCGACGATCCGGACAGTACCGGTAGCCTCGGCATCGCGATCGGCGAGGCCGTGGAGCGTGCCGCGCAACGTGACGATACGAAATATGCACTAGGTAGCGTTCTAAATCACGTGCTGCTGCACCAAACAGTGATTGGGCAAGAAGCGATCCGTCAATTCGAATTGGCTGACGATTATCCCGATATCGTCATCGGGTGCACAGGCGGCGGGAGCAACTTCGCCGGGGTAGCCTTCCCGTTTCTCGGTCGTAAGCTTCGCGGAGGGGAAGACGTGTCGATAATCGCGGTCGAACCGGCGAATTGCCCGACGTTGACCAAAGGACGCTACGCCTACGACTTCGGAGACACTGCCCATTTAACGCCGTTGGTAAAGATGTTTACGCTGGGTTCCAGTTTCGTGCCGCCGGGCTTCCACGCAGGCGGATTGCGTTATCATGGAATGGCGCCACTGGTCAGCCAAGTAGTGGATCTCGGCTACGTCGAATCTCGTGCATTCCACCAGCGGGAGTGTTTCGAGGCGGGTGTGCAGTTCGCTCGTGCGGAGGGGATCGTCCCGGCCCCTGAAGCAAATCATGCCGTGCGCGCAGCCATCGATGAAGCCATCCGCTGTAAGAAGGAGGGTCGCGGTCGAGCAATCATGTTTAACTTAAGCGGTCACGGTAACTTCGACATGCAAGCCTACACGGACTACTTCACCGGTAAGTTGCACGATCAGGAGTACGACGAGGAAGAGTTAGGGATGGCGCTAGCAGGACTACCGTCCGCGGCAAACAGTGAACGGCAATAAGGCATTAATGAACAGCAAAAACGAAGGGATATTCCGTTTTTAGGGAGGCGCTCAGCCTGGGGTCGTTTAAAGTGGTTCCCCATTCTGACTAGCTAGTCCGGTGGTTCAATCTCCAGTTTCGATGAGTGCGGCACACACAATTGCGCGGGAGATTAGATCCGCCTTCCTCGTACCGTTAGGTTTTAGTCCGGCCGAAAGGTGGCTGACATGAGGTCGTAATTTTAACCGAAACCGCCCACCTGTCGTCGCTAGAAAAACTGTTACCACGAGTTTGTCTTTGAGCTGTCTAAGGAAAGTTAATTCGGTGTCTATTCGTAACTATGTTCTAGGTCGGGAAAGGCGCCGGAAATAACCGCCGCCCGGTAGCCCGCAAAAGCTTCGCGAATATCGCCGTCCGTTTCAATCAGAAAGTCTTTAACGAATTTAGGTATTTTGACGCGGCTGGGTGTGATGCCGAGCATGTCGTGCATCACCATGATCTGACCGTCCGTATCCGGACCGGCACCGATGCCAATTACCGGGATACTGAGGCGTTCGGTGATTGTTCGGGCCAGCGCCATCGGTACACACTCGAGTAACAAGATGCTTGCGCCCGAGTGCTCCAGCATCACCGCTTCGTCAATGATGGTTTGTGCCTGCTCGGGATCTCGTCCCTGCACGCGGAAACCACCGAAGCGGTTGATCGACTGGGGGGTTAGGCCCATGTGCGCACAGACGGGGATACCCCGTTCGACCAGTAGTTTGGTTGACTCCGCAATCCATTCGCCGCCTTCCAGTTTGACTATGTGTGCGCCGGCACGCATCAAAGCAGCAGCGTTTTCCAGACTCTGCCCTTGGGAGTGATAGCTCATGAACGGTAGGTCGCCCATCAACAAGGCGTGTTTCGCGCCGCGTCCAACCATCTCGAGATGATAGACGATGTTCTCCATGGTTACTGGCAAGGTGCTAGTGTGGCCCTGTAGTACCATCCCCATTGAATCGCCGACCAAAAGCACCTCTATGCCAGCCGTGTCGGCAATTTCAGCGAACCCTGCATCGTAAACTGCTAGCGATGCGAATTTCTCACCGGCGGTTTTGTACTGCTGGAGTGTGTTGATAGTGATCGTTTTCAATGCACTATGTGTACTCATAGAGCTTTCCCTTTGATATGGCCGTGTCGGATTGCCGATTCGCGAAGGTTGATACGAGCTGTTGATTTAAACACGATTTTAAGGACTCTGTGCATAGCTATTCATCGGCGGGCAGGTGCATATCAACTGCCGATCGCCGTGCAAGTTGTCTATGCGACCGACTGGTGGCCAGTATTTATCTTCACGAAGCTCCTTAAGAGGAAAGAACGCCTGAGACTTTCCGTAGGGGAAGGACCATTCCTCGGTCAGTAGCATATCGTGGCAGTGCGGTGCGTTGCACAAGGGGTTGTTGTCTAACGCGAACTCGCCACGCTCAACCGCGTCAATCTCCTTACGTATCTCGATCATCGCCGCGCAAAATCGATCCAGTTCTTCTTTGCTCTCGCTTTCGGTAGGCTCGATCATCATGGTATCCGGTACAGGAAAAGACATGGTCGGTGCATGGAAGCCATAATCGATTAGCCGCTTCGCTATGTCCTCGACCGTAATACCAGAGTTGGCTTTGATCGCGCGCAGATCGATGATGCACTCGTGCGCAACCCGTCCGTTCGAACCGGTGTAGAGGATTGGGTAATGCTCGGCTAGTCGGGTCGCAATGTAATTAGCGTTCAAAATAGCAATTTCGGTCGCTCGGCGGAGCCCCTCGGCGCCCATCAGGGTGATATAGGCCCAGGAGATGGTCAGGATACACGCAGATCCCCAAGGGGCCGCTGCCACGGGTCCGATTGTGCCATGTTGATTCGCTGCGGGGTTGACGCCTTTGATCAGCGGGTGGTCCGGGAGGAATGGAGCAAGATGTTTTGCCACACCAATAGGGCCGACACCAGGGCCGCCACCGCCGTGGGGAATGCAAAAGGTCTTGTGCAGGTTCAAGTGCGAGACGTCAACACCTAACTCGGCCGGTCGACATAAGCCAACCATGGCGTTCATATTGGCACCATCCATGTAGACTTGCCCGCCATGTTGGTGAACGATTTGGCAGATTTCCCGGATACCACTTTCGAAAACACCGTGAGTAGACGGATAAGTGATCATCAATACTGCTAGGGCGCTTTCGTGCCGCTTCGCATTAGCTTTGAGATCAGAGAGGTCGACATTGCCAGCACTATCACAGGCGACGATCTTAACCTCCATACCCGCGAGCGCCGCGCTGGCAGGGTTGGTGCCGTGCGCGGAGGCGGGGATGAGACAAACGTTACGGTTCGGTTCGCCGCGAGTTTCATGGTATTTGCGAATGACTAACAGCCCTGCGTATTCACCCTGGGAACCAGCGTTCGGTTGCAGCGAAACGGCTGAAAAACCGGTGATGACGCAGAGCATCTCCTCTAGCTCTTCGAAAAGCTGCTGATAGCCTTGGGTTTGCTCCAACGGCGCGAACGGGTGCATCGCTGCAAATTCGCGGTAACTGAGCGCCTGCATCTCAACGGCGGCGTTTAGTTTCATGGTGCATGAACCTAGAGGGATCATGCCGCGATCGAGCGCGATATCGCGGTTCGCAAGTCGGCGAAGATAACGCATCATCTCAGTTTCACTGTGATAGCTGTTGAACACTGGATGATTCATGAAAGCGCTGCGCCTAATTAATCCCTTAGGGATACACTCACCGAGTTGGCTATCCAACGCATCCACGTCCAGAGTAGTTTTGGCTTGTCCGGCAAAAATGCACCACAGGCTCGAGAGCTCTTCTCGACCGGTTGTTTCATCGAAGCTCACGCCAATGTGATCGTCATCAATTACGCGGAGATTCAGTTTCGACTCGGTGGCCTGGGCCGCAAGTTTCTCTGCGAGGCGTGGGGTGCGGACGGTGACGGTGTCGAAAAACGCAGCGTTGGCCGGTTCATAGTCGAGCAGCTGCAAGCCCGCGGCGAAAATCTGGGCCATTCTATGAACCCGTGTTGCGATCCGCCGTATACCAGCTGGACCGTGGTAAATTGCATAGAACGCTGCGATGACGGCGAGTAGTACTTGCGCAGTACAAATGTTGCTAGTCGCTTTTTCGCGCCGTATGTGCTGCTCGCGTGTTTGCAAAGCCATGCGCAGTGCCGTACGGCCTTGCTCATCTACGGAAACTCCGATCAAACGACCAGGGGTCGAGCGTTTGAATTTCTCGCGAGTGGCGAAGAACGCCGCATGGGGTCCGCCATAATTCATCGGTACACCAAAGCGTTGGGCACTGCCGACCGCGACGTCTATTCCCATTTCGCCAGGTGGTTTAAGCAAGGCCAAGGAGAGTAAGTCGGTGGCTGCAAAGACGATTGCCTTCTTGGCGTGGGCGATTTCCACCACCGGACGCGGATCGCGGATTCGCCCGCTACTGTCGGGGTATTGGACCAATACGCCAAACAACTCGTGTTGATCGAGATCGATATGGGGATCACCGAGGACTACATTTATTCCCAGCGGCCGGGCCCGAGTCTTAACTACTTCGATCGTTTGTGGATGACAATCATCTGAAATGAAAAATATGTTGCCTTTGGCTTTGCTGACGCGTCGCGCCATGGTCATTGCTTCGGCGGCAGCGGTCGCCTCATCCAGTAGCGAGGCGTTGGCAATCTCCATGCCGGTTAGGTCGATGACCAATTGTTGAAAACTCAAGAGCGCTTCCAAGCGGCCCTGGCTGATCTCGGCTTGATAGGGCGTATATGCGGTGTACCATGCCGGATTCTCGAGGACGCCTCGTTTGATTACTGCCGGAGTTATGGTTCCGTAGTACCCCATGCCGATCATTGAGACGAATACCTGGTTGCGATCTCGAATGTTTCCAATCGCGTTCAAAGTGGCGTTTTCGCTGACCGGGCCTGGCAACCGTAACGGCTGTTGGTTCAAAATGTCGCCCGGTACCGTTTCATCGATCAACTCGGAGATCGAAGCAGTCGCAACTATATTCAGCATGGCCTCGATCTGGTTTTGATCTGGACCGATATGCCTAGCAATGAACTCGTCAGAAGGGTCTAATTTGTTCAAGGTTTCCCGAGGTTTTGGAAAAGCAG
>CAZBOQ010000063.1:0-11327 GCA_964493555.1 uncultured Gammaproteobacteria bacterium | reverse complement strand
TACATTTACAGAATAAGAACTCTTGGTCTCATAATCAGGGGCGGAATTAAAAGTAAGCACACCCGATGATTCGTCAATGCTGAATGAAGCCGCATCATCACCCGATAAACTGAACGTTACGTCATCGCCATCCGGATCTGTCGCCTCCACCGTACCAACAGCCGTCTGATTCTCTGCCGCACTAAAACTTGCTGAGGACGTGAACGATGGCGCTTCGTTTTTATCGGTGATATTGATAGTTAATGCTTCAGTCGTTGAAGTATTACCATCACTGACTACTACATCTACAGAATAAGAACTCTTAGCTTCATAATCAGGTGCCGTAGTAAAGCGGATCACACCCCATCGGTTTATCTGAAACGAACTCGCATCCGCACCCGTCAAGCTGTAGGTCAAGCGATCTCGGTCAGCATCTGATGCGCGAACCCGCATCACTGCAGCAGTTCTATTCTCAGCAAATGAAACCGAGGAGACCCAATCAACCATCTCCGGCTTCTCGTTGGATAGGATCAAGAGGGGAAGCCACGACAGCTCCCTTGCGTCTGCGAAAAGGGTCGTAGCTGCTAATGCGAGAAAGCAACCTAGAACTAGGAATCTAGAGACTCTTTTGACCATCCCTGGCACTTGGAGCGAGGAAAGGCCCAATATACCCGGAATTCCCTCTTCTAGCTCCTTCCAAACAGACCGAAACCCCTCCCAGGCCTCCGCGTTTGGGCCTTAATGCGCCTTATCGTGCTGACTGGGCGCCGGGTGACTGATATTCGGACACTAACGATGCGGCAGTTGCAGGACGACGGCATTCATTTCGACAAAGAAAACGCCGAAAGCAAAACGCAGAAAAAAACGATTATCGAATGGAATCAAGATCTGAGAGACACCATAAAAGCGATCAAGGCCGGGCTGCACAGTAAACTTGCCGCAGCCCCATATGGGGTCGTTTGTGATGATCGCGGGCAGATTATGAACGCCCACGCGCAAGCACAGACGTTTGTGCGCATGCAGCGGGAGTTTAGAAAAGCCGGGATAGAGTATTTTCAGCTGCGCGACTTACGAGCGAAATTCGGCACAGATCACGACGATGGTCGCACCGCTTTGCGGCACAGCAGCCAAAAAACCTTTGATGCCCACTACGACCGCAAACCAGCCGTCGTGTCACCGCTAGATCTTAATAAATCGTAGGTCTTTAATCGTGAGTAGCGGCCCGTCTGGCCGTTGCACAAAATCGTTTAGAATGAGTCTAAAGTTATGCCATTTTGTCCCCAAATTATGCCTATGTCCCAATTTTTTATGCCAATGTCCCAAAAACCGGGGCTAGGATTTCACGTAAGCTCTTGTTTTTATTGGAGGCTGGAGTCGGAATCGAACCGGCGTTGACGGCTTTGCAGGCCGCTGCATTACCACTCTGCCATCCAGCCTTGATTCAGCGTGAAAGCGTTAACCGGTGCGTTTTCGTGCGCAAGAATTGGGGGCGGCAGGAATTTTACGGCATAGGAGTGCGAATGCAACTCCGCCGCTAACTGGCGCAAACCAAAAACTAATCGAGAATCGCCAGCAACAAAGCACCACCAAACCCGGTGCCTTTGACCCTATCACCACTTTTCATGGTAAGGACGAAGATCTACATTGAATGTCCAAGCGGATCGTTCCTGATGGGCAACATGGTAAATAGTATCAGCTATCGCCGATGGTTTTGCGAAGAACTCGTCCGGTTTTTCCGGAAACATTCTCGGCCTCGTCAGAGGAGTGTCAATTGCGGCGTCAACAGTAATGTAAGCGACATGGATACCTTTCGGTCCCAGATCACGCGCCATCGATTCTGCAAGAATCCGCTGCGCCGCTTTTGTGGGGGCAAACATACTAAAATTAGGTTTTCCACGCCATGCCGACGTATTACCCGTAACAATTATCGCTCCGTGACCATTTTTTATCATCCCTGGCACGACGCTTTGGGTCAGCACCAGTAGTGCTGTGGCGTTGACTCGGAAAAGCGCTTCGAATCCTTTTGGATCCGCCTCTAATACGCCCTTAAATTGTGCCTGCACTGCATTATGAATGGCGATTGAAATCGTACCCAATTCTTCTGTTACTCGTTCAATCGTTCGTTTCAACAACTCCAAGTTTGCGACGTCACAAACATAACCCTTTGCCCCTACCAATTCTTTTTCCAGTTTTTGTAGACGCGTCCTGTTTCGCGCGATTAAAGCGAGCTGGTAATTGTTGGTTGCAAAACGCCTTGCAATAGCCGCACCACTTCCATCGCCGGCACCCACGACTAAGCAGACTGGTTTCTCCATTGAGCTTTCTTCCTTATCTGGCCTCTAATTCGCGAGCGAAAACTAACGGGCACGCTAGTCGAGACATTTAGAGAGGGTCAAGCCTTTCTTGCTTTCAGTCCGGGACTTCTACGCTAGAAAAACGTTAATTTAAACAAGCTGCAAATCAGTTAGCGGGTTCCGAAGCGAACCCATCTCTGACTGACCGCTCTCGATCGAACAACACCAAGAGGGATGGTAGAAGAAGTAAGTCAATAATTAGCGCGCAACCAATTGCTAAAGCAGTCAAGATGCCCATGTAATAGGTAACACGAAAACTACTAAATCCAAGCATCGCAAAACCAACCACGATGATCACTGTAGTACCGACCAGAGCCGGCACCACAATGGTGAACGCATACCTCACCGCATCACGAGTGCCGTAATATAGGACTTCTCGCGCGTACTGGTACTTAACCAGGAAATGAACTGTGTTGTCGACGATAATCCCTACGGACAATCCCGCTACGATCGAGACAGCCAAACCCACTTCTCCGACGACCAAGGCCCAGATACCTACAGCCGCAGCGGCGGGCAAAATATTTGGTAGAAGGCTCAAAACACCTAATCGCAAATCTCTTAATGCGAGGACTAAAATAATTGATATAGCAACGAAGCCAATACCGGTCCCCAACAGCATACTCTTAATATTTCTTACAGATATGTTATTAAACATAACAACGGCGCTAATGCCTCGATTCCCCCGCATTGACGGGGTTCCGTTTTCTTCTAACCAGACTGCAGCCTCCGCAGCGTGTTCGGAGATCAGCCGGGGCTCTACATCGCTATATAAAAGATTTATTCGAAGAGCGCTTTGGTCGACGTTAATTTGATCATTCACATCCAGACCGTAAGGCAAACTCATTTGATACATAAGTAAATACTGAGCAGCTAACTCTTGATTATCTGGCAGCCTATATTCTGCTTCTCGATCAAAATGAAAATTCTTGTTCAACCGTTTCAAAATCAACGGATAGCCGCTAACTTGGATAACGTTTGGGTTCGTCAAGGCCCAGTCAATGAACTGCTCCACTACCTTTAAATATTCTGGGTCATTGATGCCTTGAGCCTCTCCAGACTCCAGCGAAAATGATAAATCGTACACGCCACTTAAGTGTTTTAGAGCGAATTCCGTATCCCTTCTAAATTTCGTTTCCTCGGAGAAATATTTGATGTAATCATCAGTTAGCTCAAGAGTGGCAATACTCAGGAGAAGGGTTGTCAAAATAATTGACATCGAAATGAAGGTCGCCTTTGGCCTAGTCACAACTAATTTTGCTACGGCGGCTGAAACTTTAGTTCCAAACTGTTTATGACCAGCAGGCTTTATGTTTGTCAACGAGATAATTGCCGGCAAAAAGCTCATTGTGTATAGCCAGGCTAATATGACACCCATGGCTGCCGTGTTCCCGAGAACGTGATAGGGCGGCGAATCGCTGAAATTAAGACTTAAAAATCCCACAACGGTCGTAATACTTGTCAAAAAAATCGGCACCGCGTTTATGTTCATTGACTCTTTTAAAGCATCGTCCGGTTCAGATCCACGATTCAAACTCGCAAAAAATATCACGAAAATGTGGACTGCCCCGGCAATAGCTACTGTTAAAATTATCGTTGGCGCAGATGCGCTGGCCGGATCTAACATGGTTCCTAACCAACCAGCTGCGCCGAGTCCAGATGTAGCCGACATAAAGGTTAATAGTAATGTAGCTAAAGTCGCCCGAACCGAACGTAATATAGTTAGCATCACCAAGCTCAGGACCACCAACATGAGAGGTAGCGCGAATCGAAGATCTTCCAAGGGGCTTTCCATCCACGCCTTGTTCATAAATGTTACGCCGGTTAGCGCAAAGGTGTGGTCCGGATATTTTTCGGCGTAACTTTCGAGAATCATTTCTGCGTCGTAGGCAGCTCCCAAGGTGTCTGCTTGCACATCAATCGCTTCGACGCGCACATTCACTCCGGTAGTGCGTTCATCTTGAGATACAAACCGACTACGAATGAGCGGATCGTTTAGCGCGACCGTCCTGACCTTCGCTATAGCTTCTGCTGTTATAGGCCCAGCAGGCAATAAATCTCCAACCGAAATATCTTCACCATCCGCCTGCGAATGCTGGAAATTTGTTATTGAATCAATACGGGTGGATGCGGTTATTTTCCAAGAGGCATTTGTTATCAAGCGGACGAGCGTCAAGGTCCGTTCATTGAAAACCGTTCCCGATTTCGGTTGGATAACGAATAAAATATTGTCATTTTTTGTATAGATGTCCTCCATCTCCTCGAAAGCGAGGAGATCTGGGTTGTTCTCGCCGAAAAAGACTCGATAATCCGCGGCGAGAGTTAAATGCTGCACGCCCGTACCCAAACAAACTGTGATAAACAGACAGCCAGCTATGACTAACCACGGATGGCAAATAATAATTCCTGTGTAGGCCTCGATGGCGGGTTCTATCGGCCGGTTTACCTGTTCCATTGTCTTGGTTAGCAAACCGTCAAACTAGTTCCCGGCTCTGCCCGCGAACTTATGCGGCAACATTCCGTTTCTGGAGACATCATTATTCCCCTCCCCTTTTTTCGGTTCGAACTATCCAGGTAGCACACGGGAAAACCACGCCTTCTGGACCATCACGCTCGGCGAAACTATCTCTGATCGCTTCGATTGCTCGCGCTTTATCAGTGTCCTCAACGTCTTTCATCGCTCTGCCGGCCGGCCCCATCTGCGCCGAGTATTGAACTGCCTCTTCAAGGCCGCCTAATCGCATTTCGCCGTCAACCGGGATCAACTCCGGATCGGCAAATCCCGCGCTGGTCAACACCTCCTGTAGCCGCTCGGGCGCCGCCAGCGAGAAGGGCCCTGGTGTGTTGGGAGCCGGCGTCTCCGGGCGCGATAGCACTTGAAATGCTGCCTCGGCAGGTTCTTGGAGCCACGGGTTCTCTTTCAATGCCCGCCAACACATAAATCGAACATGCCCGCTGCCTTTTAAACTCCGACGTAAGTTGATAAATGCGCTGATCGGGTCTTCGAAAAACATGACCCCAAAACGAGACACAATAAGATCGAAACGCTCATCGCCGAGCGCCACCTTACCGGCGTCTGCTCTTTTAAACGTAACATTGTCCGGTTGCTCATCGATGTTATTGGCGACATCGAGAATCACCTGGGAGATGTCGACTCCCAAGATCCGACCCTCAGGGCCAGCGTGCTGTGCTAATTTGCGCGTGAGAATGCCCTGCCCGCAGCCGACTTCCAAAATCATATCACCAGCTCGCACCCCCACCTTCAAAAGTAGAGTCGCAGTCAAATCAACAAACATCTTCTCCGTCTTGCGCCAGTGGCTGATCCAACGCCTACCACCATCTTCGTTCCAATATTGTTCCTGGCTTTCCAGAGTAGTCGTGCTCATCACAGTCGAAGATCCCTCTCTCTTTAACTCAAGCCTACTCACATACCGTCCGTTCGTAACGCAAAGCTAGCGCTAATCCCGAAAATTCACGTATTGAAGTGGCAACGTGATCTTCGATTCTTTCATGAACCCAATGACTTTCTGTAGATCGTCACGTTTCTTCCCTGAAACACGCACCTGCTCGCCCTGAATGGCCGATTGCACTTTAAGTTTACTGGTCTTAATGATTTTGACGATTTGACGCGCTAATTCAATATCGATTCCGGTGCGCAAGGTGATTGCCTGTTTTACCTCTTGGCCAGACACTTCCAGCTCACCTACTTCCGCACAACGTATATCTATTTTTCTCTTCGTCAGCTTGTTGTACAGGATATCGAGCATCTGCTTAAGTTGAAAATCCGATTGTGCCCTCAGTAGAACGATATTTTCGTTTTGTTCAAATTTTGCACCGCAGCCCTTAAAATCGAAACGATTATCGACTTCCCGCCTCGCTTGGCTGACTGCGTTACTCACTTCGAAGAGTTCAAGCTGTGAAACGATGTCAAACGAAGCCATACCCTTGTTCCTTATACGTTTTTTATGCAAGCGATCATAAGACTGGCGTCCTTCACCCAAAAGATTCTATATTTGCAAGACAAACGGATCGAGGGGTAGCGATGGACGACGACATTCTTGGTGACGAAAGCATAGAGGAAGAACAACAGATTGTCGCAGAACGCGCCTCAGAGGACGAGCGCTTGGAATCCGCTGGTTTGTTGCAAGCAATTGGCGACCTTCCCGTCCTGCGCCCACCAGTAACCTGCGAGCGTAACACGACCATCCGCGAAGCTACGAACATTATGCTTAAGGAAACAATTGGTTATATCCTCGTGGTCGAGCTCGGTCGGCTTACCGGCATTTTTACCGAGCGCGATCTGTTGAACAAAGTTGTTGCAGAAAAAGTCGATATCGAGCGCGTCTCCGTAGAAGACATCATGACGCCTGATCCCGAATGCCTTCACATGGACTATCAACTCGTCTATGCCATCAATATGATGAGCATCGGCGGATACCGCCACATTCCCGTTATCGACAACCGCGGACGGCCGATCAATGTTGTCTCCGCGCGCAACATCGTGGATTATTTCGCTAGCTTGTTTCCCAAGGATGTCGTCAATATTCCACCCGATCCCCAACATGCAATTCCACCTATGGCCGAGGGCGGCTGAACGTGCGAACGCCGAAACTCAGCCAGTTATTGCGAATTCCATTGCTAGTCTTGACGTTCGCCACCTGTTGCACAGCGCACGCCGACACCGCTGATAGCGTCTACACTAGCGGGCGGTTTTATACTGTAAATGAAACACAACCATGGGCGGAGAGCGTTGCGATAAAGAATGGCCGTTTTGTCTTTGTCGGTAATGAACAAGAAGCTCAAGCCTTTATAGGAGCCGCAACCGAAGTTGTCGATTTGCGTGGTGCCATGGTAATGCCCGGCATCCACGATGCCCATACACATATGCTGTGGGCTGGTCTACATTTGAACTACGGCTGTCGATTCGAAAACGAGAAAACGGTCGAGACGATTATCACCGTGCTGCAGGAATGCGCAAGAGATCTGGCGGAAGACGATTGGTTAGTCGCCGGATTGTTCTACTACAATTTTTTTCCCAATGACAAACCACACAAATCTCATTTGGACGTCGCATTTCCCAACAGACCAGTGTATTTACGGGAAGGTTCATTTCACCATGCACTGCTGAACTCTAAGGCGCTGGAAATCGCAGGGATCGATGAGCACACTAAGGCTCCGTTCGGCGGAGAGATCGTCAAAGACGCGAACGGCGATTTAACCGGTGAACTGATCGAAACAGCAACCGTCCTAGCAGCCCCCTATTTGCCCAAAGCATCCGCTGAGCGAAATCTCGATGCTGTACGCTGGGCGGTTCGAAAAAATAATGAGAACGGCATCACCAGTGCTCAGGATGCATCCGGCACAGCGGAGATGCTTGTCGCCTTTAACGCGCTCGAGCGATCTCAAGAAATGACCATGAACTTGGCTGCACACCTTATCTGGCGAAGTCCAAAATTCGGGGACACCTCCGACGATCAGCTGGAACGTTTAATCGAAAACCGCAGCCGCTATCAAACCGATCACTTAAAAGTTGATTTCATTAAAGTGTGGATCGATGGCTCACCAACAGCGCCCTATTTCACACAAGCAGACGTATTGCCTGACGGCCAAATTGAATTGAATCGTATGCTGATCCCGACAGACGAATTGAACGCGGCATTAGTGCGCTTCGACCGTATGGGTATGAAGACCAAGCTACACGTCGCCGGTGCGGGAGCTACTCGCGCTGCGCTGAACGCAATTGAGGCCGCACGAAACGCGAATCCTAACTCTGTGGTTATCCACGAACTCGGTCATACTAATTTAGTGACACCGTCCGATCTGTTGCGGTTTCGGCAGCTCAACGCCGTGGCGGAAATGTCGCCATCCGTCTGGCACTTGTACGGACGCTTTTTGGGCGATCCTCCCCAGGATGCCTGGGAATTCGGCACCTTACACAAAAGTGGCGCCATGATGACCATTGGGACAGATTGGGTAGTTACGCCTACCCCTAACCTGTTTCCCGCCCTACAGGGCATGCTCAACTGAGGGGATGAGTCGGTCAGTCTTAGTTCGGCGCTGAAGATGATGACGCTGAACGGAGCAATTTCCGTAGGCTGGAAGAAAACCCATGGCTCTATCGAAACAGGTAAAATGGCGAATTTCATTGTACTAGATCGAAATCTCTTCCAGATCCCCACGACCGACATCGGCGATACTCGGGTGCTCCAGACGATTTTCGAAGGACGTACAGTTTTCATTGTTGAGTAGGCCCGTCAGCTCCCGTTCAGGGCGACGGCTTATCCGTGGAAGAATTTCCTTCCGAATCCGGCCTAGTAGTGTTGCTAGACAAACCCGCCACATCCTAAAATCCACGACAATCTCGATTCTACATTTCTCGATTAATGGGTAATAATCTTTAATCCATCCTCCAAACCAACCGCCGTTTGCAGTACGCTATAGCGTTCCCCTAGCGGATCCATATGTTGAATGACTGAAGTCAACCGCATCGCAAAGTTCCACATCGGACAGATCGTTCAGCACCGCTTACATCCGTTTCGCGGCGTGATATTCGACGTCGACCCGACCTTCAATAATACTGAGGAATGGTGGCTGTCAATCCCCGAAGAAGTAAGACCGATCAAGGATCAGCCCTACTATCACTTGTTCGCTGAGAATTCTGAGACCTGCTACGTCGCCTACGTGTCGGAACAAAATCTCCTGATCGATGACACTGGCGAGCCAATACGCCACCCGAGCGTTGAAGAATACTTTGGCGAACTACACGGCAATCTGTACGTACCACCTCACCAGGCACACTAGGTATACCGTAGGACACCGAGCCTCCCGCGAATTGGGCCAGTAACTACAAATCAGTGCATCTTCTCGTCCTGCCCGA
Organism: uncultured Gammaproteobacteria bacterium; assembly: GCA_964493555.1. Lineage (GTDB taxonomy): Bacteria > Pseudomonadota > Gammaproteobacteria > JADZEE01 > JADZEE01 > CAZBOQ01. The sequence continues at coordinate 2,120 of CAZBOQ010000063.1, read as the reverse complement.
AACAGGCTTTGAAATAATTCTTCGTTGTCTAATTTGACCGTAGCCCACACCCCCCTTGGGAGCTAACAAGTCCAGGCCTAACTTCCATTACTGACGGAACACCCGAGCCGGGAGTTTTTACAAATATCGAGCGCAAATGTGATTTACACATTAAAATCGACTAGCCATGAGGAGCTATTCCAGTCTTGTACTTTTTATGCTGTTGGGCCTCGCCCATCCTACTCTCGCCGAACAACGCCTGCGATTAGCCACCACCACAAGCACGGAGAATTCAGGGCTTCTCACGGCACTCAATCGACCATTTGAGGCACTCCACGGGGTCAAAGTCCATGTTATCCCGGTGGGAACGGGTAAGGCGCTGAGGCTGGGTGAGAATGGCGACGTAGACTTGGTCCTAGTGCACGCTCCCGCGGCTGAAAAAGCTTTCGTCCAAGCTGGGTTCGGTGTCCGGCGTTTACCTGTAATGCACAATGATTTCGTCCTACTTGGTCCACTGGCCGAGCCCGCCGGCGTCACCGCCGCAGCCGACATCACTTCTGCGATGTCAAATATCGCCCACCACCAGACTACCTTCGTTTCCCGCGGTGATGATTCAGGTACACACAAAAAAGAACTCTCGCTGTGGAAGGCGGCCGGCATCAAGCCTTCCGGCGAGTGGTATCTGTCGGCTGGACAAGGAATGGGAGCGACACTCAGAATAACTCATGAGAAACAGGCTTATGCGCTAACTGATCGAGCCACGTACCTCGCTTACCAGCAACAACTCGACCTTAAAATTGTATTTGAAGGCGCCCCTGCATTCTTCAACCCTTATCACGCAATCCTTGTCAATCCTGAACGACACCCGCATGTGAAAACGGGGCTGGCGACGCACTACGTAGATTTCATCCGAGGCGAACACGGTCAACAGATAATTCGGGATTTTCGGATGGCCGGTGAACAGCTATTCCATCCCGACGTAATCGAATAACCTCTCTCAATCGCAATGTTGATCAAATGATAGTTGATATACTGGTAATCAGCGCTGCTTTCGTTATCGCCGGCTTTGTTAAAGGCGTGGTCGGCTTCGGCTTCCCTATAATTACACTCATTATCCTCACCTTAACCATCGGCCTTTTAGATGCTATACCGATCATCATCATTCCCACACTGATCACGAATGTTTGGCAGGGCCTGTCGGGTCCTTACATGAAGGACATCGTGCAACGGATGGGGCTTTATTTTCTGGTGATGACCATCTTTGTCTGGTTCACATCGACTTACCTTACGGTCATTGACGTTAAAGGACCAACGGCAGTGCTCGGTGGTGTTCTGATTATTTTTTCTCTTTCCCAGTTGCTAAATGTAAACATCACAGTGTCGAAGGCATGGGAGAAGCCCCTATCAATTCCTTTCGGTGCGATAAACGGCATGCTTACCGGGTTGACCGGCTCGTTCATGGTACCTTCAGTGCTTTTTATGCAGGCGATGGGATTTCATAAAGATATGCTAGTACAGGCGACTGGCGTATTTTTTGCCGCATCAACACTCGTGCTCGCGGCTTCCCTTGGGGGTAACGATTTGTTTTCCATTCATCAACTACGGCTCTCACTATTTGCGGTTCTACCCTCGATACTTGGGCTTTATGTCGGCCGCCGGATGGGGGGAGGCCTCAACGAACACCAGTTTCAACGAATATTCCTTATCTCGTTATTTCTATTAGGCGGATATATCTTTTGGCGAGCCGTAACAGAAAACTGAATATGGGAGCAATGAAAGGTGCCGGATAACATACTTGTAGACAGTGCGGTACTCGACAAAGTCCCAACGGCTTGGCGCACCTACGTAGGGGCTAAATTAGGGTTCAAGAATCACTGGTATCCCGCTCTGAAGTCGTCTGACGTGAAGGAAGGGCACCCGCAGCCTGTAAAACTGTTGGGAGATCCCTTGTTGTTGAACCGAATCGACGGCGTTGTCTATGCATTGCGCGACCGGTGTCTTCATCGAGGTGTTCCCTTTTCAAAAGACCTTCAATGCCTCACACAGGACACGCTGACCTGTTGGTACCATGCGTGGACCTATAATTGGAAATCCGGTGAAGTAGTACAGATCTTAAGCGACCCTGGTAGCCATCAGATCGG
>CAZBOQ010000062.1:0-3222 GCA_964493555.1 uncultured Gammaproteobacteria bacterium | reverse complement strand
AGGCGATGGGTTGCCCCAGCGCAGCCTTGGTTGAGGGTTTTTGTTTGGGCGGAGGCTTGGAGCTTGCTCTTGCCTGTCGCTACCGAGTCGCGGTAGGTAAACCGGCCACTCGTCTAGGTATCCCGGAAGTACTGCTCGGCCTACACCCGGGATTCGGCGGCACCATGCGTTCGAATCGCCAAACCGGGGCCCTTGCCGCGATGGATTTGATGTTGACTGGGCGCACAGTCGCTGCGCGCCGTGCCACGCAGCTAGGTCTTGTAGACCAAGTGGTGCCAGAACAACAGGCTGTCGGAGCAGTCCGTAAATTACTTGTTGAGCAGCCGAGACCGCACCGGCCCGTTTGGTATTTGAGGGTTTTGGGTGCCGCGCCGGTACGGCCCTTGGTCGCTACCTATTTGCGCCGGAAGGTGGCGCAACGTGTTCCGCGAGAGCACTACCCGGCGCCTTATGCCCTGATTCAGCTGTGGCGCGAGCACGGTGGTTCAGAACATGCCATGCTTACCGGCGAAATAACATCCATAGCACGGCTAATTACCGGCGATACCGCGCGGAATCTGTTGCGTGTATTTTTTCTGCAAGAACGATTGAAGGGTTTGGGTCGGAAAATCCAATTCGAACCGAAACACGTGCATGTCGTTGGCGCCGGAACGATGGGTGGTGATATCGCTACCTGGTGTGCATACAAAGGACTTCGTGTCAGTGTTGAGGACCGTGGACCGGAGTTTGTTGCGCCGATGTTGGCCCGTGCCCATGCGTTTTTCGCTAAGCGCATCCACGATCCTCTCCTAAGACAAGCTGCCATGGAACGTTTGAGGGTCGATCACAACGGCGAGAATGTACCCAGCGCGGATGTGGTCATCGAGGCCATCGTTGAAGATGTCAGTGCCAAGCAGGCGCTTTACCGTCGCCTCGAACCGAAATTGGGATCTGGTGCCGTGTTGGCCACTAATACGTCAAGCATCTGCTTGGAGGCACTCCACCCCGCACTGAAGGATCCCGAACGCCTCGTCGGTTTGCACTTCTTCAACCCTGTAGCACGAATGCAACTGGTCGAGATAATTGGAGGAGCTGACACGGGTGAGATATGGATGCAACGCGCGGCTGCGTTTACTCGCAGCATTGATCGTTTGCCTTTGCCGGTAAAGAGTTTGCCAGGTTTTTTGGTGAACCGAATACTAATACCTTACATGTTAGAGGCTATTTTCCTTTTCGATGAAGGAGTGTCCATGAATGGTATTGACCAAGCCGCAAAAGATTTCGGCATGCCGATGGGGCCGATCGAATTGGCGGATAGAGTCGGTCTTGATATTTGCTTGTCGGTGGGGACTATTCTTGCCGGGGAGCTCGGCATGAAGGTACCGGAGTTATTGCGCAGCAAAGTCGAACAAGGGCATCTAGGGCGAAAAAGCGATCGTGGATTTTACAAATACCGCAAAGGAAAAATACAGTCGATAGAAAAAAGGGATGATCCGTTTTCCAGAGAGGTGGTGCAGGACCGTTTGATACTGAAATTGCTCAACGAAGCGGCCTCTTGTTTGCGTGAAAGGGTGGTGGCTGATGTGGATCTGCTGGATGCTGGAATGATCTTCGGAACCGGGTTTGCACCATTTCGTGGTGGCCCAGCGCATTACGTGGGTAACGTCGGCGTCGATCGTTTACATCGCCGAATGAATGAGCTCGAGGTCCAGTGTGGTAGCCGTTTTAAAGCCGACGCGGGTTGGCCGACAGTGTTCGATCCTGTCGTCCCAAGTTAATTAACAGGCCTATACGGTTGGGGCGTTGCCATAACTGTAGCAGCGCGTGAAACGTCACGGTTCGAGCACATTGGTATCGGCTGGCATCAGGTGGATGCCTGCTTGCAGCAATGATACTTGCACTCGTAGACCGGGGGCGATGGCGGCTCGGTTGGTTACGTGTGTGGGAATCGAAAACGACAACTGCGTTCCACCCGCACTATCGACGCGGGCCGTGATTGCGGTGCTCTCGCCCAATTGAATGGATTCCTCAACTAATAGGGGGAGCGGATTTTCATGTTCGCCTTGTGAAGGGCGATCGCGCCGGTGCAAAATTATGTATTCTGGTGGGATCAACCAACTCACCGGGGATGCAATTTCAAACTGCGGTGAGTAAGGGCCAAGGATCCGGTAGTTTCCCCAGCTGATTTCCGTTATACCCGCGACCGCGTCGTGTCGTTCGATAGTCCCGGCGAATACGTTGGTGACGTCGACCAGACGGGCTGCTAGGGCGCTCACTGGACGGGACATGACTTCGCTTGGTGGCCCGGTTTGCAGAGTCGTACCCCGGTGTAATAGGCACATCCGGTCGGCGAGCATGCGAGCCTCCTGCAGGTCGTGCGTGACCAGCACGATCGGTAGATTGATACGTTTGCGCAAGCTTGCTAACTCGCGCTGTAGTTTTCGTCGGGTTACTTGATCGACTGCGGAAAACGGTTCGTCTAGCAGTAACACGGCGGGTTCGCGTGCCAGTGCTCGAGCAAGCGCCACCCGTTGTCGTTGACCGCCTGAGAGTTCTCTGGGCCAATGCCGTTCGAGCCCCGTTAAGTGCACCGCTTCGAGTAAATCCATTGCTGCATCGCGGCGCAGCGCTCTATCGCGCGTGGGCATTGCAATGGTGACGTTTTCCAATGCGTTTAGGTGCGGAAACAACGCGTAATGTTGGAACACCATTCCGACGCGGCGTTCTTGTGGGTCTAAGTGAAGGCCGGTGATGCCGTCGAACCAAAGCTGCCCCATGCAACTTATGTGGCCCCCGTTTGGCCGCTGTAGACCGGCGATGCAGCGGAGCAATGACGTTTTACCGCTGCCGGATGGTCCTACCAGGGCCAGCAGTTCACCGGCACGGCAACTGAAGCGCGCAGCCAACCGGATTGGCAGCGCTTGTGTGACTTCGACGGTGAGGCCCAAGTCAGCCGCGTTTTCTGTCTGCGTAGCGGTCATTCAAGAAATAATTAAAAGCAATAGCGGTAATTGAAAATGCTAATAGCGCGGCAGACATGGTGCCGGCACCATGGTTATCGAAGGTGTGCTGACGGTCGTAGATGGAGATGGCTATAGTCCGGGTTTCTCCGGGGATGTTGCCGCCCAGCATCAGCACGACACCGAATTCTCCTAATGTGTGCGCGGTGACTAGCACTAGGGCGGAAAGCAGGCCCGGCCAGGCGAGCGGTAATTCGATCCGCCAGAATGTGGACCAAGTGGA
>CAZBOQ010000061.1:0-8997 GCA_964493555.1 uncultured Gammaproteobacteria bacterium | reverse complement strand
AGTCATTCAGATAAACGGCCTGAGCAAATGGTTCGGCAGGTTTCAGGTACTCAAAGACATTTCCTTGTCCGTCGAGATGGGTGAGAAAGTGGTCATCTGCGGACCCTCTGGGTCGGGAAAATCAACACTACTCCGCTGCATAAATGCGCTGGAAGACTATCAATCCGGCCAACTTCTCGTTGAAGGTAATGACGTTGGCAATAGTCGGGACGTGCGCGCGGTACGCACAGAGGTCGGTATGGTGTTCCAACAATTCAACCTGTTTCCGCATTTGACGGTGCTCGAAAACTTGTTGTTAGCACCAAACTGGGTGCGCAAGGTCCCACGCGCAGAAGCGGAACAAACCGCGAGCTACTACCTAGAGAAAGTTCAACTCCCCGATCAAGCCCACAAATACCCGAGCCAACTTTCGGGTGGCCAACAGCAGCGTGTCGCAATTGCGCGCGCACTGTGCATGAAGCCGCGCTTTATGCTTTTCGATGAGCCTACTTCTGCGTTGGATCCGGAGATGATCCACGAGGTGCTGAAGACTATGGTCAACCTAGCCGAATCTGGTATGACCATGCTGTGCGTCACCCACGAGATGAGCTTTGCCCGTGAGGTGGCCAATCAAATCGTGTTCATGGATCAGGGCGAAATTGTCGAGCAAGCGCCACCGCACAAATTTTTCGAGAACCCGGAATCGGAAAGACTGAAGCTCTTTCTCAATCAAATCTTACACTGAGTGTCTGTTAACCCAACCGCTCAACTCCCTCCTTCACCTTGGCCACGGTGCCCATAAACATATCAGTATCCTCCAAGGTCATATCGGAAAATATCTCCTCCACCAGAGCCTCGTACTCCGCCGCCATGCGTTTGTACTCCTTCAATCCTTTCGCGGTCAGCGTAACGCAGAATGAGCGTCTATCGGTTGGCGTGGGCTCGCGCTTTATGTAGCCGTCTTCGGAAAGCCGTTCGGCGACACCGGTGATATTGCCCTTGGTAACCATCAGCCAACGCGACAACTCACCCATAGTGATGCCTTCGGGCACGCGATCGAGCGCCGACATAAACTCAAAACGCGGCAATGTCGTATCAAACTTCTCGCGAAGCATTGTCTTGATAGCTTGCTCGACGAGCTGGGCGCACGAAATAAGGCGTAACCACGTCCTCACACCTTCTTTGTCGTGCGGGATGTGGGCCAGTCGTTGTTCGACGATCTGCAAATGTGTGCTAATGGATCCTCTCCTCGCTAAGGATACGCAAACAATGTAGCAAGTCAGTGCTTTCCGTTATATAGTTTAAGCTTAAATTATCTAGATTTTGGGATCTAGTACCCGGCCGACGGAAGCTGAAGCGTGCGATTTCTCATTTGCCACACAGCAGCGCTAGTCCTCACCGCAACCTGTGCGGCGGCAGATACCTTATCTGAAGTTCAGAGCCGCGGTTACCTTCGCTGCGGCATTATCGAGGCTAGTCCGGGCTACAGCAGCATCAATGATCGCGGCGAGCGTTTCGGTTTCGATATTGATCACTGCAGGACCATCTCGGCGGCAGTATTCGGCGCTATCAAGATCGAGTACGTGCCGATTACTCCGTCGACCGTATTTACGCTGCTGCAATCCGGCGGCATTGATATTTTTCCGGGCGGCGCGAGCTGGACGTTCACCCGCGATACCACCATGGGACTAGACTACGCAGGAATCTACTTCTACGCAGGTCAGGGATTCGTTGTGCGCAAGGACGCCGGTATCAGCCGTATTGCAGATCTCGACGGTGCCACCATATGTGTGGCTCAGGGCACAACGCTTGAACTCAACTTGGCCGACTATTTCGACGCGCGCGGCTTGCGCTATACGCCGGTGGCTTTTGCTGATATCGATAAAGGACTACAAGCTTACCGAAGCGGACGATGTGATGCGTTCACCAATGAGCGCACGTCGACCGCGGGCCGTATTTATCTATGGCCGGACCACCAGGATCACGTGATCTTATCTGAAGTGATTTCCAAAGAACCGATGGGGCCGCTGGTCCGTCAGGGCGATGCTCGCTGGCGCGACATCGCGTTGTGGTCGTTCAACGTCCGGGTCGCAGCCGAGGAATTCGGTATTAACCAGGTTAACGTTGAGCAGATGCGTCAGGACACGCAAAGTGCGGAAGCGCAGCGCCTGCTTGGGGTGCATGGGAATTTCGGTGCGGCGCTGGGGCTGTCTAACGAATGGGCCTACAACATCATCAAACTAGTCGGTAACTATGCGGATCTGTGGGAGCGAAATTTCGCACCCATGGGTTTGGATCGAGGGATCAATGCGAACTGGCGCGATGGAGGTTTGCATACCGCGCTGCCGTTCCGCTGAGGCGTGCTCAACTTCTGATGTCGCAACGCGCTATCTCACAATTCCTGGTTATCGCTATCCTTGCCGCGGTTGTGATCACAATAATCACAACCACGCAGGCCAACCTCGAACGCCTAGGGGTGAATTCCGGTATCGATTTCTTGTGGAAGCGAGCCGGATTCGAGGTGAGCCAAAGCCTGATCCACTTCGATTCTAATTCGACTTTTGCCCGCGCTTTTGTGGTCGCGTTACTCAACACCGTGGCGCTTGCGTTCGTATCCATCGTGATGTCCACCGTGCTAGGCGTAACGATTGGGGTCTCACGCTTGTCGAGTAACTGGCTGCTGGCAAAACTCGCCACCGTTTATGTCGAAGTTTTTCGCAATATTCCTTCCTTGCTGCAGATTTTCTTCTGGTACTTCGTCGTGCTGCGCTCATTACCTGGATCGGGCAATAGCCTGCAGTTTCTTGATTGGGTATTTCTAAATAACCGTGGGCTTTTCCTGCCGTTTCCCGTCTCCGGTGGCACAGTCCTAATCGCTTCATTGTTACTAGGCATCGTACTGCTCGCGTTGGCGCCAAGAGGCTCCGGCCCCGAGGGATCATTACCAAAGTGGTCTTTCCCTGTGGTTGGCATAGCCCTACTTGGGTTTACAGTCGTGGCAGCAGCGCTCACGCAATGGGAAGTGCCAGTGCTCAAGCGGTTCAGCTATGAAGGCGGACTGGTGCTGATGCCGGAGTTCCTGGCATTGACTATCGGTTTATCGATGTACCACGCAACCTATATCAGCGAGATCGTGCGGTCGGGTTTCAGATCGGTACCAATCGGCCAGCTCGAATGCGCGGACGCACTAGGGCTCACACGCGTACAGTCACTTTATCTGGTACTACTCCCGCAGGCGCTGCGCGTCATAATCCCGCCATTGACCACCGTTTACCTGAACCTGTTTAAGGGGACATCTCTCGCCGCGGCGATTGCCTACCCGGAGGTCATCTCGGTGTTTGTCGGCACGGTCAACAACCTTGTCGGTCAACCAGTCGTCATTATGGGTATGACACTGATCGTCTATGCCTTTGTATCGCTTTGCATTGCATTGGCGATGAACTGGTATAACCAACGCATTGCTCTATCGGTCTCGGCATGATCAATCAAACAACTAGTCGGCGCACGTCAGTGCCACGCAACCGCGCCCCAGCGCCCGGATGGATTCGACAGAACCTTTTTTCTTCCTGGTTCAACACGATACTGACAATGTTCTCGCTCGCCCTGATTTATGCAGTGCTGGTACCGATGTTCGAGTGGCTAGTCGTCGATGCCCATTGGTTTGGCACGACACCGGAGTCATGTCCGGACAAGACCGCTGCATGCTGGCCGTTCATTTGGGCGCGCTTCGACCAGCTTATGTATGGCCTATATCCAATCGACCAACGCTGGCGAATTGATCTCGGTGTACTGGTGGGATTGGTGCTCGTGGCCCCACTACTCTTACCACGATTCGCGCACAAGATCCTGCTGGTTACAATCATCTGCATGGCTTATCCGCTAATCGGCGTGATTCTGTTCCTGGGTGGACACTTTGGCCTGCCTTATGTCGAAACCAGTAAATGGGGTGGTTTTTTTCTGACCATTGTTACTGCAGTGTTCGTGTTCGCCACGTCTTTGCCGTTCGGCGTTCTATTGGCGTTAGGCAGACGCTCATCGTTAACTGTGCTCGCGATTATTTGTGCGACATGGATCGAATTCTGGCGTAGCCTCCCCGCACTAGTCGTACTGTTCGTCGCAATTATCATGTTTCCGTTGTTCATGCCGCCCGGCATGGAGATCGATAAATTGCTGAGAGCACTGATTGCGCTCACGGTATTGATGTCCACCTATCTTGCCGAAGCCATGCGCGGCGCATTACAGGCACTACCGCCGGGCCAAGAAGAGGCTGCAAAAGCGTTGGGTCTTACGTACTGGCAAAGAACCGGGCTCGTGATCCTGCCACAGGCATTTCCCGCGGCGCTGCCTCAGATCACGAGTAACTTCATCGGCCTCTTTAAGGAAACAACGGTGTTACTGGTTATCGGACTATTTGATCTGCTCGGTATGGTACAGTCCGCTGCCTCCGATCCTGCCTGGCTGAGTCAGGGCGTGAGTGCAACGGGGTATTTTTTTGCAGGGCTGTTCTTTTGGGTGTTCTGTTTTAGTTTTTCGCGTTACAGCGCTTATATCGAGCGGACCATGGGCAGATATAAAACAGAGATCAGATTGTGATCACCACCAAACCGGCGCCGCGCATCAGCGTATTGCAGCTACCGCCCTACGTGCAGGGAAAGAGCGAGCTTGAGGGGACCGCAGAACCGGTCAAACTCTCCAGCAATGAGTCGGCATTCGGGCCCAGTCCCAAGGTCCTGGAGGCTATCAGCGCGTCGTTGAAAGTCGTTAATCGCTATCCCGACGGCAACCAACATGCTCTCCGATCGGCGATAGCCGAAGTCCACGGCCTGGACCCAGCACGGATAATCTGTGGCAGCGGCTCTGCCGAATTACTTGGACTGATGATCCGCAGTTACGTAGGCCCTGGTGACGAACTGGTGTTGTCGGAAAACAGCTTTGGGATGCTACAGATAGACGGGCTCGCACAGGGCGCGACTCTTGCGAAGGCGCCCGAACAAGACTACACCATCGATGTAGACGCGCTACTCGCGCGCGTTACGCCAAATACACGCATGGTTGCGATCGCAAATCCCAATAATCCCACCGGCACCTATTTGAATGAAGCCGAAATCCTGCGCCTGCATAGCGGCTTACCCGCGAATGTACTTTTGGTACTGGACGCAGCTTACGCCGATTTCGTCAGTATGGGCGATTACAATGTCGGTACTTCGTTTGTAGAACAATACGAAAACGTCGTCATGACACGCACTTTCTCCAAAGCCTACGGGCTGGCCGGCCTGCGCATAGGCTGGGGGTATTTCCCGGCGGACGTCTGCGAGGTAGTGCAGCGTCTGAGAGTACCGTACAACATTACCAACGTGGCTATGGCTGCAGCGATCGCCGCCGTCCGCGACCAAGCTTATCTAGCGGATGTATGTGCTCGCACGCAACATTGGGTTAAACGCATCACAAAGGAACTGACCGATCTCGGCTTATACGTGGTCCCAAGCGTGACCAACTTCTATCTTATTGATTTCAAACGTGGTATCGGCTCCGCAACCAGCGCACACCGCTATCTTGAGTCGCGGAACATCATTCCGCGTCCCATGGGCGCCGGTGCGGACGCTGAAGTATTACGCATAACGATTGGGTCCGATAACGAGAACAAAGCGCTGCTCGCGGCGATGCGCGAGTATGTCAACTTGCTTGGTTGAACGAAGTCGCTAAGGAACCACCTACCTTTAGTGAAAACTCAGAACAAACCCCGCTCTGCCACACCAAGCAGTCACGAACTGAATTCACTTCGACCCGCAGATGCCGCGCAAATGGAATTGATGGTCCTCAAATTTGTCGAAGCCGGACTCGAGCATCAATCCTGGACAGTAAACCGCCTCACTCGGCACCTGAGATCACCGAAGACCGTATCGTTCGCGATTCGAAGAGCGAAAGCATTGATCGGGTTCGTGATGTTGCAGATCCAGCGTACCACTGCACATCTCGATCTTCTTGTAGTAAACCCGGATTTTCGGCGACAAGGTATTGGGCGACAACTAGTCGAGGAAGCATTACAGTCGGCAGCCGTATCCCACGCCACCGAGATCTCCCTGGAAGTCCGCAAAAGCAATACTAGCGCCCAGATCTTTTACCAACGTCTCGGCTTCGTTCGGGATGGAGAGATCGAACGCTACTATTGTGCCAAAGAAACTGCCATACGCTTCAAACGCTTGCTCACACCCAACGGCTCAACGAATGCGTCGTAGAACCCTCCGCTACCCCCCGGCGGCGCTACCCTAACCCGGCCATCACCTTCCCATAAGCAACGCGGCCCAAACATTTCTCTTTGAGCCACAGACCGACTTTCGGATAGCTAGTCAAACGCTCATCGTAAAATCCGGGCAAGAACTCGCCCAATGCGAACACCGAGGAGAGATTGAGATCAGCGATGGTGAACTTGTCACCCAACAGATAATCACGATCCGCCAAGTGCGCCTCCAACACCTTCAGCGGGCGTTGAATATCTTCGTCGGCGCCCTTAATCAAATCGTAATCCCTATCCTCGTCGCTGACCCGAATGAACTGGATCAACACCTTGATCACTGGCGGTTCAATCTCGCTCATTGCCCAGAAACTCCACTGCAGCGCACGCGCTTGGTCGTCCTCGTTCTGCGGCCAGAGTTCCGACCCATACTTACGCGCCAGATAAAGATTGATCGCCATGGACTCACAAAGAACAACATCACCATCTACCATCGCCGGAATGCGGCCGTTCGGATTAACCGCTAGAAATTCAGGCTTCTGTGTTTCTCCCTCGCGGTGGTCCGTTGGGATGTGCTCGTATTCGATCGCCGTCTCCTCCGCCGCCCATAAACAACGAGGCGCACGGGATCGCACACGTCCATAGATAGTAACCATGATTGTCTCCTTTATTCTTGTGGTGTCTAAGAGTAGTCTGTGCCGCTGTTACAATGAAAAGTAAACGATTCTCCGTTATTTCACCAGAAACAAAAGTTCCCCTAACCCATAGTGAATAAACACGTACCCGACGCCCGCGTATCGACGGGCGTTGCTTATGCAATGCTGCTCGCGGGGATGATAATTTGGTCGGGCACCCTAATCGTCATGCGCGGTGTCCATGAAGTAGTGGCGCCAATTGAGCTTTCATTCTGGCGGTGGTTGCTGGCTTCGATTGGCTTGTTACCGTTTGCATGGCGCCATCTTTCTGGGAATTTATCCTACCTACGTCAGGCAAAGCACCTCATTATCACGCTTGGCGCTGTCATGGTCGGGACCAGTGCACTTACCGCCATTGCCGTCAACTACACAACTGGGATAAACGCGACCCTGGTAAACGCTTGCCAACCCGCGGTAACCGTATTCTTCGCTTTTCTGATATTTCACGATCGGTTACGACGTTTGCAAACTCTGGGTGTAATCGTCGCCTTATTAGGCGTCGTTGTAATAGCAGTGAAGGCGGATTGGCGACTACTGCTCGTCTTGGAATTTAATCTCGGTGATCTACTCATGTTTGTCGCAGCATGCGGATACGCGATCTACGCGATTAACCTTCGCCAATTGCCCTCACAGTTGAATACCGTGGTCGGACTCTGTGCAATCCTCTTCGCTGGGACATTGTGTCTCCTACCAGTCTATATCATCGAGACTATGTACGTTCGAAGTGAAACCTTTAACTACAAATTGTTGGGCGCGGTTCTGTATACCGGACTTTTATCTTCATTGCTGGCGATGTATTTCTGGAATACGGCGGTGCTCTCTGTCGGTGCAAACCGTTCTTCTATATTCATAAATCTAATACCTGTTTTCGGCGCCTGCCTTGGCATTATCTTTCTCGGCGAGTCGCTGTTCAGCTATCATTTCGTGGGCTTCGCCAGCGTGGTGTTGGGTGCGCTCATGGTGGTGCATGGCGCCGAACCGGTATCAGAAGCTCCTGATCCAGATCTGCCCGCTAGCTCAAATCCGTAATCCGGACTGATACCAGCGGGCATTAGCCTGTGAACATCGAATCCCCACCTTTCGCACCCTGTGGGGTGTTCCAGCGGGCTCGTGTCAACGTCACTTTTCATCAACCTTGGATTGCGGGATCACTTGCCTAGTCTCGGTTCTAAGGCCCAGCCCAGACAGCCAATATCTCGCTTGTATCAACCACGCGTCCGAACCTTGTATCCAAAGTGGCCAATGCCCATTCATGACGTTCCGGCGCGATTTCACCAGTAGCATCCCGAACTATAAACGTTCGATAATCGCGCTGCGAAGCGTCGCGCGCGGTAGTTTCCACACAAACGTTAGTGGTAACACCACAGATCACCAGTGCCCGAATATCCAGACTAGTTAGAATCGATTGCAACGGCGTACCATAGAACCCGCTGTAGCGATTCTTATCGATCACAAACTCCGAGGCGATCTGGATGCCGGTCTGCATCCTGGGAGGTAATTATTCAACAAGCGGTAGCGAAGAGGATCTGAATCGCATGGCCGGCTATATCGGCGTTATGGCGCAAGCCAACATTGACCAGACCTCCGATCTTGCACCACCAGCTAGCGACATCGAAACTGCCCGCATACATGGCCATCACGTCGCGAGCGTTGCTTGCCAGTACGCACTCGGCCGGCAACAACTCCCCAGTGATTACGAAATCCCGTTGGAGGAAGGTGCCGCCGCACCCGCCAGCTTGGACGAGCTTTTGGCAAATCAGGGCTGAAACGACAGTTCTGCATCGCCAACGTTTATAACCCATCTTCGAAAACTATAACCCTGATATCATTGGGTTCTCACATATGTCCGTATCGGCTGGCTCACGGCTTCAACTCAGCCACCCAAAGTATAATCGCGCCCACTAAGCCCGCAATGGTAACGAACCGCCACGCACCGCTAGCCACATTCGATGTCAGGCGCAGCCAGATTTAGGCGTCCACAGCGCTGAACAAACGTATGGATGGTGGTCCTTCAAGCAAGTCCCCTAGAACATTCATCGCGCCGGTTTCCTCTCGCCAAGCAAGATATTTTTCATAGTGTTGCTTAGCCGC
>CAZBOQ010000060.1:0-4921 GCA_964493555.1 uncultured Gammaproteobacteria bacterium | reverse complement strand
GAGCAACCTCGGTCAGCGCAATGTAGACATCAAGCTCCCGCTCGAGTTGCCCAGTCATGCCATTGAACGATACGTCGAGATCTCCAAATTCATCTTGCCTCTCCACGTTTACCGAGACGGAAAATTTGACAGTGTGGTGTGCCCTCAGTCACTCCCCGGACTATCGCCGTCGACGGCCGCCAACCTTAGTGCCAACCGGCCCGGTCAAATACCTTTACTGCACGCGCCTGATTGCTGCCGAAGATTGCCGCATTGACGTTATCTTCAACAAAACCACCCAGAGAGGCAACCGGCCCAGTAACTTCACCAATAATCGGATATTCGTTGTTGCGTTCAGCAAACAATTTCTGGGCATAATCACTAGTCAAATATTCTAGAAACCGGATTGCGTTTTCTCTATTCGGCGCATGTCTCGTCACACCAGCGCCACTTACGTTAACGTGTGCTCCCCTGCCCTGCTGGTTTGGAAACAGGATGCCAATATTCTTAACTACCGCGAGGTCTTCATCGGTGGAAGAACCGAACAATCGAGCAATGTAGTACGTGTTCGCGACCGTAATCCTGCACTCACCGGCGGCCACCGCACGCAATTGCGCCGTGTCGTTGCCCTGCGGCGAGCGGGCAAAATTCTTAACGACGTTTTCGGCCCAGAGCTGGGCGGCAGGCTCGCCTATAGTTTCGATCAACGAGCCCAGTAAAGAGAGATTGTAAATGTTACCGGAGGAGCGCATGCACACGGCACCGCGCAAGCTTTCATTCGCCAGATCTTCGTAATCCCGAACGTCCTCGGGCAAACCTTTGCTGACGTTGAAGGCAATGACACGGGCGCGCTTCGAAAGACCGAACCAATGCCCGTCGGGATCGCGCAAATTTAGCGCGACCCGCTCATCCAGAACTGGCGAGGCCACCGCTTGGAAAACACCGGCATTCTTTGCCTTCCACAAACGGCCAGCATCCACCGTTATCAACATATCCGCCGGACTGAACTCACCTTCTTTCAAAATGCGATCGGTCAGCGCATCGCTCTTGCCTTCGATGAGGTTTATCGCGATTCCAGTCAACTCCGTAAAACGGTCATAGAGTGCTAAATCAGTATCGTAGTGACGCGCCGAATAAACATTGACTACTTCGTCGGCCGAAATCGGCAGAGTTAAGAGAAACAGCAAAAATGCTGGAAACTTTCTCATCGGTACTCGCTTTATATTTTTTGTTCGAAACACAGTTACAGTTGAGTCATTCTGCATTGTAGAAGAAGGTTCCTTCTTCAGCAAAACGCACTTGCACCCTTTGCCCCACCTCAAGTTCACCGAGTTCCGTAACGTTTGCTCTGAGCTCGTGATCTTCTTTCGCGACCAATACCGAATAACCATCGCCAACAAAGCGAATATCTTTGACGACGGAGGCTGCGACACTGGCCACGGACTCAACACGTAACTGCACGGCGGTCGGTCGAACGACAACATCTATGTCGACCATGCTCAACGTGCCAGTGTCCCTTTCGATCATGCCAAACGCAGTGTTGACACCGCCAGCAGTCAACTCACCAGCCAATATTTGAGACTCACCAAAGGTAACCGCGACCGATTGGTCCGCCGGCTGGCGCCAGATCTCGTCGGGCGTACCCACTTGCCGGATGCAGCCCTCACGCATGAACGCAATGCGGTCACCGAGCTCCAACGCTTCATCCGGATCATGCGTAACGACAATAGTCACAGCATCTGCCGCTTTCAACGCGGCGCGGGCATTTTCCCGGAGACGCCGACGCAAAATCCCATCAACGCTGGCAAACGGTTCGTAGAGCAACATAACCTGTGGCTCGGTTGCCAAAGCTCTTGCAAGGGCGACCCGCTGACTCTGCCCGGCGGAAAGCGTATGCGGAAATCTATCACCCAACTCGGAGAGCCCCACGGCTAGTAACCGCTCTGCGACAATCTCCCGCTGTTCCGCTGCGGATCGCTTGTGCAGACCGAAGGCAACATTCTGTGCCACGCTACGATGCGGATACAGAACGTGGTCCTGGAACACCAATCCAATCGATCTCTTTTCCGGCGGAGGATTGTTGCCAGGCTCCGCCAAAAGCCTTCCGTCCAGCCACAACGCACCAGATTGCACCGGTTCCAACCCCGCCGCCAGCCGCAGCAAAGTCGTCTTTCCACTGCCCGAGGGACCGAGTAGACAAAGGATCTCACCGGAATTAGCTTCTAGATCGACATTGTCTACGGCAATCAACGATCCATAGCTGTGGCTGACGGCACGAAAGGTTAAACTCATAGGTCTTTAAAATTCCTTCATCCTCACGAGACCGCCATTTTGCTGCATTGCCCACGTTTTACAAACTCCTGGTTGGCCAACAGTGTGTGGTCATGGGGTTCTGTCCTAATCGCCTTTCTCGTCAGCATACCAGTGCTGGTCGTGTTGGCAGCATTACTAACCCCTGGCGGTGAGACATGGATCCATATCCAGAACACAGTTTTATCGAGTTACTTGCACAACACGGCCTGGTTAATGGTGCTAGTAGGATTCCTATGCGGCTTGATCGGTGTCAGTACAGCGTGGCTCTGCGCCACCACCGAGTTCCCGTTTCGCAGAACGCTAACTTGGGCTCTGGTACTGCCTCTGGCAGCACCAGCCTACGTGATCGCTTACGTTTACACGGATCTCTTAGAATCCGCAGGACCAATACAGAGCTGGTTGCGAATGCTCACGGGCTGGCAGGTTGGTGAATATCCGTTTCCGCAGGTCCGATCCTTACCAGGTGCCGCTATCATGTTGGCTCTAGTGCTTTATCCCTACGTTTTCCTATTGTGCCGAGCTACTTTCATTAACCAATCGTCGTCGCTTTTCGAAGCGGCCCGCGTACTCGGCGCGTCGCCAGCCCGCGCGTTTTTCCAGATTGCGCTCCCATCGGCACGGCCTGCGCTAGCTGGCGGGCTAGCCTTAGTGCTAATGGAAACCGTTGCGGACTTCGGCGTGGTGGAATATTTCGGTATACCGACCTTTACCACCGGCATTTTCAGAACGTGGTTTTCAATGGGTGATCAACAGGCGGCGTTACAACTGGCGGCTGGCTTGTTCTCGATAGTTGCAACTCTGATCCTACTGGAACATTTTGCGCGCCGTGGCCGCGTTAGTAACCCGGTGTCACGCAACCACACAGCTAACCGTCGACAACTTTCGCATGCCCGCGGCTGGCTCGCTGCCGGCATTTGTTTTATGCCGGTACTACTCGGTTTCATCATTCCGTTATTAGTATTGGCGGGTTACGCCATCAGTCATGGAGATCCGATGCTCGGGAGAAACTTCAGCGATTATTTAACAAATAGCTTTCTGGTAGCCGGAATCGCGGCCTGCTTGGCCACGGCTTGCGCGCTATGGCTTGCCTATACCGAAAGATTACATCCGTCGCTCATAGGCCGGCTCGGTGTTCGAGTGGCAACACTTGGTTATGCCCTACCTGGTGCCATGCTGGCGCTGGGCATGTTGGTACCGCTAACCAACCTCGACGTGGCGATTGCTACCTTTGCAAAACAACGCTTCGATATTAACGTCGGGCTTCTGTTCACAGGCACAACTTGTGCTTTGATCTTCACCTATCTCGTGCGTTTTCTTACAGTCGCTTATAACACTTGCCACAGTGGCCTCGGAAAGATCCACTCCCACCTCGACGACGCAGGCCGAACATTGGGCGCAAGGCCGTTACAGCTTCTTCGCCAGGTCCACATCCCATTAATGTGGCCCACGGTCTTTAGTTCATTGTTATTGGTTTTCATCGACGTAATCAAAGAACTTCCGGCCACGCTAATCCTGCGTCCCTTCAACTTCGAAACACTAGCAACTCGTGTCTACCGACTCGCTTCCGACGAGCGTCTAGCCGAAGCATCAACGGCTGCGTTATGTATTGTCGCCCTAGGGTTAATCCCTGCCCTGCTGTTGAGCTTCAAGGGCGACCCTCTCAACGCGCCTACTCGCCGTTAAGCACTTACGGGAAACTGACACTACGCAAATCTGAATCGTAATGCGAATCATTTGCATTATTATTAGTTATATGTCACAATCATTCGTGATCGTTTGGCGGGCTAACTTTCGCGAGGTAGATTCAGCCAGGTATGGTGGACTCCCTCTCTTCTACCCTCGCATTGGGCTCTGCCCGAAGTTCCCGCCGAGCGGTTTTAACTATCGGCTAAGAAACAATTGACTAATTTTAATTAAAAATTATGAGAGTCAAACAAGTGTTCAAGCCTGCAACGCAGGCGCTTGTTGTTCGACCCGATATTACTGTTAGCTGCTGTTGCAATGTTTTCTGCCAACGTCATTTCCGTCCAAGACGTTGACCTTTCGGTGCTAGAAGAAATCACACTCTTCGGTAACCAGGCTGATACGCGGGGTCTAGCCAGTTCCACACATTTCATCGGATTGGACGGATTCGAAAAATCTGCCTATTCGAACATCCAGCACATCGCCAGAGAAATGCTGAGTGTTTCCATCCAAGTCGAAGATAACTTCAGACGAGCCCTTAGCTAAGGCAACCTACGTTTGGTCGAACAGTGGCAGAGCGAAACACCCACCTACTTAAGATAATTGCCAACACGGGTAATATTCGCCTGTTCCTCTGTCATCCCCGGGAACGCGAAGATGCCAACCCGGTAGAAGGTGTCAGTGGCATTCACAAGGGTACAGACATCGAGCGTTCCCCAAAGTCTATGCTTCCGAGAACCTAACCGTAGATCTTCACCTTCTGATACCACTGCCAAATAGCTTTTTGGATCGTACTACCCGTTGTCGTAGATACATGACTTCCGATTTTCCCGTATATGCCAGTTGCCTAGGTTCGCAATAAAGCGATTTCGATCACACTCGAGGCAATGCATAGTCACTCAAGCAAATTCCGCTTCCCCAACCAACCTAAAGCAATCTCGCAGGC
>CAZBOQ010000059.1:0-8874 GCA_964493555.1 uncultured Gammaproteobacteria bacterium | reverse complement strand
CACGTCCAGAGTCGTATTCAAGAAAGAACACATCGATGTCCAATTCGGTGAAGATGCGTTCAGCGACTGCTTCGTATCCACCACGAGACAACCAGCGTGAACGAAAATTGCCACGGCACATGTGCATGCCGACCGTTACTTCGGACGTGCAGTAGGCACGTAACCTATTTATAAGACTAATGTATTTGGTAATAATTTGATCAGGTTTTAGACCGAGCGATAAAACTTGGGCCTGAACTTTTGGATCGCACAGCATTGCTAGAGGCACCTCATCGAATTGTAAATAAGTGCAGCCGGCAGCAAGTAGCTCTGCTATCTCTATCTGGTAAACCGCTAGGAGGTCATCCCACCATTGCTCCATGCTGGGATAAGCCTCGGAATTACGGCAGGCATCGCCACGGAAGAAGTGGAAAGCGCTGGGCGCAGGTATGGTGAACTTGGGTGTAACGGTGGTCGCATTGTGCAACCGTTTATAATCTCGTTCACAAATAGAACTGCGGCGTTGCATCCGGCTTTTACTGTATGAGGTGAGGAAGTCGAAGTCGTTACCTTCATCATCGTGGAACTGGAAAACGGCTTTTTCCGCGGAAAACCCGTCCATCCGCTCGAAAAAGAAGCCAAACCAGGTTGAGCGGCTTAGTTCGCCGTCAGTCACCATCTGTAGGCCAAGGTCTTCTTGGCGTTTTACGAGACGTTTTGTTTCCGCATCTATTACCGCCAGATAGTCAGCCTCCGAAATGGCGTTCTCACGTAGCGCTCTGGCGGCGTCTTTAACGCTCCGCGGTCGTAGCAGGCTGCCGATGTGTTCCGCGCGAAAAGGCGGTCCCAATTTTCTCACGATGATTATGTTCTTTCCCGTAAAATGCCCAAGATCAATATAGGGGAATAGCGGGCTCTGAGCTATCGACCATTGAGGGGATGATGAACGACACGACCGTGAACGGGGCTGAGCTGCTCCTGATAACAGCGTTGAACGCCGGGGTCGAGGTTTGTTTCGCTAACCCGGGCACGACCGAACTGACACTGGTAAAAGCACTGGATCGCAACCCAGCCATGAGGGCTATCCTATGTTTGTTCGAGGGTGTTTGCAGTGGTGCAGCGGACGGTTACGCCCGTATGGGTGGTAAGCCGGCACTGACCTAAAGTCATCTTGGGCCGGGATTTGCTAACAGCCTTGCCAATTTGCACAACGCTAAGCGCGCAAATACACCGGTGATCAACATTATTGGCGATCATCCTGATTGGCATCTGCCACACGACGCGCCGCTGACTTCGGATATCGAAGCGCTCGCGAATTCGGTGTCGGCACTCACTACGCGCGTGGATACAGTTGCAAACATTCCAAAAATGTTTCTAGAAGCCTATCACGCCGCCGTCAAACCACCAGGCCAGGTTGCAACTCTGATTTTTCCAGCGGATCTGCAAGCGCAAGAACAACCTTGGGTTAAACGACTGCCGATCGTGGAACCTGAACGTAGTGTCGTAAATGACGAACGGATCGAGGTAGCTGGAGGCGTTTTGAAATCGAAATCTGATGTCGTGTTGCTATTGGGCGATCAGGCTCTTAGTCAACGAGGCCAATGCGCCGCTGCACGGATCTGCGCTGGAACTGGGGCTCGTGCGATCGTAGAAACATTTATCAAGCGGATGGAACGAGGCGGGATAGTGCCAGATTTCCCACGTTTACCATACTTTCCCGACCAAGCTTTGAATGCGCTTGCAGGTGCGAATCTCTTGCTGGTGGGCGCGAAAAACCCAGTTTCGTTTTTTGGTTATCCGGACTACCCAAGTCAACTGGTCACAGCCGATAAGGTTCTTACGGTGGCAAACGCTAATGAAAACTGTGAAGCAGCTTTAGATGCGCTGGCGGACCTTGTCGGCGCACCAGCCTTTAGCCAGCCTGTCGTTCCTGAAAACAAGATCACGGGACTAGGTCCGTTAAACACGACGATGGTCGGTGAAATCTTGGCAGCATCGCTGCCGGAGAACGCGGGAGTAGTTGTGGAAGGTGCAAGCTGTGGATACCCATTCTACGCTGCCTCTGGCAGCGCCCCCAGCCACACGATCATGACAACAACTGGTGGTGCAATTGGCCAGGGCCCACCGTGCGCAACCGGCGCGGCTATCTGCGCACCTGACCGGGTTATCGTAAATCTTCAATCTGATGGCAGTGCTTTGTATACCGCCCAAGCGCTATGGACGCAAGCACGAGAGGGCCTCACCGTCAAAACCTTGGTCACATCGAATCGGCGCTACGGTATTCTACAGGAGGAATTACAGCGTTCCGGTGTGAGCAAAATGGGCACCAGCATGAAGGCGCTGACTAGCCTGGATAATCCCGCCATAGACTGGGTTGGGCTGGCAACCGGGTACGGTGTTCATGCGCGAAGGGTGGAAACGGGAGAGGATTTGCTCGCTGCTCTTGAAGACTCATTCGAAGAGCCCGGACCAGAGCTAATAGAACTTTGCTTACCCTAGAGTGTAAAGCGGAGTGGAAAAGTGGCTAGGATATCCGACCGAGTAACAATATTCCTGCGGTCAGTCGGCATAGTTGTAAAATAGCCTAATGATTGCGACGCTGCCTGCGGGTGAAAGAACGTTAAATGCAAGCTATTACGTGCATCCAGATATCTTCAACGACGTAGTTTTCCAGACTGATTATTCTCGACAAGCGTCATCGTGAAACCGAAACCTTTGCTTATCAAATTCGACGACTTGCCGGGCAAACTCGCGGCTGAGTACGGAAACTATGACACTATCTTCACGCAGGCCATGGGTCTCAACAAAGATGATTGGCTGGTTGTCGATCCCTTAAAAGGGGAATCGTTTCCGGAGGTTTCCGATTGCTCCGGCGTTATTATCTCTGGAGCACCTGCAATGATCACGGAGAACTTTGACTGGAGTTTGCGGACACAGTCATGGATTACGGAGGTTATCTCGGGCGGTGTCCCGGTACTCGGGGTGTGTTATGGGCACCACATAGTTGCACAGGCGCTGGGTGGCAGCGTGGACTGGAGTGAAAATGGTGTGGAATGTGGCGTGGTGCAGGTGGAAATGACAGCCGAGGCGGCCCACGACCCCCTGTTTGCAGACCTCCCGATTGTTGCGGAGTTTCTCACCCATCACCGCCAGGTTATCAATAAGCCTCCACCCGGGGCAGTCGAGCTCGCGGGTAACCCCCATTCCGCCTTTCAAGCGTTTTCTTTTGGCGATCGGGTTTGGAGTGTTCAGTTTCATCCGGAACTCCCACCAGGTTTGTGTGGTGCCATGATCGACTACGATTTGGCTGAAGGGCGTTTAACTGAGGAGGAGGCGGCGGGGATAAAAAGTGCCCTGAAACCGACACCGGATGGACCGCTTTTACTTCAAGGGTTCGTCAGGGTGTTATTAGGATCTGACTGAAAGGAGAGAGAATGTACGCATGGTTAATATTGACGTTGGCTATCGTCTTTGAAGTGTTGGGCACCAGCTCGTTGAAATTCGCGGAAGGTTTTACTAAACCATTAGCATCTTTCTCGAGTCTCGTCTTCTACGGGTTGTCGCTATGGTGCGTGTCCCTAGCGCTTCGTGATATTGAATTAAGTATCGCCTACGCCGTCTGGGCGGGCATGGGCTTAACATTAATTGCCCTTGTCGGGGTCGTGTACTTTGGGGAACAGTTTACAGCTCTTAAAACCGTCAGTTTTTTATTTATATTGATGGGTGTGGTAGGTCTTCATGCCTCCAGTGGTCAACGAATATAGGGGCGAGGAGCGGACAGGATAAAGGAAGATTCAATCAGCGCATTTGCTGCCCGGCGTCAACCGGGCTACTCGCTTGAACAGAGTTTTTATACCTCTCGTGAGGTTTATGACGCGGACCTGTCCAGCGTGATCCATGAGCAGTGGTTGTTGGTTGACCATGTTTCCCGGATACCTGAGCGTGGCAACTTCTTTCTATTTGATATAGGTGAGGAGTCGATTGTTATCCTGCGCGAAAGTGAGGAACGGATAAACGCTTTCTTCAATGTTTGTCGCCACCGTGGGTCAAGGGTTTGCGTAGAGACGGACGGTAAGAAAAACTTGTTAGTGTGTCCTTACCATTCCTGGTCGTACGGTTTGGACGGGACCCTCAGGAGTGCGCCACTGATGGCTGCTGAGTTCGATAAATCAAGCTATGGGCTTCACAACTGTAACGTCCAGGTATTCCATGGTTTTATTTTTGTCTGTCTCGGCGAGACGCCCCCAGATTTTGACGTTGCCTATTCCTCGGTTGCACCGTTTATGGATTTTCATCAGTACGAACAAGCCAAGATTGCCGCCAAGATCAATTATCCGACGAAAGCGAACTGGAAATTAGTCGTTGAAAATTTCAGCGAATGCTATCACTGTGCCTCGGCACATCCAGAGTACTGTTCGGTGCATCCGCCGGCGATGCTACTTGCGTTCGGTGCCGGACCAGATTCGGGACCAGATGGTGCGATGGAGGCCGTCGCAACGGACATTGCAGCCTTTGAGGAACGCTGCCTAGAACTCGGACACCCCAGCGGATTTATAGGCTCGCCGACTACTAAAGGTGGAGCAACGCCTAGCGATATGACGTTAACGGGCGGCGCGATGCGGTTACCTATCGGGAACGGAGCGAAGACTGAAAGCCCTGACGGGGAACCAATATCATCCTTGATGGGGAAATTCACCGAGTACGACGGGGGTCAAACGATCGTGGTATTCAATCCGGTGAGCTATGTGATTTCCTCTAACGATTTTGCTGTAAGTTTTCGATTTACTCCCCGCGGACCAATGGAGACCGACGTGGAATTGACTTGGTTTGTCTCGAACGATGCCGAGGAGGGAAAGGACTACGAAATTGATCGTTTAATCTACGTTTGGGACGAGACTACGAAGCAAGACAAAAAGATCACTGAAGACAATCAGGCTGGCATTTTGTCGAGTCGCTATAAACCCGGGCCGTACTCGCAGCATGAAAATGACGTTGAGAGATTCATTCAGTGGTACCTGTCTCGGGTTAGGTAATATCTATATCTCTGGACATCCTCATCTGTAGCCACTCCCAGTTGCGGTGACCGAGCCTGTCCTAATGCCCTATTCTCTCTCCGCCGCTAATCGCTGGAGAGAGCTGTTTGCGGCTTGGCCGTTATTACGAAGGGTTCCTCCGTCCGATGGGAGAGGGGTAGGCCTAGGCGAGAGAACTAATTCCGCTCAGTAATTTCAATCAAGTGGTATCCAAATTGAGTCTTAACCGGCCCGTGCACTTCACCTAGGGCGCGACTGAACACCACTTCGTCGAATTCCTTGACCATCATTCCCGGTCCGAATTGACCCAGATCACCGCCCTGTTTGCCTGACGGACAAGTCGAGTGCTCCGCCGCTAGCGTAGCGAAATCCGCGCCGTCCTGGATTTCTGATTTCAAGTCGTTACAGGCCTGTTCAGTTGCTACTAATATATGTCTCGCCGACGCTGATGCCATGATGTGATCCTCATATGATTCATGATCCAACCGCCGGACCATACCACAATCTGCATGGCGATTACGGATTGCGAGCTGCGTCGCAATCCCGTAGCCTGACTAAAATGAAATGAAATCTAGAATTTTAAAAAATAGCAAAGGCAAATGAAGCGGATGAAAGAAAAGCTTTTCCCCTGCACTATCGTCGGCAGTTACAGTCAACCTGAATGGCTGATAGATAAAGAGAAATTACTGAGGCGTTTCCCACCACGTACACGAGCAAAGGAACTTTGGCGGATCCCGGCTGAACATCTCGA
Source organism: uncultured Gammaproteobacteria bacterium (assembly GCA_964493555.1). Classification (GTDB taxonomy): domain Bacteria; phylum Pseudomonadota; class Gammaproteobacteria; order JADZEE01; family JADZEE01; genus CAZBOQ01. The sequence continues at coordinate 3,111 of CAZBOQ010000059.1, read as the reverse complement.
GTCGGCTCAGATCTACGCGACCCTGTTGGCTTTTCGTTTTCAAGAATTAGCTGGGCTTGATGTCATCACCGACGGTGAAGTGCGGCGCGAGAGTTATTCTAACCACTTTGCGACGGCGTTGGAGGGGGTTGATACGGATTCTCCGGGAGATGCGCTGGACCGCAGTGGAGAACCGGTGAAGGTGCCCCGGGTTACCGGCGTGATAGAACGTAACGAGCCGATCGCAGTAAAAGACGTTGCGTTCCTTAAAGCCAACACGAACAAGCAAATCAAGATCACGCTACCCGGCCCATTCACTATGAGCCAGCAGGCTCAAATTGAATATTATGACTCCCCTCGAGACTGTGCACTTGCCTATGCCGGAGCGGTGAATGCGGAAATTAAAGATCTGTTCGCAACTGGTGTGGATGTTGTGCAGATAGATGAACCATATATGCAAGCGCGCCCGGATGCCGCCCGCGATTACGGGATCGAAGCTTTAAATGCAGCATTGGAAGACATCGATGGTAAGACCTGTGTACACATCTGCTTCGGCTATGCAGCACTGATCCACGAACGGCCTGAGGGTTATTCTTTTCTACCGGAATTTACAGAGATTAACTGTGACCAAGTCTCCATCGAAACCGCACAATCTAAGCTCGACTGCAAGATACTCGAGACTCTGCCAGATAAGGAAATCATGCTTGGAGTTATTGATCTTTCCACACACGAGATAGAGACCGTAGAGACCGTTGTGGAACGGGTGCGGCGTGCCTTGCCGCATATTGCGCCCGAGCGTATTGTGCTGGCCCCGGACTGCGGTATGAAATATATCCCCCGCGACGTCGCGTTCGGAAAACTTAAAGCAATGTGCATGGCTGGTGAAATATTGCGGGCTGAATAAGCGGTGCGGTCTTTAAACGCCGACCTAAAGTCGCGTGTTGTCATGCGCAGCGCCACCATGGAGTGGGAGGCTAGCGCCAACTCGCGACTTTTTCGAAAACGTCTGGAATTGGTCCCATCGGCAGCTCTGCTCCGGAGTACATCGGTGATTCGTTATGCGCGCAACAGCGTCTTTCCTGTACACGCCCACCTTGGGGGGCAGGAGATTCTTGTGCTGGAGGGGGCTTTTGCCGACGAACACGGAGATTATCAGATGGGCACTTTTTTGCTTAATCCGCAAAAGTTCTGTCATACACCGGTCTCGAACGAAGGTTGCGTTCTATTCGTCAAGGAGGGGCAGTATTCGGGCGCAACTCGCATACACACTGATAGTGCACATGCCGAATGGGTCGAGGAAGGAGACCCTGGTCGACACGTGATCGAATTGTTTGCCGGCGGGACTGAAAACATCCGGCTTACCCGGCTGGATAAGGGTACGCACATCCCGATTCACGAGCATTTCGGGGGCAACGAAATGTTCATATTGCAGGGGACGATTGAAGATGAATACGGGTGCTACGGAGTCGGGGATTGGATCCGTTCTCCAGCCGGGAGCGTCCACAACCCCTGGACTGACGAGGGATGTATCCTCTATGTCAAGGATGGGCATTTGTTCGGCTGATGGTACTAGATTGCAACTTCCTTGATACTTCTCGTTATCGTACCGCTATTCGGGAGTACGGAATGCGTAGTTATGTCAGTCGCGTAAGCGCCATTGTCGTTGTGGTTGGGCTGGGTGTGGGTTTTAGTGGATGCTCCCAGGAGACAGGCGATACAACAGTCGAAACAACCGTTCCGACTACCAGGAGCACAGTCGATAGAATTAATAACCGGCCGGCTAATGATGGGCTTGTCGATAATAGCTCTAACTCACGGCCGAATATTCTTCTTATTACAATAGACGATCTCGGTTATACCGACTTAGGTGTATTCGGGGGTGAGATTGGCACACCAAATCTCGACAGGTTAGCCCGGACTGGTACCTTGTTGACTAACTTTCATACCGCCTCGACGTGTTCACCAACGCGGTCTATGCTGTTTTCAGGCACTGATAATCATCTTGCCGGCTTGGGCAATATGGCGGAAGACCGTAGGGCTAACCAGGAGGGTAAGCCGGGTTACGAAGGCCATCTGAATTTTCGTGTCGCAGCACTTTCCGAATTACTCCAGGATTCCGGCTATCAGACTTATATGACCGGTAAATGGCACCTAGGGTTGACGAAGGGAACGAGTCCCGCAGCGCGCGGTTTTGATAAATCGTACGCGTTGCTCGAAGGCGGCGCGGGTCATTTCGATAGCCTGGGGTTAGGACCTCAGCCTGCTACGTACCGTGAAGATGGTGAAATCGTCGAACTCCCGGAAGACTTTTACAGCACCCGCTTTTTCGCGGAAAAAATGATTGAATATATCGACCGCGGTGCAGATGACGAGCAGCCGTTCTTTGCCTTTCTATCTTTCAGTGCTGTTCACTGGCCGTTGCAGGCGCCACCGGAGTCGATCGCACGGTTTGCAGGCCGTTATGACGAAGGCTATGACGCATTGTACGCGTCACGTATGCGTGCGTTGGAACAGCTAGGCCTGATTGAGGAGGGGGTGGATGTTGTGCCGCGTAAATCAGGAGAGGAATCCTGGGACGCACTCAACGTTGAAGATAAAAATTACCAAGCGCGCATGATGGAGATTTATGCCGCGATGCTGAATGATGTGGATATTTATGTTGGAAAGCTCATCGACACCCTTAGTGCGAATGGTCAATTAGAAAACACAGCAGTCTTCGTCATGTCAGATAATGGTGCTGAAGGACATTATTTGGATGAAGATCCTTTTTTTGAAGATTGGATAAAGGAATGTTGCGACAACAGCTACGAGAACATGGGGAAAGCCGATTCTTATCTTTTCTATGGTCCAAACTGGGCGCGTGCTAGCGTTGGACCATTCGCTAAGTACAAGGGCTACAGCACACAGGGTGGTATTCGTGTCCCGGCCTTCGTGACGTTGCCCGGTACGGTAGTCCAGGCTGTCCACGGTGCATTTATATCGGTAATGGAGGTTATGCCGACACTGCTTGAAATCGCTCAGGTCGAACATCCAGGTACCCGGTATAAGGGTCGGGATATCTACCCGATGAAGGGTGTTTCGATGCTGCCGACCTTGAGAGGGCAAACGCGCAATACCCATGGCGCCGGATAT
>CAZBOQ010000058.1:0-2301 GCA_964493555.1 uncultured Gammaproteobacteria bacterium | reverse complement strand
CGTCCAAATCAGCTTGGTGCTCATCGGGTGCCAGGATCATAACGACATCGGCACCGGCAACGGCGACACCTATATCTTTTACCTCAATACCAGCGTCTTTAGCTTTCGCGACAGAATTCGAGTCCGGGCGCAGCCCTACACAAACGGATACCCCTGAATCTTTCAAATTGTTTGCGTGGGCGTGACCCTGCGATCCGTAGCCGATAACTGCAACCTCTTTAGCTTGAATGAGTGAGACGTCGGCATCTTTGTCGTAATAAATATTCATCGTGCTTCTATCCTATATTCCTAATCGTAAGTGATATTTTCAAAGGCGTAATGACCTGCGCCCGCGGCTTATGCCGGAAACACCGGTTCTCACGACTTCAAGAATTGTTGTGCTGTCCTGCGAGGCAAGAAACGCATCGAGCTTCTCTCCCGCACCTGTCAATTCGACAATGTAGGTGCTACCGCTCACATCAATAATGCGGCCGCGGAAAATATCAGCCAAACGTTTGAGTTCATCGCGCACGGCGGCCCCCTGCACGTTAATCTTCACCAGCATTAATTCCCGCTCTACGTGAGCGGTTTCATTTAAATCGGCAAGCTTGATGACATCCACTAGCTTGTTCAACTGTTTTGTGATCTGTTCGACAACTTCGTCGGAGCCGCTGGTGACTAACGTCAAACGGGAAACGCTTGGGTCTTCAGTAGGTGCCACAGTAAGCGACTCTATGTTATACGCGCGTGCCGAGAATAAACCTGCTACCCGGCAAAGCGCGCCTGCTTCGTTCTCCAGCAGAATCGAAATGATATGGCGTGTATTCACGCTAGCTCCCGGTGGGGCGACAAGTGCATTTCGTTCTGACCTTTGCCTGCCGCGATCATCGGATAGACGTTTTCTGCCTGGTCGGTAATGAAGTCCATTAGTACCAGTCGATCTTTCATCGCGAACGCTTCGTTCAGTGCCGTCTCGACATCCCCAGTCTTCTCTATGCGCATACCGACATGACCGAAGCTCTCTGCCAATAGCATGAAGTCGGGTAACGCATCCATGTAAGAGTGCGAATAACGCCGGTCGTAGAAAAACTCCTGCCATTGCCGGACCATGCCCATGTAGCGGTTGTTAAGATTGATGATCTTGATCGGCAATCCATACTGCAGACAGGTCGAGAGCTCCTGTATACACATCACGAGGCTAGCCTCTCCTGTAACACAAACGACCTCTTCGTCGGGAAAAGCGAGCTTCACACCAAGAGCCGCAGGCAGGCCGAACCCCATGGTGCCTAGACCGCCAGAGTTGATCCAACGCCGAGGTTTATCGAATTTATAAAACTGCGCCGCCCACATCTGGTGCTGCCCGACATCGGAAGTCACATACGCTTCGCCCCGGGTCAATTCATAGACTTTCTCTAAAACGAATTGAGGCTTTATAACCTCGCTCTCCCGGTCAAAGCGCAAACAGTCCATCGCTTGCCATTCGCGGATCTGTCGCCACCAAGGATCTGAATCACGATCTACCGCGTTGAATCCCGCGCTTTTTATCAGCGCATTCATATCTTCCAAAACAGTAGCGACACGACCGACAATAGGTACATCGACCGCGACGTTCTTAGAAATAGACGAAGGGTCGATATCGATGTGGATGATCTGCGCATCAGGGCAAAATTTTTCCAGATCCCCTGTCACCCGGTCGTCGAAGCGTGCGCCGATGGCAACCAAAACGTCACATTGATGCATCGCCATATTAGCTTCGTAGGTACCGTGCATGCCGAGCATACCGACAAATTGAGGGTCGGTGCCGGCGAAAGCCCCCAAACCCATCAATGTATTGGTAACCGGATATCCTAGCAGTTTCGCAAACTCGGTAAGCTCTGCCGAAGCATTGTCCAACACGACGCCACCGCCGCTATATATCATCGGTTTTTGGGCGGCCATCACCATCTCGGCTGCACGCTTAATCTGTCCGGGGTGACCGCGCGTGGTTTGTTTATAAGATCGGATCTCAACTTTTTGCGGGTAATAGTATTCAGTGACGTCAGCGGTTACGTCTTTGGGTATATCGACCAGCACGGGACCGGGCCGCCCGGAATTTGCAATATAAAACGCCTTCTTGATCGTCACGGCCAAGTCTTCAACTCGTTGTACCAGAAAACTATGCTTGACACAGGGGCGAGAGATTCCAATGGCGTCGACTTCTTGAAACGCATCGTTGACGATCAGATGGGTCTGCACCTGCCCAGTAAATACCACCAGCTTTATCGAGTCCATATAGGCGGTGGCTATCACAGTGATCACATTGTTCGCACCCGGCCCTGAGGT
>CAZBOQ010000057.1:0-11910 GCA_964493555.1 uncultured Gammaproteobacteria bacterium | reverse complement strand
CATCACAGCTTTCGTGGTCGCCTCGCAAATGCATCGAATCCCCGTATACTAGGATACGTCCGATGATTTGACGCCTTGCTATATCCGAGCTCATTTCCCATCGGGTTTGGTTACTGGGATTCTGTGAGTCCGTGTCGCTTCAAAAGTCGCTTGGTAAGGTTTTTGTAGTCTGAGCCGTTAATCGGCGCGAACCACTGCAAGAGCCTCCGCAATGGACCGAGATTGAGATCGATGTCGTTCAGTACTTCATCCATTTGATGTACCGAAAAAGGGATGATGTTGGTTCCCTTGGAATGTTTCCCTTCAGTGCGTTTCTCCATCCAAACGAGACGTTTGTCTATATAGTCGTTCATCTTTTCATTAGTCGGCAGCTTGACGCCGCCTTTTAGATAATCGGCGATCCATAGTGCGCCGACCTCAGCACTGAGTTGACTGAAGAACGAGGAGTTATAGCCGTTGAAGGCGAGCCTCGATACGCCCATTGGCATTATGCTCAGGTAAAGCCGGAAGTTGCCGCGGCTATCGGTTATCTTGGACATCAAGTCGGAGCCGAGAAAAGGCACTCGTTGATGCCAACCGGTACCGCAAACAATGATATCGGCCGGTATCGTCTCACCATCGGAAAGGACTGCTTCCCCGGGACGTAGTTCGGTGATGACCGTATGTTTTCTGACTTTGAGGGCGCCCGCTTTTACATGCTTGTAGAAGTCACCAGAGACCATGCTGACGGTACTGCGACCGATCGTTTCCAGCGGCTTGCCAGGGTGCAGATCGATCTCTTCCAGGTCTAGTTGATCGGCGATCAGCGACTCAACTTTGCCCAACATGCCGTCGCGTATTGGTCGGCCGAGTCCGTGTAGAAATTTCTCGAAACCGCGTAACCGAATGTACCGGAAGAGGCCCTCGCCCATTCTGGTCAAAAGCAAATATTTCATATTAAGACGGCCGAAAAACCGAGGCATCTTCCAGATCAAATTCCGTGCGATTACATTGACGCTCTTGCTGATGCCCACCGAAGCATTTGCGACATCGCAGGAGGATTTTCCGTAACCGACCAGCAATAGATTTTTGTCTCTTGAGTCTTCCACTTCGTTGTATTGGCTGGTGTGGCATAACCGCCCGCCCGCCGCCGTGAAAGTGTCTGCACCCGGATATTCCGGAATGAATGGTTGGGAGAATATCCCGTTGCACACAATCAGGTAATCAAACAGGTGTGTGAGGGTTTCGAGCTCACCAACCGCATTTGTGCGCCGTGAGGTGACAGTCCATTGCTCGCTCGCGGGATCGAAGTCAGCGGCTTCGACGTGCGTTTCTAGCAATATGTTTTGAGCGAAATCGAAATGTTCAGTGTAGCTTTGCAAATATTGTTGGACTTGCTCTCCGTAGGGCCATTCCGGCCAGTCGGCGGGCATTGGGTAGTCAGACAGGGCGTATGTGGTACGGGGATTCTGTGTACTAAGCCCTGGGTAGCGGCGCGCCTGTGACCAGACTCCACCGACGTCGGGTTCCTTTTCGAATACGGTCACGTCATAGCCAAAGGCTTTTAATATCTTTGCGCTACTTAAACCAGCGAACCCAGCGCCGACGATACCTATTGTTTTTATCACTTGTTGGTTATCCCTGCGAGACGTGCGGGAAGTAGAGCTAACGGATTTGTTCCGGCGGTATTTCAAGGCCGAACAGGGCCTTACCGTAGACTTCAGTATTGCGGTCGAAATTGTAGGCAGCATGGCTGGCGAGCGCATTTAGATCGCGACGAAATCGTTGGATCGGGTGTGAGAGATAATTAGCCGTCGCGCCCGCAGCTTCGGCAATCTCGTCGACGATCCGCCGCGCCGTATGGATGATGTGTGTCGAGTCCATAGTGAGGTCCAATCGTTCGGAATCGGTTAGCTCGTCATCAGCCTGAGCCCGCTCCTCGACACTGACTATAATCCTGTCGAATAGGCTTGCGAGGGTGTTGATCTGGAGTTTAGTTCGTCCTATACGCATTTGCACGCCGGCACTATCTAGCGCGGGGCCGCCGCCGAAGGTGATGTTTTTGTGGCGCATATCCTCGACGAATAATTCATGCACGCCTTCTGCCGCGCCTAGCGCTACGGCTGTCAGCGAGTTGTAGTACATCACCATGATCATGGGGATCCGCCACAAATAGCTATCGTGCGTTGCAAAGCCAGGCGCTGTACGATCTAACATGCTCGGAAATGGAATTTGTCGCTCCTCCGGTACGAAGACGTCCTCCACGGTGAGTGTGTTGCTGCCGGTGGCGCGCAGACCTGCCACTTTCCAATCGAGTTCGACACTCGTGTCTTCGATCGGAACGAGGAAATAACGCATATCCGGTGCCGGACCGTCACCTGGGACGACGCCGTTCAACATTGCCCAATTTGCGTGCAACACACCGCTGGCCCAGGGCCAGCGTCCAGTCAAGCGGTAGCCCTCGTCGGTAACCGTCGCTTTGCCATTCGGGACAATTTGACCGGTGGCTAGTGCATACGGTTTATCCGCCCACAAGACTTTCTGCACTTCTTCCGGATAAAGCGCCAACTGCCAATTGTGGTGGACAAAAAAACTGAGGATCCAAGCCGATGCGGGGCAGCCCCGCGCTATCGCCCGTGTCATTTGCGGTGGGTAGCGAAAGTCAATCTCATAACCACCATGCCGCTTTGGTACGAATGAGCGGAAAAAACCTGCGTCGATTGCGTCCTGCATGGTCGCATCGGGTAAGTGTCCCAACTCCTCGGCCTTTTCGCCGCGTTCGCGCAACACCGGTATCATCGCCCGAGCGCGTTCGATCAGTATTTCACCAGTCACTTCCTTCGCGGTTGTCATCGATTCGATATCGTCTCAAGGTTTCGCTCGGAGCAATGATACGACTTATAACGTTTCTCTTCAGTATAAATAACGTTTCCTTATATCCGCCCGTGCATATTGCTCTAATACATAAGCGTATAACATAAAATCATTTCATCTACTTATCTGAGTCCGCTAGGCTACGTGTCCTTTGTCGAATAGACAGGCATGGTTACGTAGTCACAAATGTTTGAACTATCAAAACGCGGTGCTCTTTCTAGCGAACCGCTGCGCCGGCTGAATGAAGCGATCAGCAACCTGAGCGCGCAGGAATTGCAATGGGCAAGTGGTTACCTTGCCGGGCTCGCTGCTGCCGGCGGTGCGCAAAGTGTGCAACCCGTCGACGCATCGGTCGAACAAGAGATGTTGACCATCCTCTATGGATCGCAAACCGGCACTGGGCGACGGATTGCAAGAGATGTCGAACTCGCTGCGCAGGCTAAAAGGATTGCAAATCATGCGATAAGTATGGCTGATTTCAAAACAAATCAACTGAAGAAATTACGCAAAGCACTGTTCATTGTCAGCACCCATGGTGACGGCGATCCGCCTGACGATGCACAGGATCTGTACGACTATTTGCTGGATGATCGAGCACCCCGCCTGGAGCAACTGCATTATTCTGTGCTGGCGTTGGGCGACAGCAGTTATGCGAATTTCTGTCAGACCGGACGCGAAATCGATGAGCGACTTGCAAGTTTGGGTGCCAATCGCTTGGTCGACCGAGTGGAATGTGATCTCGATTACGAAGAGGGTGCACGGGCTTGGACCAGTCAGAGCGTAGAAAAAGTGTGCGAGGAATTTGGAGACACCAAAGCCTCAACGTACCTGCGCGCGGTGCCCGATGCGCCTGTACACGACCGGACAAATCCCTACTCAGCCGAGGTAATCGTAAACCAGCCAATTGTCGGGCGCGGCTCGAGTAAAGAGGTGCACCACATTGAGCTATCGTTCGAAGGGTCTGGTCTTAATTACTTTCCTGGTGATTCATTGGGGGTCTTGCCCACTAATCCGACTGTGTTGGTCGATGAATTGCTCCAGGTTTTAGGGCTCGACCGGGATGCGTCGCTTACAATTGGCGCCCGTGAGTTGGGCATCTCGCAGGCATTGTCTAGTCATTACGAAATTACCAAGGCGAGCCGGGGCTTTATTGAGAAGTATGCCGAGCTCTGTGCTTCCGATGAGCTCAAAGGTTTACTCGGTGACAAACAACGTGCCGAGCTCGCTGTTTTTCTCAAAGAACATCAAATCGTTGATGTGCTGGTCCAATTCCCAGCCAAGCTTAACGCCACTCAGTTTGTGTCTACGCTACGTAAACTCACACCGCGGCTGTACTCCTTAGCTTCGAGTATTGACGCGAATCCTGACGAGGCACATTTAACTGTAGGTGTTGTTGACTATCTAGCTTTTGGTAGGGTGCATTACGGAGCAGCTTCTAGTTATCTCGCTAATTGTGAACACACCCACCTGCCAGTCTATGTAGAAACTAACGAACGTTTTCGCCTTCCTGCGGATTGCAATGCGCCGATTATTATGGTGGGCCCTGGCACTGGGGTTGCGCCCTTCCGTGCGTTTATGCAGCAGCGGGAACTGGAGGACGCGACGGGTAAGAACTGGCTGTTTTTCGGTGATCGGACATTTGCTAACGATTTTCTCTATCAGCGCGAGTGGCTACGCTATCGGAAAACTGGGCTTTTGAACCGACTCGAAGTCGCTTTCTCACGAGATCAGGAGGACAAGCACTACGTTCAACATCGAATGACTGCTTGTGGACGAGAGATGTATGCGTGGTTGGAAGAGGGAGCTTATCTCTACGTCTGTGGTGACGCATTGCGAATGGCATCGGACGTCGATAAGGCGCTTATCGAGATTGTTGCCGAACATGGTGGCTACGACCTTGACCGAGCGCGCGAGTATGTTGCGGCTCTGCGGCGCGACGGGCGTTATTTGCGGGACGTTTATTGATGGACGATCCTAATCTAACCCGCGTTGAGGTGGTTAAAGCGCGGAGCAATTTTCTTCGTGGAACAATAGTTGATGGCTTGGAAGAACTAGCCAGCGGCGCGATCGCTGACGACGACACTAATCTGACCAAGTTTCACGGTATTTACCAGCAGGATGATCGCGACCTGCGCGCTGAGCGCCGCAAACAGAAACTAGAGCCGGCTTACAGTTTTATGGTTCGAGTGCGAGTTCCAGGTGGTGTTTGCTCTGCGGAGCAGTGGCTGGTGCTTGACAAATTAGCACGAAAATACGGCGGTGACACGCTTAGGCTAACGACTCGTCAGGCAGTTCAGTTTCACGGTGTGATCAAGCGGCAGCTCAAGGCGACCATTGTCGAGATAAACCAAGCATTGCTCGATACCATTGCCGCCTGCGGCGATGTGAATCGGAATGTAATGTGCTCGCCGAATCCTGAGCTTTCTACGCTGCATCGCGACGTTTTTGAATTTGCGAACGATGTTAGCGCCCAATTGACACCCAGAACCCGTGCTTATCATGAGATCTGGTTGGAGAACGAGAAAGTTGTTGGCATTGATGACGAGCCTCTCTACGGGCCGACTTATCTACCGCGGAAATTCAAATTGGCGTTTGCTATTCCACCAAATAACGATGTGGATGTATTTGCCCATGATCTTGGTTTTATAGCTATTGCCGAAGGCCAACGTCTGCAAGGTTTCAATGTTACCGTTGGTGGTGGTATGGGAATGACCCACGGTGAAGTGGGAACTTACCCGCGGCTTGCGGACGTGATCGGCTTTTGTCACCCGAGCCAGGTGCTCAACGTAGCTGAACAAGTCGTGACGATACAACGTGACTTCGGTGATCGAGGGAATCGCAAGCACGCGCGGCTTAAGTACACTATAGATGAGCGCGGTCTTGAATGGTTCAAACAGGAACTGGTAAGGCGCTTGGGTTGGCAGCTGGGCGCAGCGGTGCCGTATCAGTTTCGTACTCGGGGCGATCGATTCGGCTGGCTGCAGGCGGGAGAGGAGAATTGGCATCGCATAGTTTTTATCGAAAATGGCCGGATAAAGGACACAGCCGATCGTTCGTTAATGACTGCGCTTGCCACAATAGCGGCGCAACATGATGGCGACATCCGGCTGACTCCGAACCAAAATTTGCTTCTCGCTAATGTCAGCACAGCGAGTAAGCCGGTGATCGACGCTTTGTTGCATAAGCACGGGGTGATAGAGGGTCAAACCGCATCGCCGCTGCGGCGTAATTCAATGGCCTGCGTTGCGTTACCGACTTGTGGATTGGCCATGGCCGAGGCGGAACGCTATCTCCCGGAGCTCATTACGAGTATCGACCAACTGCTAGCACAGCATGGAGTGTCGGAAGAGCCGATTGTTATCCGAATGACGGGTTGCCCGAACGGTTGTGCTCGCCCATTTGTGGCAGAGATCGGGTTAGTTGGCAAAGCGCCGGGCCGCTACAACCTCTACCTGGGGGCGAGCCATACTGGTGAGCGTCTTAACGCCTTGTATAGAGAAAATATTACAGAGTCGCAGATCCTCGTCGCTCTTGATTTGCTGATCGGTCGTTATGCCGCAGAGCGTCGGAGTGGGGAACGCTTCGGAGATTTCGTGGTCCGGGTTGGTGAAATAGGTCGCGTAGTTCTAGGCAAGGACTTTCACAGGTATGCCGCAGCTGGGGCAGCTAGATGAAAGGATTATCTCAAGGAGTTTCTGACGAAATGGGGATCGAGTTTGATTCACTAACGCCCGAATTGCTCAATGAACTTAACGACGAGTTGGAGATGATGCTCCCAGAGGCGCGCGTTGCCTGGACGCTGGCGAATCTGCCGGGCAAAGTCATCATGTCATCAAGTTTCGGCGCACAGGCCGCAGTCAGTCTGCATATGATTTCGCGACAGATGCCGGATGTGCCAGTGATTCTCCTCGATACCGGTTACCTATTTCCCGAGACCTATCGCTTCATTGACGAAATGGTCGGCCGTTTAGATTTGAACCTGCAAGTGTTCCGCAGTGAGATCTCTCCAGCGTGGATGGAAGCACGCTACGGTAAGCTATGGTGTGAGGGTAAAGAGGGGATTGAACGTTATAACCGTTTGGTCAAAGTAGAACCTATGAAACGAGCCTTGCGTGAGTTGGATGCGGGTGTCTGGCTAACGGGTTTGCGCCGAGAACAGGCTGATACTAGAAAAGGCTTAAAATTTCTCTCCCGCGTTGGAAAGGTTTGGAAAGTCCATCCTTTGGTCGATTGGACAGGCCACGACATCCAGGGCTACCTACAGAGTCACCGGTTGTCTTACCATCCGCTGTGGCACCGAGGCTATGTATCTATCGGCGATATACACACCACAAAGCCGTTACACGAGGTGGATGATCCAGAGCATGTTCGCTTTTTCGGTCTGAAAAGAGAGTGCGGTATACACGAGATAGAACTCGAGAAAGTGTCCTGAACCATGGACTATTATCCGATCTTTACCGATCTGCGCGGGCGTTATTGTCTGGTCGTTGGTGGAGGCTCCGTTGCCAGACGAAAGGTCACCTCCCTCAACAAGGCCGGTGCACGCATTACTGTAAACGCGCCGCGTATTCATCCTGCGTTACGGGATCTGGCTCAATCCGGGGAAATTTCACTCGTAGAGGGCGAGTTCGAAGAAGAATTATTAACTGGGAAAACGTTGGTCGTCGCGGCAACCGACAACCCAAGGTTGAACAACACTATATTTGAACTGTGTGAACGTTCGGGGCGCTTAGTCAATGTGGTTGATGATCCGCAGCGCTGTAATTTCCTGATCCCTGCAGTCGTCGATCGTTCGCCCGTGGCGATCGCAATTTCAACCGGAGGTGCCGCACCGTTGCTAGCGCGCATGTTGCGCGAGCGCGTCGAGAAGTTGGTGCCGGTACGGATCGGCGAAGTCGCTACCTTGGCGCGGCGTTGGCGCGATGTCGTGAGGTTACGAATACCGAACCGCTTGGTGCGACGTAGATTTTGGGAATCTATATTTGCTGGCCCTATCGCGGATCATCAGCTCGCTGGGCGTGGCCGACGCGTGCACGCTTCTATGACACGTCTACTCGTTGGCGCGTTGCCTTAACCACGGGGGGAATTTTACTTGGTGGGTGCGGGACCCTGTGGAGCCGATCTCCTTACTATTCGGGCACTGCAACTTATGCAGCAGGCTGATGTTGTTATTCATGACCGCTTGGTTTCCGATGCGGTACTGGAACTAGTGCGGCGTGACGCTGAGCGGATTGATGTCGGTAAACGTCCGGGCGGGGGTTCGAGCCAGGCTGATATTAACAGTTTGATGATCGAGTCCGCCAAGGCCGGACTTAAAGTATGTCGTTTAAAAGGCGGTGATCCGTTTGTGTTCGGACGAGGTGGCGAAGAGCTCGATGCGCTGGAAGCAGCAGGTGTTGATTATCAGATCGTTCCGGGTATCACGGCCGCGATCGGGTGTGCCGCAGCGGCAGGTATCCCCTTGACCCATCGCGATGATGCACACGCGGTTACATTTTTGACGGCGAACACCAACTGCCCAATTGATTGGCGTTCGATGGCCGACCAACATATGACGCTCGTGATTTATATGGGTGTAGGTAAGGTAAAAGAGATTCGCAACGAGCTCATCCGCTACGGACGGGATGGTCATACGCCAGTTGCTATCGTGGGACGTGGCACCACTGAACATCAACAGATCGCCACCGGGAGTCTCACGGATCTCCCAGAACTTGTCAGCTATAAACAGATTGAATCACCGGCTGTGGTCTATATTGGCGCTGTAGCACGTTATGCAAAACAGTTGGTGACTTCGTGCGAGCCAGTGGCAAAACTTGACAATCTGTTGTCGGGCGTAACTCCATTCAACGCGCTCTAACGTTATTGACTACCGGCGGCTGATAGTAGAGATTCAATTTTCTCCGCATCCGCATCGGCGCGTTCGGTCACCATCTCCGCGAACGATATGGAACCCCATATCTCTTTCAAACCTAACTTGCCAGCATACTCCAATGCGCCTGTAAACCATGCATTGATCCGCGGCCGATGCTCCCAGAGCTGTCCAAGATGCAGTGCCTTGGCCCGAACCATGTAGGGTATGGCGGCCGCGTCGGCCAGCGAGAATTGTGGTCCACTAAGCCACGGGCCTTGCCCTAGGTTGTCGTCCAACAATTGCACGATCTTTGCCAAATTGTGGATGGCGAGTAGCGCGCTGGGTGAATCCAGACCCCGTTCGTGAGTGCGCATTTGCCGCTCGCGACGCATGGGAGCAGCGACTTTTTTAAAGTGTGTCTGCAGTTCGTGGGGAGATTTCAATTCATTCATCTGGTGGCGTAAAAAGATCGCATAACTCAAGATGCCGATTGCCGGATGAACGTCATCATCGAATGCTTTTATCAATAGGCGCATACGCGCTCGTTGGTCGGATCGTAAAGGTTTTAATGCTGGTTCGGGGTAAGCATCATCGAGATACTCATTGATGACGGTCGACTCGCGAACGATAATAGTGTCATCGGTAAGTGTCGGCACCACTGCCTTAGGGTTGAGCCTCAGGTAGGTTGGCTCGAATTGTTCGCCCTTGCGGAGGTTTAGGCGGATCTCCTTCCATGCCAGACGCTTGTTAGCGAGCACGAGGCGGACCTTCTGGGCGCAAGTCGATTCAACGCTGTGGTATAGGGTTAAACTCACCGGGCCGATACTGCGCTGATCGTTTGTTTCGATCAAGACTCTGCGCGGTGTTACGGTCTTTGCACTCTCCGATCAGCTCGCTTATTCTCGTCACGTATCTGTAACCGATCGAATACTGGAGAGCGCCATGCAAGTTGTCGACCTTACCCTTCCAATCAACCGCCACATGCGCGGGATCCCCATGTTGCGCGAATATGAGGAGAACCCGACGCGCTGCGTAGTGTTGTCGTGCATGGGTGAAGTACAAAAAGAACACTTGATAAAGCATGACATCGAGCTTGACGATGATGTCGAACTTACCCTGCATATGTTGAGTAGGCTGGAGATACTCACACACATTGGCACCCACTTCGACGCGCCATGTCATTTTCTGGAAACCGGGGGCTGGTCGGTGGACGAAATTCCATTGGAGCACACCATGGGTAAGGGGCGTGTGGTCCCGCTGTCTCATCTGGAACCACTGCAACCCATTACCGCCGATGACATCATAAAGACTGGTGTTGAGATCGATAGCTCAATTATTCCAGTTCTGCATAGCGGCTGGACGGAGCGTGCTTGGGATACCGATGACTTTTGGGGAAAGTCCATTTATCTCGACACCACGGCAGCGGAATTGATGGTCGAGAAGGGTGTAAAAGCTGTGGCGTTAGATTGTTTTCCGGAGGCGCCTTTTTGGCTAGGCATCGAGGAGGATGCGCCGCCTGGACGGAATCACAAGACACTATTAGGCAATAAGATCATAATCATCCAGCTTTTGACTAACATCAAGGCCTTGGCGGGGAGGGATTTCACCCTATACGGTGTGCCGCTACCGCTGCAGGGCCTGGACGGATCGCCGGCAAGGGTTTTCGCGGTGATGGACTAACGAGCACTTTGGGGTAGTTCACGCTCGGCCGGTTACGTCACTGCACGAACTTGCCGCCCGAAGATACTCGCACCTTAATGGGCTCCCTTGTTCGCAAGGGGAACGCTGTCGAAGATGCCATCAAAATAAGCGAACAGGCCCCTCTCCCGCCTGCGAGAGAGGGGCAGCGTAAGGGTTCAAAAAAACTAACCTGCGGCCATTGCCTCCTGCATCTGTTTCACGAGCTTTTGGTTGGCCGGACGTGACCAACATGCCGTTGCCCAGCGATCGACGTTTGCCGACTCCGAAACTGAGAACTGTAGCAATCCGGCCAGACTTAGAACTGACGCGACGTTTAAATCTGCGATCGAGAATGCGTCGCCGATCAACCAGTCGCGTCCTGCCAGTGTGTCGTTTAAGACTGCCAAGGGGCGTTTGATCTGTTCTTCGGCTGCGGCGATACGCTCGGTGTCCCAATCGGGTTGTTCTTTGAACATTTTTTCTTCGAGCATGGCAATTAGCGGCGGTTCGAGCTCAGTCATCGCCCAGACGCTCCACTGCACGGCCAGAGATTTGCCGTTGTCGTCAGCTGGCCAAATCGCACCGCCGTAGTGAGCGGCCAGATGGATATTAATGGCCATGGATTCAAACAGCTTGAGATCGCCGTCTTCCATTGCCGGGACTTTTCCGTTTGGATTGACGGCGAGGTAGTCCGGTTGAAGGTTCGAACCATCGTTTTGGCTGACAGGGATGTGCTCATACTCGACGCCGGTCTCCTCGGCTGCCCACAAGCAACGTGGGGCACGGGACATGACTTGGCCATATATTTTGATCATTGGGCTACTCCTTGTTGAAAGTCTTTATGGAGAGAATCCCGGCCAATTATAGAGCTAGTGTGAATCCGCCGCGACTGCGTTATGCGTGGCAAGGAAGCGCCGCCGCAAAAGCTTTCTGATGTGCCTCTGTCGAATTGGACCTGTAGGCGTGACGCTCTTTAGGTTTGTCAGGATGTCGGTGAGCAGTTAGAGTGGCTCGGCGGTGCGTGAAGCACAACATGGAGTTTCCATACCAGTGAGTATCTACGCAGATTCAACCTATCCCGTTCGTGGCGATCTTGAAGCCATTCACTCCGCCCAAATTTCGTCTTTGAGTGCCCCAGGTACGTGGGGTAACGGCGCGCAACGGCTCGCGATTGTTCAAGCGGCCCGGGCTGCGCGTTGTGCTACCGGGATACAGGAGGCCACGTCTCCGCCATCTGTGGAGGAGGCGGAGTTGCCTGACGCGGCGCGTCAGCTCGCCCGAGACCTTGCGGTTAAGCCGCAAGTCTTCAATCGTGCACGATATCGGCAAGCGATTTATAACGGACTTACCGACGCGTCCTATACAGAAATTGTTGGTTTGGTGTCGCGCATCTGTAATTTTGACGTACTGGCTCGGGGGCTGGGCATAGATATGGTGCCGTTGGCGCCAGCCGAACCCGGCTCACCCACGCGCTTGCGACCGAAAGAAGCTGTACAAGAGGACGCCTGGGTGCCGACCATTCCGAA
>CAZBOQ010000056.1:0-5196 GCA_964493555.1 uncultured Gammaproteobacteria bacterium | reverse complement strand
CGCATCAAACGCAAACTCAGTTCGCCTTTGTGTTCGGCCAAAAGTCCACGTTTCAGCTGGCCAACACCATGTTCCGCACTAAAACTGCCACCTAACGCCACCGCCAAATTGTGTATTCCAGTAGATATCTCCCCGTCACAATCCGTCCGGAACTGCGTGAAGTCCGTCCCCGTCGGGGCCATGACGTTATAGTGAAGATTACCATCTCCAAGGTGGCCGAAGATCGATACTTTGGCGTTCGCTGAGGCCTTGGTTACCGCCATACTGGCCATGGTCGCAAAAGCCGCCATCCGTTTTAGTGGCACCGAAATGTCATGTTTGATTGATCCGCCCGCTCGGCGCTCCGCTTCCGGGATATTCTCCCGCAATCGCCATAACTTGCTGCGTTGTTGTTCACTCGTGCTTATCACAGCGTCGCTAATGTACTTAGCGGCGAGCCCTCCTTCGTAAATCCCTTCCATAGCTGCCTGTAGATTGGCCTCCTCTCCGTCGTTCGCCAGCTCTAACAAGACCTGAGCGCCCACCCCGGCTCCATCACCCAGACCATGTTCGTTGACAAGTCGAAGTGAAGTTGCCGACAGGTATTCAAACGCACTAATACTATCTCCCGCGACGCCACGTGCCAGTTGCAACAAACCACAGGCTGCGGCAAGGTCTGGTACCGCAAATAATGCTGTCTGCATCGTCCTCGGTATTGGGAAAAGTCGTAACACAGCTGCGGTGATGATACCCAGCGTGCCCTCGGAGCCAACAAATAATTGTTTGAGGTCATAGCCGGTGTTGTCTTTGCGCACGGTGGAGAGATCGCTCCAAACCTGCCCGTCAGGAAGCACAGCCTCCAGACCCAGCATCAGGTCTCGTGCCGTACCATAGCGAAGAACCGCGAGGCCGCCTGCATTGGTTGAAAGACACCCACCAATCTGACAACTGCTTTCGGACCCCATGCTGAGGGGAAATAACACATTATGTTCAGCGGCGGCAGCTTGAATATCGCTCAGTACCGTTCCAGCCTCGACAGTAATCGTCATACCGGCCGGGTCTATTTCCACAATTTTATCCATGCGACTCAAATTGATCAGGAGTTCGCTACCGGTTTGATCCGGGGTCGCCCCTCCACAATAACCGGTATTTCCTCCTTGCGGCACGATACCTATCCGGGCACGGTTGCACAGGGAGACGATCCGGCTTAGTTGCTCGACACTGTCCGTGAGTGCAATCAAGGCCGCGTTGCCGTGAAATAGACCTCTTTCGTCCGTCAGATAAGCATCACTATCTTCGTCGGCAACGATTCCCTCGGGACCTACAATCCGTGCAATCTCGGCTAGAGTGTCCTGGCTGATTTCCATAAGTCACGATTCTACCCTGCATGGCCTCGCGCTGCGTGCTAAGGGTGGGTTTATGCTCCGACCAAAGTGAAATAAGCTGAGATGTATCGGACTAATGAGATACTGTGATGACGGAAACGCCTTTGAGTAAATTTGAAAAACGGGAAAACTTCGCCTATTTCCTCGCCATCCAATTACGGTGGGATGACAATGACGCCTATGGACACATCAACAACTCGCGCTATGCGTCGTTTTTCGATTCAACCATTATGCACTACCTCAGTTCTGGATGCGGTTTCGATCTGAAGAGCGGCCTTGTGGCGGCATTCACGGTGGAGAATATGTGCCGCTTCCATCAACCCTTAGTTTTCCCCGCCAGTATCGATTGTGGTTTACGTGTGGCAAACCTCGGCAATTCAAGCGTTCGTTACGAATTAGGCGTCTTCCCGGAGGACACTGAAACAGTCGCAGCTACGGGTTATTTCATCGATGTATTCGTTGATGCAAAAACCGAAAAACCGACCGTTATTCCCGAGAACATCCGCACGGCATTAGCGAACCTTACGGTAAACGCTTAACTACCGGCAATCCGGAGGGGACTTCTGTCGGGATTTTTGGCATTAGCGACTCATCAGTCAGCGCTTCTAACAGTGCTACCAGTGCATCGGCATCGCGGGCCGTCCAACTAGGTCCACGAAAGATCATCCAATGCACCAACACACGTTCGCCCACAGGAAGGTCGTGTCCGGGCTCCTTGTTGTAGAACTTCACCGCTTCCAGCAGATCTGGCTCGCCTCCCGAATGCATATAGGGCGCAGTCTTGGCGATATTGCGTAGCGGTGAATTGCGAAATGCACCATTAAGCGAAATGTCGCCATTCACCCCCCCTGCTCCAGGATCGAACGATTTTCCGGCGGGTTCCGGTGCGCCGATGGCGCTCAGAAGACCATCGGTAAATAGCGGCGGGATATGGCAATTGGCACAGCGCGTGGCGAAAGAATGAAACAATTCATAACCCCATTTTTGTTCTTCGTTTAGCGCCGATTCATCACCAAACACATAGCGGTCAAACTGGCTATCGAGAGAAATCAATGTTCCTTGAAAGGCAACCAAGGCGTTAATCACCAGGTCCGTAGTGATCGATTCGCCGACAGAGAGGTTAAATGCCTCCTCGAACAGACGTCGATAAATCGCGTTTTCGTTCAGTGTTCCGGTAAGTCCAGCTGGCGTATTGCCCATCTCAACATCCGAAAAAAGCGGCCCTTCAGCTTGTTCTTCGAGGCTAGCCGCACGATTGTCCATGAACAGTCTATCGAGAAACCCGACATTCCATAAGCTCGGAGCACTACGCGGAAGCAAGGTACCCCCTGTACGTTCGGGCCCGACGCCACGTCCACCTTTCCCCATGCTTTGCCCTCGACCGTCGGCAAAACCAAGATCCGGATGATGACAATGAGCACAAGACACGGTTCGATCGGCTGACAACAACGGATCGAAAAATAATAAAGTGCCGAGAGCGATTTGTTGCGGGGTAAAACCATCCCGCGCGCGTGGCAAAGGTGCGTGCAGATTCGCAAACCGCGTGGGCGGTTGATAGCTCTGATAACGATGTTTAAACGTGCAGGTACCGTTCGTTTGTTTGACGAAACTTTTCGGACAAGTATCGCTCAATCGGAATGGCGTGTCGCGTTTAGCGGCATCTGTTGGTAACACCAACACAAAAACACTCGCTACCGCAAATACCATAAACAAGGTCTTCAGATAGTCCTGAGTGTAGCGAGGAGTTCTCACAAAACTTTAGAGCCTGCTATAGGTGGCAGCTCGAGTAACGATGTATCTGACCCATAACGACTACCACGCAGTGATTCCCCCATCGATGGCAACGGCCTGGCCATTGATAAATGATGATCTTTCCGAGCAAAGCCACACGATCGTTTGAGCGACTTCCTGTGGTTCCCCCATCCGTCGCATGGGACTCGCTTTACTAAGGGTCGCTTCCAGTTCGGGCTTTTTCGCAAGCAGCCGTTCAACCATCTCAGTGCGTGTGTAACTCGGGCTAACCGCATTAACGCGGATGCCACGAGTGCCGTACTCAACCGCGGCTGTGCGCGTAAGGCCCACAACCCCATGTTTACTCGCGGCATACGGTCCCATAGTTGGCGCACCGCCAAGGCCGGCGATCGAGGCGGTGTTTACGATTGTACCGCTTCCCTGTTCGGTCATCTGCTTAAGCTCCCATTTCATGGATAAGAATACACCTTTCAGATTAACGTCAATCGTCCGATCCCATTCCGCCTCGGTGCACTCAGCGATTCGCATCGGAGAATGTTCGATCCCGGCATTATTGACGGCGCAATCTAAACGACCAAAGCGCTCCACAACTGTGTCCACCATTTTTTCAACATCGTCGCTACGTGCTACGTCGACCTGGATAAAAATCGCCTCGCCACCGGCCTGTTTTATGTCCTCAGTCACGCGGTGGCCGAGCTCGGCGTCCAGATCCACGACAACCACGCGCGAACCCATTTCCGCCAATAACCTCACCGTATCGAGACCGATACCGTTTGCCGCCCCCGTCACCAGGGCGACTTTATTCACAAGATCCTCAAAGCCCATTAAATAAAACTGAGCAGCGCACTGTCACGTTGTGCCTCTAGATGACCGATGTTGTTTAACGAGGCAAGCGTCATACGACTTCCGCTATAGAGAATCCGAGTCACACTGGCATTGTACATTTGCAACTCCAGACCTACTGCTGTGTCATCAGCCACCCCGAGAACAATAGAGACAATGGTCGATATCGTCCCGGATGAACTGAAAGCAGCGCCCGTTCCTCCTGCACCCAATTTTTCGATAACGCTATTAAGGCCGCGTTGACAGCGCTGCCGAAACATCACGCGCGGCTCAATGTCCGGGCCCTTCAAGTCACCACGGGTCCACATGCGCAACGCTGCTTCTAGAAATCGATAAGTTGCACGCCGGTCACCTTTGAGCTCGTCCCAATTGGTCTCCACCGGAGGATCCCGTTCTTTTAATTGTTGTTCGTAAGCCTTGACAATGGGTGTGATGGTGAATTCGTTAAGTTCCGGCACTATCTGAACTTTCTTGTCGAAAACCGCTGCGGCCATGGCCTTTTCCGCCGTATCAATCTGACGGCATAGCTCACCACAAAAAACCGCATCAAGTTTGAGGGCAAGAGCCCGCCAGTGCTCACCTAAGATCGTGGCTTGCCGCGCTCCCATCGCGGAGAGCTGGTCGTAATTATCTGAACCGAACGATGCCTGGCCATGGCGGACCAGATAAATCTCGCCCATAGCTACCGCTGCGCTGCCCATTCGGCAAAGGTTTTACCTTCGTTCGCTAATCGTTCCAGCAATGGCGCTGGGGTCCAATACAGGTCGCCATAACGTTCGCGATATTTGCGTATCCCGTCACAAACCGTTCTCAGACCCAGCACATCGGCGTACCACATCGGTCCACCCCGGTAACGCTGTAGGCCGTAGCCGTTCGCGTAGATCACATCGATATCCCCGGGCCGTAGTGCGATCCCTTCTTCGAGGATTCGCGCACCCTCATTTATCATGGTGTACAACAGGCGTTCGACGATCTCTTCGTCATCCAGAGTTCGCGCCTCAATACCCTGGTTCTGCGCCTCCTCTCGGGCGATTGCGTCGACCTCCGGATCGGTTACGGTTTTCCGACCTTCGTAAAGATACAGCCCTCGTCCGGATTTTTGTCCAAATCTGCCCAACTCTGCTAAGCGTGCCAGCACTCGGCAAAACGCAGGATCGTCCGGACGTTCACTCCACTCCTCGTTAAGTCTGTAGAAGACATCCAGACCGGAGAGATCCTGGACGGCGTTCGGTCCCAT
>CAZBOQ010000055.1:0-9780 GCA_964493555.1 uncultured Gammaproteobacteria bacterium | reverse complement strand
TGACAAATAGGAGCGTCGTGACCGATGAGCTGATCGCGATACTGGGCGATCGCACTTTGGCACCGCCGGCACAATTACCGAATACGGGTGTCGGACCAGAACTGGAACATCGGCTGTCCGCAGCCTTTTTGAGCGGCGATGAGTACGGAACGCGTTGTTCGACAGTCATCCTGGTGAACGCCGCAGAACGGATCATATTTTGCGAACACAGCTATGACCAACACGCACAGATGATCTTTCGTACCGAACAGGAATTTGAACTGTTGAGTGCCCCAACATAGGCTATGGTCTATGATCAGAGCTGGCAACAGACCTACGACCTCCTGAAAACGAGATATCGCGTTGACCCCTTCAACCGCACAGCAAGTTCAACAATCCGAAACCGACTCGGCACAAACATTGCTCGAGCGCTTCTTGCACATTAGAAGTATCACAGAAACGTTGTGTGAGCCCTTATCCGCGGAGGACTGCGCCGTGCAGTCGATGGCGGATGCAAGCCCGACAAAATGGCATCTAGCCCATGTCACCTGGTATTTTGAGACCTTCTTACTCGAACCCGAGATTTCTAACTACGCCTGGGTGGATAACAGTTACCAGGTGTTGTTCAATTCCTATTACAACCTAGTCGGCCCTCAACACCCGCGGCCGAAGCGCGGTCTTCTTACCCGTCCATCGCTAACATCAATATTTAGTTACCGCGCAGAGGTGGATAAGCGGGTCTGCGAATTACTGGACGGTCGCGAGGAACTCGACCCTGCACTCGCCTACATACTCGAACTCGGGCTCAACCACGAACAACAGCACCAAGAACTGCTATTGATGGATGTTAAACACTTGCTTTCATCAAACCCACTTTTCCCCGCTTACCGCACAGACCTCAACGTCGTTCCCGACCACCCGGGAACCGCATTGGTGTGGCACGAATATGCGGGCAGTGAACATTGGATCGGCCACACTGGCAGCGATTTCTGCTTCGACAATGAGCTACCTCGCCACAAAACACTGGGGCAGGATTTCGCGTTGGCGTCACGGCTTGTCAACAATGGTGAGTTTTTAGCCTTCATGGACGATCGTGGCTACCAGCGCCCAGAGCTTTGGCTGTCCGACGGCTGGGCAAGCGTGTGCGAAAAGCAGTGGGAGGCGCCTTATTATTGGCTCAAGCAAAACGGTTGTTGGTACGAATTTACTCTCGGCGGCCTCGCTGAACTCAATCTGACGGCGCCGGCCGCCCATCTGAGTTATTACGAAGCCGACGCCTATGCGAGTTGGGCCGACGCGCGGTTGCCACGAGAATCCGAATGGGAACTCGCCGCCACGAGCACCGCAGTTGATGGGAATTTTCTGGAAACAGATTTACTTCACCCTGCAACAGCCCACGGCAACGACGGAGTTGCGCCACAACAGATACTGGGAGATCTATGGGAATGGACTCAGAGCCCCTATTCCCCGTATCCGGGTTATCGATCACCGCAAGGTGCCGTCGGTGAATACAACGGCAAGTTCATGGCCAATCAATACGTTTTGCGTGGCGGCGCTTGCGTAACTCCGCGCGATCATATCCGCACAACTTATCGAAACTTTTTTTACCCTCATACTCATTGGCATTTCAGTGGGCTACGTCTAGCGCGCGACCCAAGATAACGCCCAGTATTTGACAAACGTGTGACGCCTCCTCCATTGATCGCTCTCTGCGATCTAAACAAAACCTATAGCGATGGCACGGCCGCAAAGCCGGTATTCACGGCGCTCGATCTTGAAGTCGAAAAGGGTGAATTCTTAGTGTTGTTGGGGCGCAGCGGCTCCGGTAAATCAACCCTGTTGAATCTGATTGCCGGTCTCGACAATCCCTCGAGCGGCAAAGTACTCATCGATGGCGTGGAGCTCAGTGCACTTGCGGACACCGAACGCACCTTGTTCCGGCGCCGACACATCGGTTTCGTCTTCCAAGCTTATAGCCTAATACCAACGTTAAGTGTGCGTGAAAATCTCTCCCTGCCGTTGGAGATCAATCAGACTGAAGCCATCGAAGCGAATTGCCGGATCGTCAACGTACTGGAAGCGCTAGCGTTGAGCGACACAATTGACCGGTTTCCCGAACAGCTATCGGGCGGCGAACAACAGCGTGTCGCCATTGCTCGTGCGCTAGTACACGATCCGAGCCTAATACTGGCCGACGAACCGACCGGCAACCTCGTTCTGGAAACCAGCCGTCAGGTGCTATCAATGTTAGAACAGGCAACTCGTAGCCGTAATAAAACCTTGATCATAGCAACCCATAGCTTAGAGGTACTGGACATCGCCGATCGTGTCCTGACCGTTCGCGACGGCAAACTCGTCGAGGTGCCGACCCGTTGAACATGACCCTGGCGCGCACCAGTTCGCGTTATCTGCTTCGCAACCCATGGCAAACGGGCTTGGCTCTGCTGGGAATCGCGCTCGGTGTCGGGGTCGTTATTGCCATCGATATCGTGCAGCACACTGCTGCGCAAAGCTTCTCACGTTCTACCCGGGCCGTAGCGGGATCAGCGACCCACCAAATCGTCGGCGGACCCAACGGTATTGACGAGCAGCATTACGCAGCCTTACGGCGCAGTGGTACTGCGTTCGCGTTTTCGCCGGTAATCGACAGTCCGGTAAGCTTGCCTTCTCATCCTGGCGAATCCCTGAGGTTGCTGGGGATCGCTCCCGTCGCCACCCTAGCCTTTAGCACGGATTGGCAACTAGCTGGCACCGGGCACGGACCGTTCGCATTGACGGAGTTAATAACCCACCCCGCTGCCGTTGCATTACCCAGCAGAGTCGGCAAACGTCTGGGCATTAGTCCGGGCGAGATGCTTACAATTCAAACTGCGATTGGATTACACCAAGTCAAAGTCACCACTTGGCTCGGTGGCAGCGATAGCACGGAGACGGTATTGGACGGTCACCTCGTCACTGATATTGCGACCGCGCAGGAGTTACTAGGGAAGTTAGGACGGTTAGACCGCGTCGATGTTATTCTACCCGAGCGGCGAGAAGCAGCAGCGCTGGCCGCTCAACTACACCCGTCTATGCAACTCCTCACCACCGGCACTCGGCTACGTTCAGTACAGAGCATGACCCGAGCGTTTAACACCAATCTTGCCGCCTTGAGTCTTTTGTCACTGCTGGTTGGGATGTTTCTCATCTATAACACCCAAACCTTTTTGGTCTTGCAACGGCGAGACCAATTCGGTGTATTGAGAGCGCTAGGTCTGAAGCGGAGCGATATACTTCGTATGGTCCTAACGGAGGCACTAGTCCTCGGCATCGTGGGGTCCGCACTCGGCGTTGCGTTAGGAACCGCACTCGCCCACTACCTGCTCGGTTACGTCAACCAGACGATAAATGATCTCTATTACTCGGTCATTTTGAATTATCCCACCATCTCACTATTAGGGTCGGTCCGCGGCGTGTTGCTGGGTATCAGTGCCACTCTACTGGCGGCGGCGGCACCGGCCATAGAAGCGAGCCGTGTCAGCCCGCGCGTCGCGATGTCTAGGGTCAGCCTGGAGCTCAAAATGCACGGTGCGTTGCGCGCGCTGGCTGGCGCAGGCGTGTTCGCCATTCTGGTTGGTTTTACCGTAATGATGATACCGGGCAAGAGCATCGTCGTGGCCTTCATCAGTCTCTTCGCGATCATACTCGGCGCAGCATTCGTCACTCCCGCTGCCACATCTTTTCTCGTACGTTCTGCACAACCATTCGCAACTCGGCGTTTCGGCGTTCTGGGTACGCTCGCTGTGCGCACCGTCACCGCATCACTAAGCCGTACTGGAGTCGCAGTGGCAGCGTTGATGCTGGCCGTGGCAACAACGATCGGCGTCGGGCTGATGATCGGCAGTTTTCGCACCGCGGTTGCCGATTGGTTGGGAACGGTATTACAAGCTGACTTTTATATCACCGAAACGCAGATGACCCCGCGTTACACACTAAACCCTACGCTGATGGATCAATTGAGCGAGACACCGGAAATCGCAGCGGTGAGCTCAGCCCGGCATCTACAGATCGAATCGGAACGAGGGATCGATCAACTCGTCGCCTATCAACTCACACCACAAGCGCAATCCGGCTTCCGCTTTAAAGGCCAAACCGACGCAGTGATCTGGCAGCGCCTTGAAAACAGTGACAGCGTTATCATCTCTGAGCCATACGCCTATCACAACGCCCTCGATACTGGCGATTCGTTAAGTCTGCACAGCGACCACGGCGAGTGGGTGTTCCGCATAGCCGGCGTGTATTTCGATTACGGGACCGATCAGGGTGTGATTGCGATGAGCCGCCGCACCTATGAGCGGCATTGGGACGACCGCGAGATCAACGGTATCGGCATCTACCTAGCCTCAGACATTAACGCGGACGACGCGCATGAAACGCTGGCACAAATCATCGACACCAATCAATCCCTCCAGCTCCATGCAAACCGGCAATTATTAGACGCCTCACTGGCGGTGTTCGATCGAACATTCGCGATCACTGACGTGTTGCGTACGCTTGCTGCTTCGATTGCTTTCATCGGTATCCTCGGCGCATTGATGGCTTTGCAATTAGAACGGACAGCAGAGTTCGGTATGTACCGCGCACTCGGGCTTACAGCCAACCAGATCCGCCACCTAGTGGTAAGCGAAACCGGGTTGATGGGGCTGGTTGCGGGACTCATTGCGATCCCGGTCGGCATCATTATGGCCACGAGCCTGGTGTACGTTATCAACGTTCGATCATTTGGTTGGACCATGGACCTCGCGTTAGCTCCTTCCACATTACTAAGCGGAGTGGCCCTAGCAATTGCCGCGGCACTGCTCGCGGGACTCTACCCAGCTCAGCGCATGGCAACCATTGAACCCGCCGCCGCTCTACGCACCGAATGAATTTCACCCGCGTAACGTTAGCGGCAATTCTAGGCTCAACGGTGCTTGTGTTGATCAGCATCAACCAAGATGACACAGCGCCTGATAAGTCGCTGGACAATGCCCGGATCAGCGTACGCTCAGCACTTGGAAATGCGCCTAGCAATGAACCAGCCGCCCGCGAGTTTGAACGCGCGATCAACACCCGCCCGTTCAATTTTCCAGCCGATCATGGCCCACATCCGTCCTTCCGTCACGAATGGTGGTACTTCACTGGCAACCTGCAATCCCCAGATAACGACGTTTTCGGTTATCAACTCACGTTTTTCCGGCTCGGCCTTCGGCCGCCGAGCGACCATTCCAGGTCCCCATGGCGAACCGACGCGGTGTTCATGGCCCACTTAGCCGTCAGCGATGTCGCGCGTGAGCGCTTCATCGAATCTGAGCGCTTCTCGCGTGCTGCCCTGGGAATGGCCGGTGCCGAAGCCGAGCCAATCGGTGTCTGGTTAGATAATTGGCGGGTCGGCAGCACCAGTGCACAACCCTTCCCTTTGCAACTTAGCGCCCAAACTGAGCGCATCACGCTGACGCTGAACCTCGAAGCTGGCAAACCGATAGTCCTACAGGGCGATAAAGGACTTAGCCGTAAAAGTGCCGAGCCCGGTAACGCCTCATATTACTATTCATTGCCGAGGATGCCGACGAGCGGTGAAATCTCCATCGATGCAACGGATTATCCGCTAACAGGGAACAGCTGGCTGGATCGTGAATGGGGGACCAGCGCGCTTGCGCCCGATCAGGCCGGCTGGGATTGGTTCGCTCTGCAATTGGATGACGACCGCGAACTAATGTTCTACCAGCTAAGACACATAGACGGCAGCGCCGGCGAACTTAGTGCAGGTACTTTGATAGGTAAAGATGGAACGGCCATCTCCCTGGATTCGACGGACGTACTCGTGACGGTCAAAGACCGATGGCAAAGTCCCGAAAGCAATATCATCTACCCGGCCGCCTGGCGCCTACACGCACCGGCTCACAATTTAGACCTTAACGTGATACCGGTAATGAACGACCAAGAGCTGAATCTGACTGTACGTTACTGGGAAGGCGCAGTCAGAGTGGAAGGATCGATGTCAGGTGTAGGTTATGTGGAGCTTGCTGGGTATTGAATCCTGGTTCTCACTAAGAACCGGTCTACCCTACCCTGACCCCAATCGATAATCCGAATGATAATGCCGCCTTGGTAAAGTCATTCGCCACGCATCGGCGATCAAACCTCATCGGTTTGGCCCAATGGACAGGTGCGGGGCTATTATAGGCTTCCAAGCAAGTCCTTAGAGAATCACCGAGGAGACTGACCATGACCAAAGCAGCGCTGAATCTCACTTTCCTGTCTCACGGTACGCTTGAATCCAGAGATATCGACCGCAGTCACGCGTTCTACACTGAATTTTTTGGTCTCGAAGTGATCCGAACTAGTCCCATTTCGTTGATGATCCGCCTCGGCGGGACACATACCTATGCGGTAGTGTTGAACAAAAAATCAACCGAGAAAATGCCCTTTCTATTCCACAACGGATTGGATGTAAGCTCCGACGCCGAGGTAGACCGTGCCCATGGAACCTGCATCGAACAATCTGATAAATGGGGCTTGGAAAAAATCTCGAAACCTAAGATTCAACACGGCACCTACAGCTTTTACTTCTGGGACGCCGACGGTAATTGCTGGGAGATCCTGTCAAATCCAGACGGCGGCTACAGCTGGCTGTTCGAGCGCGATGATCTCGACGGCCGGGGACATCTGAGTAAAGACTACAAACGGCCGCAGGCAGATTCTTAGACCTGGTAACGTCCACGTATTGTATAGAGTAGTCGATTACCTTTTCCCTGGCTTCGCACTACGAAAAGCTCCAGCAAACAGCATCACTGCTAAGATTAAGTTTTGCACGCACCGAATTATTCCACCAGCTCGGTGTTCGGCATTGCGACACAACTAACATCACCAACAAGCCAGCACGCATCCTCCTTTCACCAACATCGACAAAGCCAGGTTCAGGGTCTAGCGCAAGAAATAGCACATCGGTTAAAAAAATACGGTCAGATTCTTAGCAAGAAGAGTACTCTGATCGAGGTAAATCCGACGCTCAAAGATTTGCCATCCCTCATCGCTGTGTCGCAG
This sequence comes from uncultured Gammaproteobacteria bacterium, assembly GCA_964493555.1. Lineage (GTDB taxonomy): Bacteria > Pseudomonadota > Gammaproteobacteria > JADZEE01 > JADZEE01 > CAZBOQ01. Next base: position 2,736 of record CAZBOQ010000055.1, on the reverse strand, counting down.
AGAATCCTCTCGTTTACCTACAAAGAAGTCGGTTTCTGCTTCGGTACGATTGCGATACACCAAAAACCGGCACTTGGTAGTCACCTCACTGGCGCCACCTGCCTCGACCTGGATATTGGACAACATGTGCGTGGTCCGAGAAATCGGCTCCTCCGCCCAATGGCGCCCCGTCATAATCTGTTTGACTCGCTGTTCGATTTCGAACTTTCCTTCATCAAACCAGTTAAGATCTTGACCTTGGCGAGTGTGTTCATGTTGCCAATCTCCAAACGGACGATTTCGCGTGATAGGCATCCAATATCGCAAGTCTTCCGCAAGCAAATCCAGCCAAGCCTCGAACTCACGCCGGTCCAGTAGTTCGGCCTCGTGATACAAAAACTTCTCGATCTCGTAGCGCAGCAAAAGCTCTTCGACACCAGGCTTGCTCACTGATTACTGCCTAACGTTTCATCCATGAGTTCCGCCCAGCGTCGGTAAAAACCTCTCTGATTCTGCTCAGTTGCGTCTTCCGTGGCCTGGGTCTTTTTGCCTAACCATGTGTTCGGCCAACCCGAACGTTCGGTTCCCATTCCCATCTCATAATTAAACGGATAGCGACGGGCAACAGTGCCGCGTGCACCCTCATGCGCATAACCCCAGTTTTCCATATCGTCCTGTTCGGTCAGCCCTGACGGACCTTGGTAGCGAATCACGTAACGACGCAGAATGTCCTTGACCTCGGGCGGTGCGTCTTTAGGTACTAGAAAAATCCTCCACACTTCAGTTTCATGTGGTCCGTTCGGGTGCCAGGTACCCATACTCTGAACACCGTTTGAAAACGAAACGTTGGGAAAGATGGTACCGCCATGCCCAAACCACCGGGCCTGTTCACCCAAACGTTCACGACGCTTGTAAAAGCACTCTCGAAAATACTCATCGAGCAGCGGCACATCCGGATACAGTGGTAGATAATCATAATCGTCCTTGAAGAGTTGTCCGCGCACCGTGTGACCTTGTTCCGGCGCACAGATGTTCAACAAATGGGCTTCCCGCGCCTCCGTGACGGGATCGTAAGTGTGGCGACCTTTTTCACCACTAGGTGACAACACAACGGCGTCGACGGACTGGTGGCTCGGGTTATGGTACATGTCGCCAGCGAAATTTTCGGCACCAAATTTCCAGTTATTCGGAATGCGCCACTTAAATATCCCGCCAAATGCTTCGAAGGGACCGTGGCTACCGTCCGGAAGCTCACAATATTCATCAAAGTGATAAAGCGCCTCACCCATGTATTCCTCGAATTCGGGCGTTTCGGGAGACCAGCAAGCAAACACGAATCCTCGGTGATTACATACCCGAGCCTCGATGAGCCCCCATTTAGATTTATCAAGCATGCTCTGATACGAGGATTCAAACTTCGGTACACCGACCAGGGCGCCTTCATCTGAATAAGTCCACGCATGATACGGACAGTAGAAACGTGTCGTGTTGCCCTCGTCATAGCGGCAAACCCGCATACGTCGATGCCGGCAGTTGTTTAAAAACACGTGAATTTCACCACTCTGGTCCCGATTCAGAATGACCGACTCTTCGCCCATCCGTCCGAGGATAAAGTCACCGGGCTCTGATACCTGGCTTTCGTGCCCGACGAATAACCAACTGGGCACGAACACGTGCTCCAACTCACGTTCATATATGGATTGCTTGGTAAAAATATCACGGCTGATCAATCCGTCCTCCAGGTTGATGTACCGGGTAGAAAAACCGCCTGATGCGCGCTCTTCCATGCATTACTCCCTACAGAGAAAATTATATTTCGCTATCGAGGGAATATAGTAAAGCCCTGCTAGCGTTACCACCTTCAAACGGACAATACGGACCGCCCGCCTAAAAAATGTTGCCAAACGGCTCGAAAGGATGTGCTCACTTGGCTGCAGCTGAGCAATCACGGAATTGCGACGAAGATGTCGGCCAATTCCCCGTAACTATCGGATGAGCAAAGAGACTATCTCAACCTCTCCCTGCGTAGGCTTCGAGCGGTGACATGCGTAGTGCCGCGTGAAACGTGTCGTGATGCCAGTGCAAAGCCGGATGATTGTATCCGCATCCAAGAGAAAGCTATGCATTCTCGATAATTTGTTGCCGTAGCTCTCCCTCGTAGTAATCCTCGTTTTCGAACACTACGTAAAAACCCATCCATGGTTTGTCCCACAGTCATCTGGGTAGTTTTACCAAACGGCCTACCCACTTGGGCGCCGAGTTTCTGAAAGGCGCTGCAGATCGTACCAATCTGTGATGGGAGTTTCCTGTATAACTTTTCAGGTCACCCTATAGCCGTTATTGGCCATTTCGACGTGTTGCAGCCCTTCCTTGAGCCGTTAAGTTTTTGATTATATGGCGTCCCCACGGGGAGTCGAACCCCGGTTGCCGCCGTGAAAGGGCGGTGTCCTAGGCCACTAGACGATGGGGACTTTGTAATTCATCTCTCACATGTGTGAAGAGGCTCATCATGAGCCTCCCGCGTACGTCAAATGTATAAGTCTAAATCTGTTTCTGTAAAACTTATCTAAACGTTTGAAAAATTGGTGGAGCCAGGCGGGATCGAACCGCCGACCTCTACAATGCCATTGTAGCGCTCTCCCAGCTGAGCTATGGCCCCATGAGCCGCGCCTGTCACTACTAAATTAGGGCCGGGACTGTACGTCAGGGCCTAAGGGGTGTCAAGGTCAAAACAAGTTCTTTCTTCTCTATTTATAT
>CAZBOQ010000054.1:0-2094 GCA_964493555.1 uncultured Gammaproteobacteria bacterium | reverse complement strand
CGAAAAAATAGATGGATCGCACGAACTCATGGGCGATCGGTCCGATGTAATCGACCCCATGCTCTTCTAAGCGTTGGCGAAATTGATTTTGCGTTGCTTCGTCTTCGACTTCCATCGCAAAGTGCTGTACCCACTGCGGCGTATTGGGATCGAAGCCCATCTGCGGCTGGCTAGGGACTTCGAAAAACGCGATGCAACTGCCATCATCCATTTCGAAGAAGATGTGCAGATACGGATAGAATTCCTTGGTCGAAGGTACATAATCCGCACGAACCACGTGCGAGAACTTGAGCCCCAGGACTTTCGTGTAAAACTCAGTCGTCTCCTTGGCGTCGTTGCAGCGATACGCGGCATGGTGCAGCTTGCGTATGCCCATGGTGGTCTCCTCAAGGTAAGCACTACAGACTGTAGCTGAGTGTACTCGCAAGATTGGTTATTTCCAACTGTGCAGCGGTTCGCGTGGGTTGGCATTTTCGCCTATAGTTTCATCGTCTCGCTTGAGGTTTTTTCGTTTTTCAACGAATTGGTAGTGCTTAAAGATGGGTGCTTCTATTAGAAAAATTTTCCCTGTACTTCTGTCCGCGCTAGTGATATCGGCTGGTGTGTGGTATCTCCGTGCAACTCCGACAGGAGAACCGTTGGTAAGCGGCGAAGTTATTTGTGCGGAACCCGTCGTCGTGTCCGCGGATCGATCAGAGCCGGTCGGGATGGTTTGGATCGAGCGTGGGAGTTTTACTATGGGCGGCGTTGGCCACCATCGTGATGAAGGTCCGCCGCACGAGGTAACTGTTAGCGGGTTCTGGATCGATCGTTATGAGGTTACCAATGCGCAGTTCGCTCAATTTGTTGCAGACACGGATTACGTTACCGTGGCTGAAAGGGTGCCCGATCCGCTCCGCCATCCCGAGCTCCCGGTTGAGTTCCTGGTACCAGGTTCAGTCGTATTTGTTCCGCCGACCGACCTACAATCCGGAGGCTCGCTTGCAAACTGGTGGCAGTTTGTCGCTGATGCTGACTGGCGACACCCCTACGGTTCGGGCAGCACTATTATGGGTCTGGACAATCACCCCGTGGTGCATATCGCTTACGAAGACGCGGTGGCTTACGCGCAGTGGTTAGGTCGTAGCTTACCGACTGAAGCACAGTGGGAATATGCTGCACGGGGTGGGCTGCAAGGTGCGACCTATGCTTGGGGAGAGAAGCTGAAACCCAACGATACGTGGCAGGCCAATACCTGGCAGGGGCTCTTCCCTATCAGGAACACCAACGAAGATGGGTACGTGGGTGCGGCCCCAGTCGGTTGCTTCGCTGCTAACGGATATGGACTCCATGACATGAGCGGGAATGTTTGGGAGTGGACAAAAAATTGGTATCAGCCCGGGCACCGAGATGAACAGAGCGAGGATCCTGTTGGTCCTATGCGTAGTTTCGATCCTCGTCAGCCGAATGCGTCGGTGCGGGTAATAAAAGGCGGCTCGTATTTGTGCGCACCCAACTATTGTCTGCGTTACCGGCCCGCTGCACGGCATGCCCAAGAGCCGGATTTGCCCGCGGGCCACATCGGCTTTCGCACGGTGTTGAACAAGTCGTAGATTATGAGTTGAGTACCCTATCCACAAAGTCCGCTAGGCCGACAATCACTTTCTCAGGTTGATCGCGATGGGGAGAATGGCGGCAGTTCTGCAGTATGAGGGGCGTCACTGGACCAGATACGCTCGCGCAGATTGTCTTGACCTGTCTCAGCGTCCCATATTGATCATCTTCTCCCTGGATGACCATCATTGGCATTGTGACTCGCGGTAGAAACTCCTCGATATTCCAATCGACAAAGTCCTCTCGTAACCAGGCGTCGTTCCATCCGTCGAAGACGTTTATAGTATTGTCTTTGTGGTAGCGCTGTAATCTGGTGCGCAGATCACCATTGTTGAATGCGTCACGAGCCTGACGTATCGAGCTGAGTCCGAGATCTTCACCGAAAACATGTGGTGCCATGACTGCGATGCCGGCAAGCTGTTCGTTCGCCGATTCGCCGCCGGCGTAGAAGATAGCAATCGCCGCGCCATCGCACTGGCCGATCAGCATCGTCTGCCGCAC
>CAZBOQ010000053.1:0-22764 GCA_964493555.1 uncultured Gammaproteobacteria bacterium | reverse complement strand
CGCGCAGACCAATTACACTTGTCGGAACTTGTTGACGGCGTTTCATGTTGGGCAGCAGATCGGTGCCTCCGGCCAATAACATCGCTTGCGGGCCCTCGCTGGCCAGCGTGTCGGCGGCTTCGGCGACGCTTTGCGGCGCATGATAGGAAAAATACGGTAACCTCATCATGAGGAGGTCACCTTATCCATTTTGTGCATTTTTGATGCACGTTTACGATTCGGTTCGTTGGTCGCGTTGCCGTCGCCGCCTTCCCACGGTGGCGGGATGAAGAATGCTTCCACCTCGGGGATATCGGGGAATACGGTCGGGCCGATCCTGCCTTCGCCGCCGGCGCGTTTTTGCTCTAGTGCTTTCAGCACTTTGTCTGGCGTTACCGGGATCTCGTCGATGCGCACGCCTACAGCATCGTACACGGCGTTGGCGAGCGCGGGCATGATGGGTAGTAGCGGACCCTGGCCCGCTTCCTTGCCGCCAAACGGACCCGCCGCATCAGGGTCTTCGATAATATCGGTGACGACTTCCGGCATGTCGCGCGATGTCAGACTCTTATATTCAAGCAGCGATGGGATCTTGTGCACCAAGGCGCCTGAAAGTTTCGCTGGCAAGCGGCGAAAAACTTGTTCTTCCATCAAGGCTTCGCCCAGACCCATGTAAACGCTGCCTTCGATCTGACCGCGGACCAAAACGGGATTTAGCGACTGGCCGACATCGTGCGCAACGTAGATGCGCGGCACGTCGATCCAGCCCGTCTGTGGATCGACATTGACCTCAACGATGGCCGCGGTGTAGGAGTAGGCTGGCGACGGTCCGACGCCAGCCCCTTTGAATTTTCCTTCAGGTGGCGGCGGCGCGTAGGAGCCGGTAGTGCCTAAGGTCCCATGCATTTCCTCAGCGCAGACGCAGGCCTCTTGGAAGCTCATACCTGTTTCCTGATCTTCGGCGAGAAAATCCTGCCCGTTGGCGAACACCAAACGGTCAGCCGAGCATTCCAATCGTTGGCCTGCTGCCTCCGCGATCAGATCGCGTGCACGTTCAGCGGCTTCGATGGCAGCATTTCCTGCCATCAAAGTGACCCGGCTCGAATAGGAGCCGAGATCTACAGGTGTCACATCCGTGTCGCCGGTTACGGGGCGGACATCAAAGGGATCGATACCAAGTATCTCGGCGACTGATGCAACTAGAATGTCGTCAGACCCTTGACCAATTTCTGTGGCACCGCAAAACAGGGCCACCCTGCCGCTACGGTCGACCTGTAACTGGACGCCGGAATGCGGCATTTTGTTCCAGTAAATCGCGTTGCCGGCGCCGGTAAGATAGGAAGAACAGGCAAGTCCGAGACCGTGTCCTTCGGCAAGCTTTCCGTAACGGTTCTTCCAGTCCGAACGTTCGACGACTTTGTTGATACATTGTGTGAGGCCAATCGTGCCGATGCGCAGATAGTTCGCGGTCAAGGCATTTGGTTGTTCAACCATGCCGAGGCGAAATTCGGCGGGGTCTAGTTTCAGTTTTGCAGCGATTTTGTCTAGTTGCACTTCCTGACCGAAACGCGGTTGTACGGTACCGTGTCCACGCTTTGGACCACAAGGAGGCTTATTAGTAAAAGTTCTGCAGGTTTCGAATTTGAATCGCGGCAGATGGTAGGTGACGGGCGTCAACACCGCAGTATAAAAGGAACTCGCGATCCCGTAGGAGCCGTAGGCGCCGCCGTCGAGTAAAGTTTTTAAATGAATGCCAGTCAATTTGCCGCCCTTATTCACGCCGGTACGAAATTTCATCAGCACTGGATGGCGCCCACGATGGCAGTAAAAGACTTCTTCGCGGGTGAGTGAAACCTTAACCGGTCGTCCGAGCATCATCGCTGCTTTGCAGACCACAATTTCATGGTTAAAGGGGTCGGTTTTTCCGCCGAATCCTCCCCCGTTGGGGCAGGCGATGCCGCGCATATGCGCCTGCGGAATATTTAGTACTTTTGTTAAGGCGCGGTGCACGTAGTGTGGCACCTGTGTGCTAGACCAAAGTGTTAACTTGCCACTTCCATCGACTGCTGCCACTGCTGCGTGTTGTTCCATTGGTAAATGGGTGTTGCCCTCGAAATAAAATACGTCTTCGAAAACATGATCTGATTTCTGCAGTGCGTCATCGACGTCACCGAAACTGTAGGCTAGGCGCCGGTGAATATTCCCTTCTTCACTGTAAGCGTGCATGCGTGGCTCTGGTGTTGCCAGCGCTTCCTCCGGACTTGCAATAGTGGTCAGCTGTTCGTAGTTGACCTCGATAAGGTCCATTGCCTCGAACGCCGTCAATTCATCTTTGGCGATAACTGCGGCAACAGGATCACCGACATAGCGAACTGTTTCAGTGCGCAGCGCTTGTTCATCTTGACTAACTGGCAGGATGCCGTATTCGTTCGGCAAATCGCGACCGGTCAGCACTAGATGCACACCGGGATAGGATTCTGCGCGTTTGGTATCTATGTGTTTGATCGTGGCATGCGGCAACGGCGAGCGCAGCAGTTTGCAATACACCATGCGCGGCATGTGTATATCATCGGCAAATTGTGTTTGCCCCAGTACCTTCGCGCGTCCGTCAACACGGCGACGCGGCTTGCCTATGACTTTGTATCCACCTTTGGTGCTCATGAAGTAGCTCTCATGGGTTTTTTGCCGTGTTCACTGATGCGTAATATCGCTTCCTCGACCGATTCGTAGATTTGCTGGTAGCCGGTGCAGCGGCACAAATTGCCGGATAACGCTTCGCGTATTTGTGCTCTGTTGGGATTCGATTCGCGCGCCAGCAGGGCTTTGGCGGTCAGCAGTATCCCCGGTGTGCAATAACCGCACTGTGAGCCTCCCAGGTCAGCAAAAGCAGCCTGCAGGGGATGTAGACGGCCATCTTCAGCGAGTCCCTCTATGGTCTCGATCGAACGGTCGGTAGTTTCTAGGGCCAACGCCAGACATGAAAGCACGGGCTCGCCGTTGATCAACACTGCACACACCCCGCATTCACCCAATTCGCACCCATGTTTGGTACCCGTCAGTCCCAAGTCCTCTCGTAATACTTCGAGCAAGGTCTTGTATGGCGCGATTGAGACCTGCGTACGTTCGCCATTAACCTCAAAACTGAGATGTACATTACTACGGTCGACTGGCCTAATCGGTGTGACCTTGCTCATTGTTTGTTCCTCGAAAAACTCGGATGGGTGTTCTGTCCTGTTAAGTCGGTACCATTAACCAGACCACCGACCAGGTAATTTGCCAGTGCTTCTGCGACGCCACTGGCTGAGTGTTCGCCTTCGGGGCGAAACCACATGGCGCTCCAGTTGGCGGCACCGAGAATGGCGCGTGTAACTAGACTTGTATCGCACCGCGCAAACTCACCCGCTTCGATTCCGCTAGTGATTAGTTCGCGGATCGCCTGTTCGTAGCCATCACGCTTGTCGATGATCTGGCGACGCAATCGCTCCGGTAGCGCCTCGACCTGCAGGTGGGCGGTTGCACCTTCGAACTCGTCCAGCATGCAGCGCACGTGAGATTCGATTACAGAGCGAGTTTGTTCCAACACCGAAGTGCCAGAGCTACGTGCGACGAGTAAGGCGGATTGCATGCGAGCTAGCGCTTGGTCTTGGCAGAAATACAGCAGTTCATGCTTACCGGAGAAATAGTAGTAGAGGTTGCCGGGGGAAAGATCTGCTTCAGCGGCGATTTCTCGCATGCTGGTCTCGGCATAACCGCGGCGGCGAAATACACGGGCTGAGGCTGCCAGGATCTCCCTGCGACGAGCATCGGCACGTCGCCGTAGGCGTTCCGGACCGTTACTATTGGAACCAGTGTTCGATTGTTGAACCATCGTTTAATTTTAGGGCCCAATGCGGGAGAATACAAATGTCGTTACGGCTCACCTTGTTGGTGAAGGTGCCCTACCGGGAGCCGACCTGCCTTTGTAGCCGCCGCAGCGCCCCCCCATTTTTTCGGCACTTAGGCCAGCATATGGACGATGGTCTTTTCCTCGCTCCTAAGCCGATAGGCACTGTGCGGTTTGCGCAGCTCTAGGTTCGATCAGCTGCGGATCCACCTAAGCCCGCCTGTTAATTAAGGACAGGGTTGTCCCGCGAGGTGTCATTACGTTTTGTAGAAGGCGCGGGGGGGTTGTCGAGCTTCCCAGTGTTTGCCCAGGCGGCCGCTAGTCTCGTATCCGTCCCGTCGTTGTTTGGATGTATCGGGCGATTCACTTACGTATGTTTGCGTCACTGTGGTCGCGCGCCACTTGCGTTAAATGAACCTGGAAGTATCGATAAAATTAAAATAACTTGAAAAAACAATGCCGTATAGCTTTCCCTTAATGGCCGCGCGTAATCTCTCGACAAAATTTCGGTAAAATTAGTTGCCTAGGCCGCAATCCGAACGTACTCAAATTCCGGCGGGTTGCCGTCTATCCCTACCTTAGGTGGCGAAATCCAATTGGCAAACCCGCCGTCTCGAACCGGTGTCATCAACGATAGCACGTAAGCCATGTCGGCTTCGCTCGCTAGCCAATCCAACTCCCGACCTCGCCATGTCGTTTCCTGCATCACCTCACCTTGGGGGCTCACCCACGATTCGGCGAATTCGCCAACGGCGCGATTGAAAGCCCGACTGGGCAAATCGATGCGGAAATCTATGCCCTCCGATTGGATCACGTTGTTCCAACGAGACACAACCGCTGCACAGTCGGTCATGAAATCATCACATAAGCGTGCGTTGATCGCGTTGAGCGCAGGCTCTTCAATCATTTTCAATTGTCCGTTGACCATTCGAAGTACAGGGTAGGTATCGTTGTCTAAGCGATGATCGTCGTCTATCTGCAATTCACGAAAGCGGCCTTTCAGACTGGCGTTAAACGCGTTAGCAGCGTTGGTGGAGACTTCCGATCCGAATAAATCCAGCGTCACGGAGTAGTGGAAATTGGTTTTCTTCTGTAGCGTTGGTAAGTCGATAACACCGAGCTCCCGGATCCTGCCGATGTCATTAGGATCCGTGATACCGTTCTCCTTCATTACCTCGCATGTGCGTTGGACGATGCGCTCGACGCCTGTGCGACCCACAAACATATGGTGCCCCTCTTCAGTTAACATAAACCGGCAGGTCCGCGACAATGGGTCGAAAGCGGATTGTGCTAAGGATTCGAGCTGCATCTTGCCGTCGCGAGCGGTGAAGGTGGTAAACATAAAGAAAGACAACCAGTCGGGAGTTTCCTCATTAAACGCCCCTAGTATTCGCGGCCGATCGACATTGCCAGAGCGGCGCTGCAGCAAACCCTCAGCTTCTTCGCGCCCATCACGCCCGAAATATTTCTGTAAGAGGTAAACCATTGCCCACAAGTGCCTGCCTTCTTCGACGTTGACCTGGAAAACATTACGCATGTCGTACAGTGACGGTGCGGTGCTGCCAAGAAATCGCTGCTGCTCTACGGAAGCTGGTTCCGTATCACCCTGGATAACGACCAGACGTCTAACCATGGCACGGTATTCACCGGGAAGTTCTTGCCAAACCGGTTCGCCCTTGTGCTCACCGAAACCAATCTTGCGGTCCGTCTCTGCGGGTGCAAGCAGAATTCCCCATCGATATTCCGGCATCTTCACGAAGCCGAACTTCGCCCAGCCTTCTTGATCGACGCTAACGGCTGTTCGCAGATAAACCTCGGCATCTTGGAACCCGTTTGGTCCCATCTCCTTCCACCAGTCGATATACTTTGGGTACCAATTTTCCATGGCTCGCAGTAGGCGCCTGTCGTTAGATAGATCGACATTGTTGGGGATCAAGCTGTCGTAGTTAACTGCAGCAGTTCTATCAGTCATAACGTTACACTCGTCTTGGATCGTAATTCGGTCGTTTGCCGGTGCCGTAGAGCCTGAGGGCCCCGTCTTCGCTTACCGCGTTTGGGCGTTGAAAAATCCAGTTCTGCCAAGCGCTTAAACGGCCGAAGATCTTAGTCTCCAGGGTCTCTGGCCCCGCAAAGCGTAGGTTGGCTTCCAGGCCCGTCAGAGAATCCGGCGAGAAGCTGGCGCGTTCCTCCAACGCCATGCGGAGCTCCTCTTCCCAATCGATATCGTCGGGTGCGAAAGTAATGAGCCCGGCTGACGATGCCGCTGCGGCAGGTATAGGTTCCCCGGTCTTAAGGCGCGCTCGTTCTATACCTTCCGGTTCGCCCAGAAAGCGGGTTGCGAGACGCGTCAAGCCGTTTGCCATCGGATAGGGACCAAAGTTGGATTCGCTCAGATAAATAGTCGGGGCCGGTCTGTCATCACCTTCAAATTGACCGTCAAGCATGTAACTGCGGTCCACTGCAAAGAGTAACTCGCAAAGCACTCCGGCGTAACAGCTACCCGGTTCGATCAAAACAAAACTGCTACGCGAGCTTACGTCGATCCGCTTCAGTGTGCGTTTCCAGTAAAGGCTTATTTCGCGGACTAGCCAATGATCGTTATGCTCGCGTAGCCACGTGTCGTGCCGGAGCAGCCTTTCCGGATCACCCAGGGTTCGGAACACGATGACGCCAAGTTCTGGTTCGTTGAAGCGCAGATGCAGCAGTAGGTCGTCTAGGGCGCGTACTGAGGCTAGCAGCCAGTGGTCGGAGGCGTTGTCGACCAGCTCATCGGTATTTGTCGGAGGCGGACTGTCTGGGCCCGACAGAGTTACCGTGACCACGCGCGCTGTGCGATCTAATTCGGCACGTAGGTAAGGATAGCTGATCACCGAATCGTCGATCTCTCGTTCAAGCCGCGCTAGATATGCGCCGTGTGCGTTATCGGGGCGATCTGATTGCGCCGCGAATTCCAATGCACGCTCGTCTATGCCGGCTTCGAATTTGGAACTTGGAATAATCTCGTCGACCAGCCGCCAGTCGAGCGCGCGTTGACCTTTAATGCCCTCTTCGAGCGTACAGAACACATCCGCAAGGTCTCGACGCACCTTACGTTTATCTACCACCCGAGTAAGTCCACCAGTGCCAGGTAGCACTGCTAGTAACGGAACTTCGGGGAGCGACACGGCAGCGTTACCATCATCGATCAGGATAATATAGTCGGTGGCCAAAGCCAGTTCGTAGCCACCGCCAGCAGCTGTGCCATTTATTGCGCATAGATAGCGCTGCCTGGAATTCTCACTAGCGTCCTCCATCGCGTTTCTGGTTTCATTAGTGAACTTACAAAAGTTGACCTTATGGCTGTGCGTGGAACCTCCTAGCATGCGGATATTCGCGCCGGCACAAAACAAACCCGGTTTGTTGGAGCTCAGCACAACCGTATGCACCTCCGGGTGCTCGAAACGCAATCGCTGGATAGCGTCGTACAGTTCGATATCGACGCCGATGTCGTAGGAGTTCAGTTTCAGTTCGTAGCCTTCGAAAGCTGTTTGGGTGGCGTCGACATCCATTGTCAGCCGCCCTACCGGGCCATCGCAACTGAGACGCCAGTGGCGGTAATGTTCGGGTTCCGTGCGGAAATCGAATAGGCGTTGTGGGCCGTTTGGAGCCGATGAGGCAATTGTAGGCTGGCTAGTCATGTGCAATATAGTTCCTATAAATGCCGTAATCGGTTATATTAGTGCAGAATAGTACATATAAAGCCGCTTTACCAGCGGCACGGGATTTGAATGCCAAAACGCGACGTCAATCACCAGGCGGAATTGTTGCTGCAGCTGGTGGGCGTGCGCGTGCGCGGACATCGTGGCCGACGTGGCGTTACCCGCAAGGTATTGGCAGAGGCCTCCGGCGTCTCAGAGCGTTATCTTGCTCAACTGGAGCAGGGCAAATGTAACATTTCGCTGAGCCTGCTATGCCAGGTTGCGGATGCATTGCAAACCGGCGTCGAGGAGCTTATCCGTGGTGCCGCCGCTGAGCCTGCGGAGTCGGTGTTGTTAACGGAGCTCATGAATGAACTCGGCCCGCAAGACCGGCGCACAGCGTTGGAAGTACTCTACAAGAAATTCTCCCTACCCAACGGAAGCCGCCGACGGGTAGCTTTGGTCGGACTTCGTGGTGCCGGGAAGACAACCCTTGGAACGAAGCTTGCTAAGCATTTCGATCTTGTGTTCGTACGGCTCGCCGATGAAGTTGAGCGGTTGGCGGGGATGGATATAAGCGAAATCTTTTCCCTCTCCGGCGCTGGCGGATATCGGCGTTGGGAGGAGCAGGCGTTGCTCGCGCGTTTACGCACCGGAGAGGCCTGTGTCATAGAAACCGGTGGCAACATCGTTTCCGAACCACACATGCTGAATACTTTATTGACCGCCTGTTTTGTTATTTGGATTAAAGCCGCACCGCTGGAACATATGCAACGAGTCCGCGATCAAGGGGATTTTCGGCCGATGGCGGACAATGCTGATGCTATGTCTGATCTCAATCGCATCCTCGCTGAGCGTGAGCCCTTTTATGCACAGTCACATGCTGTACTCAACACTGCGGGCCGCACTGTTGCCGCGTGTCTCGCGGAGCTGATCGCAATGTGTCCGCCAGATCTTTGAATCAACGATTAGTTCTCGGTTGCGCAGGAGTCATTCGTGATCGATAAGCTCACGGGATTTTTCCCGGATGCACCGGACCCGGAGATGGCGCGTTCAACGCTGGAGCGCCTTGTTGAACAAGAAAGTGCAGTGCATTACATGGCCGCCCTGAGCGGCCCCCAGCGACAACAGCTGGTACGTCTCTGTGGGTTCTCCAGCTTCCTTGGCAATTTTTTGATAAGGCACCCCGAATGTCTGCCGTTGATCGGAGCGCAGGTTTCAAGCCTGGATCCCTCGCAGAAGGATCTTCACACCTTCAAATACGGCGAACTACTGAAAATAACCTGTCTTGATTTGGCTGGGGCCGAGCAAACAAAGATTTTGCGTGCGCTAAGCGATCTCGCGATTCATGTGATCGATGCTGCTTGGCGGCAGACGATACCAGATAGAGCGTTGCGCGAGAGTCAGGCTGATGCACGACTTTGCTGTATCGCAATGGGCAAGCTCGGCGCCGAGGAGTTGAATTTCAGTTCCGATGTGGATCTCATTTTCGTCTATCCCAGTGAAGCCGATGCCGATGCAGAATTTGCGGCGTTCCACGAACGCACCGTTCGACGCATCAGAAAGTTTTGCCAAACCTTGGAGAGTAATACCGGACAAGGATTTCTTTACCGAGTGGACTTACGGTTACGTCCCTGGGGTACGGACGGCCCGCTAGCGATGTCTATCGACGATACCGAGCGCTATTACGAACAGAGCGCCGATCATTGGGAGCGTATCGCATGGCTCCGTAGCCGTGCCGTCATTGGCAATCTAGCGTTAGGCAACGATCTCATCTCGCGACTCGCGCCTTTCATTTTTCGCCGTGCGCTGGGTTACGACGATGTCGAGCGGTTGCTCGAAATAAAGAACGAGATGAACAAAGTACGCGAGCGTGCTGGCCGCTGGAACATTAAGCTTGGTGCGGGAGGCATCCGTGACATAGAGTTTTTCGTGCATGTGTTGCAGATACTGCACGGTGGACGCCACCGGACACTACGTGGTCATAACACTCTAGCAACGCTGGTTGAGTTGGTGAAGCTAGATCTTATAGATGGACAATCGGCTAAACAGCTTAGGGAAAGTTATCTGTATCTGCGGCGCCTGGAACACCGCGTGCAAATGCGCGACGAGCGCCAGACCCACGAGCTGCCAGCCGATGAGAAGACGCGCTTGGTATTGGCGCGTTCCCTCGCAAGTGACGTTGATACGGACACTGTGTTGGCACGCTTCGAGCAGCAGCTTACCGAGCACCAGGACATCGCGCGAGGGTTTTTCGAGCGCATTCTGCCTCAGACGGCAGAGCACCTACAAAGACCTGTGCGCAGTGCGATAACTCCACGTAGCGCCGCCGAACTCGCGTGGCGTCCCGAGGTTGCCGCCGCTAGTTTGGAGCGTTGGCGGGAGGTTTGTATCAAGGAAGAGTGGGGGGAGGTACCTAGCAACTTACCCCTTTTGGCGACGGTGTTTGGTGCGAGTTGGTATTTCACGCGTTTCATTTTTTTTCGTGGCGCCGCCCTCATGGAGGTATTCGACCGGATTGCCAAGCCCGAATTCTCTGTTGACGAGATTGGGCTGCGTCTCAGGCGCCTTTATGCGAGCAGCGAATACGCAAATTCGCTCGGGCGGCTGCGCAGCGCCAAGAATCAGATAATGCTGGAGGTTTTGATTGCCGATCTTCTTAACGAACTCGATCAGGAGGCATTAGAGGCGGCGTTGACAAATCTGGCGGAGTCCAGCCTGCGGTTTACATCCGAACTCATCTTCGGAGCAGATACGGAGCTCGGTATGGATCGGCTAGCGATCCTCGGGATGGGAAGGCTCGCGGGGTGGGAAATGAACTATGGTTCTGACCTGGATCTCATCTTGCTAGCACCGAGTAATGCGGGAGAGGAGGTAGCAGCGACAGCAAAAGATTCTCGCAGGCTCATGCAGACTTTGAGCGCGTCCACCGAGTGGGGGCAGCTGTACGACATTGATGTGCGCCTGCGACCACATGGTAGCGCTGGCACGCTGGTCACGGGGCTATCCGGAATGGTTCGGTATCATACTGGCGCGCGCGACATCTGGGAAAGACAAGTGATGTTGCGCTGCCGTCCGATCCAGGATCGCGAAGGGCAACTTCGGACGGCGTTGCGGGAGATTGGAGAGGCAATTTTTATTGGTCGTGACGACAGACTACTCAAGCGCGAGATCAGGCATATGCGCCTACGCGTACAAAAAGAGTTGGGTACTCCGATCGGGAAGTACGACATTAAGAGAGGATATGGCGGGATCATGGATATAGATTTTATTGCGCATTACTTGCAGCTCGCCCATGGTCCGGAACTCGTCGATCTTCGCAGTGCTAGTACACGACAGGTATTGCGAAAAGCAAAACAATACGGGTTATTAGCTCGTGAGACGCTTGACACCTTGTTACAAGCCTACGATTTCCTGAAACGCATCGAGGGGCGTTTGCGTCTTTTTGACGTCAAGCCCGTGCATGCTATGGCCAGTGATTCTGCCGAACTTACTTGGCTGGCTCGCGCGGCCGACATTGACAGCGCTGAGGAGTTGATTAATCGCTACCGCGTTACTACCGATTCTGTACGCCAACGTTTTGACGAGATCATGGTTTGATGGCCCCTGATCGCCTCCGACGGATAATGAGCTTGGCTCTGCCGATTATGGCGGGCATGGTGTCGCAGAATGTATTCAATATTGTCGACACGGCGATGGTTGGCTCACTTGGCAACGCTGCGTTAGCTGCTGTCGGCATCGGCGGTTTTACCGCGTTCACCATGCAGTCGTTGATCATGGGTGTCTCTACGGGCGTGCAGGCGACTGCCTCGCGTTGGAAAGGGGAAGGGAGGGTTGTCGAGACCGGTTTAGTACTAAATGCAGCGCTAGTGTTGATTATATTGGTTGCTCCGCCCTTTTCTGCGCTGCTGTATTGGTTTGCGCCGGTCCTCTTTCCTTATTTGAACTCGGATCCTGCGGTAATCGACAACGGCGTGCCATATCTCCAACTACGTATTTTGGCGACGGTCTTCATGGGCATGAATTTCGCGTTTCGCGGCTATTGGAACGCCGTTGACATGTCAAAGATTTATATGAAGACCTTAATAGGTATGCATGCTTCGAACATTTTTCTAAATTACATTTTTATATTTGGGAACTTTGGTTCACCCGCTCTGGGCGTAACCGGTGCCGGGCTTGCCACGGCGTTGAGCACGGTCATTGGCGTGATAATTTATTTTTATCTAGGTTTTCGCCATGCGCGTTTTCAGGGGTTCTTGCGCGGCCTTCCACCACGGTCTGATTTTAGTTCTCTGATTCGCCTGTCCATTCCGGCGAGTATCCAGCAATTGTTTTTCTCCGCGGGATTCACAGTCCTGTACTGGATAATCGGTCAGGTAGGTACCAGCGAGCTCGCCGCGGCCAATGTTTTGCTGAATGTCTTTCTCGTTGCTCTGTTACCGGGAGTAGGCTTGGGTCTAGCTGCCTCCACGTTGGTTGGCCAGGCGCTGGGTAAGGGAGAGCCGGACGATGCGCATCGCTGGGCATGGGATGTGGTGAAAGTTGCCATCCTCGTAATGGGTGGCTTGGGTTTGCCGATGATTATCATTCCGGATCTGATTCTTAGAGTGTTCCTACACGACGCAGCAACGGTGGAACTCGCCCTCTGGCCCATGCGCGTTGTCGGGTGCACCATGGTTATCGAAGCGGTCGGAGTTATCCTTATGAGTGCGTTACAGGGCGCCGGTGCAACCAGAGGTACCATGATGGTGTCGGTAACGACGCAGTGGTTGTTTTTTCTGCCCCTTGCATTTGTGTGCGGGCCGATGCTTGGTTGGGGGCTACTTGCTATCTGGATCCTGCAGGGTTGCTATCGCCTGTTACAAGCGGGTATTTTCTGCGTATTCTGGCAGCGCCGCGATTGGGCGACGATAAAAATTTAAACAAGCTCTTCTAAAAAATCACGACGACTAATCTAGCAGGCGTTCGAGCAAATATTCCACGCCTAGGTATGTGGTTTTCTCGATCCGGTACTTGGTCGCCGATCTTCCCCAACGACCGCCACCCGGTAGGCGCTCCGTGAAGCTTTTCGCGTCGACGACAACCGCACCGCCGATGATGTCGACGCCTCGTCGAAAGATTGAATCGGGAATGCAGCTCGCCGTGGGTCCGATGATCGCTATCTGTCCCGCGTTACAACACTCGCCGAGGATCTCCTCCAATGTGTCGTTCAATAGCGTTGCGCCGGTACAAAGTATTTTGTTGCACGGGGCAAGTACCGCAGGGTTAAGACTGATCTCCACGGTGTCTGAGCTCGCGACGAGATGTGTCTTTCGTTCTACTACTGAAACGCGGATCCCTTGTGTTGCTAATCGCTTCATTAGTGAAGGGAAGTAGCCGACCATGCCGACGTGATCGTCGGTCCCGAACGCCATTGATGCCATAGCGTCTATCCCTGTCGCAAGTTCGATGTTTGTGATGCGAAAGAAATGCTGACTTATAGCGTTGATCATCGCCAGCCCAATTGAACGCAGGGCGTCGTCGTTCTCACGGAAAAATTCCACGAACTTCAGTGGAGAGGAGCCCGTAAACTGAATCTGTTTAAATCGGCGCGGCATCCCCTGCTGCGACTCGCCCAGCCACGCATAGAAGAACCCAGTGCTACCGTCTTCGAGGACGACAGCTCCGAATTCGGCGGCTTTGTGGGGATCTGGTCGGGGTTCGGGGATGTAGATCCAGGCGATTGGCGGTATATCGATCTTCGAAGCAATATGCTCCACCAAATCGATCAATTCTGACGCGATACCCATGCTAAATTTATCCAGATTGGTTAATCGTCCCAGATTAGTTCGACGTCTACCAGGTGGTTAGGGTCTCTGCGATGGTAGGGTTAAAGGATGCACTGGTGCTGTTTTTGCAAGCGATTAGCACGAGTGTCGGCTCCATCATAGTGGGCGAACTGAGCAGCAATGAAGGTTTTGATAACGTGAATCTGCTGAAGCCTGCCTCAAACAAAGTGCTTGGCGTATCCAGCAGGGCGAAGTCGTCCCGGCCTATATAGCACTCCTTAAAGCGCGAACCACACGCGCAATGCGATATTGCGCACGCGAAGCCAGCCAGGTACCGGGCGGTGTAGTTTACATGCCCGGTGGTAGAGTGGAACGCATCTACCGCGAGGTCCGCGTTAACGTGATTGAAGGCGGTTCCGAAGAGATAATGCGCGACTTGGTCGGCAAACAGCTGGGTATCTGAGTCGGTAGTTGGCGCGAGATTACTGTGTAGCGGTATTTTGCTTGCTGGAGCATATTGTCCTCATTCTGAATCCATAATGGCTTTTTCTAAGTTTTCTGTCGTAACGATGGTTATCGCGTTACGGCCCCTAAGCATGTCAAAGCACTACAACTAATAAATACAGGTAAAAGAGCGCGAAGCTGCCCATGGCCGTGATGCCTGTGATGCTCAGCCAATACAACCATCCGGTCGGTCGTGCCGCCGCTGGCACTTCCTTGCTGGTGATGGCGCGGTGGTTGAAATAGGCGAGCAGAGGTGCAACGCAAAAGGAAACGCTGGTGCTGACGTCGATGAATGCTTTAAACGATGTCATGAGGAACGCGAGGATCAAAGTAGCGCCGGCGCAAAGCGTGATTATCGCGAAGATATAAGTGTTGCGGCTAGTTTGCACCTCAGCTGCGCGTCCGCCCCGTAGTACTTCGATAGTCGCGGCGAAGGCGCGTGGATATCCGTCGACCACCGTCACCAGCGTTGAGAGAATAACTGCCAGTGCAGCCGCGCCAATAATGGGTCGACTCCATGATCCAATAGTGGTTGTGAATAAGCCTATGATCTGCGCGGCGAAACCAGCCGGCGAGGCTTCGAACTTTATGCCGGAACTATGCATGATGCTGGAACCGAGTAGCATGAAGCACAGCGCAAGTACGAGGGTGCAGGTAAATCCAATATTGTAGTCGAGGCGAGATTCGGGCAGCGTCGGCGCACGGCCGTCACTATTTGCTTTGGCGCAGGTCCAAAGCGATTGCATAACCGATCCCTCCAGCGGCGCCGGCATCCAGCCGGCTAGCGCAACGATGAACAATACCATACGCAAGTCGACGGTTTCAGGCCAAACTGGCGTCATTTCCCATTGCATGGAAGGAAGCACAAGTACCGTGGCGATAACCGTGGAGATAGCAAACGTCGCTACCAACATCTTGATGAGCGTCTCGAACCAGCGGTAGCTACCGGCGATTAATATGATCCCGATCAATACTAACAAGGAGTAGGCCACGAGCCGCGCGTCCAATGGCAGGCTGAACACGGTCTTGACGACCCCGGCTGCTACGAGCGACAGCGCAGCGATACCGATAAACGCTGATCCGATCACCGCGACCATTGCGAGCAGGACTACCCATAGTCCTTGGCGTCGGTAGTTGTCTATCAAGCTATCGCCGGTGCTGGCCGCGTAGATGTTTCCGAATAGAAAAGCGGGATACTTGAACGCGCAGGCAAGTACGATGACAGCCCAGAGCGCAAGACCGTAGTCGGCGCCGGCGCGGGTCGACTGGACCAGATGTGATACCCCGACGGCCGTGGCCGCAAACAGGAGGCCGGGGCCGAGTATTTGGATCAGAGGACGGGCCATGGCAGAGGATTCTCGCATGTTGATGCAGTCAGATCTTGCGTATGTTATTTGCGCTGGTATATAGCAGGTGTGCAGGGTTGATCGTCGGATCGCGATCCGACATGATGCCTGTCGAATTCACAACCATCACCCGAACCTGAGCGAACCGAAATGCCGCCGGTAAATTTCCGCAGCGATAATGAATCGCCTGCTGCGCCCGAGATCCTCAAGGCATTGGAACGAGTCAATGCCGGCAGCGAGCATGCCTATGGCGAGGACGCGGTTACCGAACGCTTAAAGGTGTGTTTTTGTGAGGTGTTCGAAAAAGAGGTTGATGTGTTTCCGGTAGCGACCGGCACGGCTGCGAACTCGCTTAGCATCGCCCAACTGACGCCACCTTATGGATCAGCGTTGTGTTACGAGCGTTCACACGTTTATAACGACGAATGTGGCGCACCGGAGTTCTTCAGCGGCGGTAAGCTTATTACCGTCGAGGGTGTTGACGGCAAGATTACTGTGGGAACGTTGCAGGCCAGGCTCAGCGAACTGGGCGGGCACGGTGAGCACGAGAGCAAACCGTCGGCACTCAGCATTACTCAGGCAACCGAGCGTGGCACTGTCTACAGGCTTGATGAGATCGCGGCGCTTGCCGACATCGCTCATGATGCGGGGCTCGGTGTGCATATGGACGGCGCACGTTTTGGTAATGCGGTTGCGAGTTTGTGTTGTAGCCCGGCGGAGGTAAGCTGGCGCGCGGGTATTGACATCCTGTCGTTCGGCGCTACTAAGAACGGTGTTATGGCCGCCGAGGCTGTGGTGGTTTTCAACCCGAATTACGGCACGGAGTTGTGGCGTCGCCGTAAACGCTCTGGGCACTTGTTCAGCAAGATGCGGTATCTTTCGGCTCAATTGGAGGCGTATCTGCAAGACGATCTTTGGCTGCGCCTCGCCGGGCAATCCAATAGTGCGGCACAGGAACTTGCGAACGAGTTGTCGACTATCCCGCGGTTAACCCTAGAATTTCCCGTGCAGGCTAATGAACTCTTTGTAGGCATGCCGCGGGGCGTTGCTGATGGTTTACATGCGGCCGGGTTCGAGTTTCACGCCACTCCCGGATCTGCTGACGTTTATCGGTTGGTGATGTCGCACAATACCCGTATCGAGGACATCCGGCGCTTTACGTTAGTCTGTCGGCAACTTGCCGGCTGAATCTTTCGTTTTTCGGTATAACGAGTATTTCGGTGTGTAACGTATAGAAACAAGAGAGGGGAGTATGGCGGATCAGAAAAAAGCGATTGTAGCTGGAGTCGGTGCCGAGCGAGGTCTGGGAGGCACACTGTGCCGTAAGTTTGCTAGCGGCGGCCATCACGTGTTTGTTGCTGGGCGCACGACCGCGAAGATAGAAGCGATAAGCGATAAAATCAACGCCAGCGGCGGTGTAGCGACACCGGTGGTTACTGATGTGACTCGGGAAACCGAAGTGATCGCCCTGTTCGATGTTGCTGCCGACGGTCCAGGCGTGCTCGATCTCGCGATCTACAATGCCGGCAATAATACCCCCGGTAACGTTGTCGGGATGGAAGCGGATTATTTCGAAGCGGCCTGGCGAGTGGGTCTGTACGGTGGTTTTTTGTTCGGTCGCGAGGCGGCGCGGCGCATGGCGGATACCGGCGGAACACTAATTTTCACTGGTGCCAGTTCCTCGATGCGTGGCCGCGCCGGATTTGGTGCGTTCACCGCGGCGAAAGGAGGGCTCAGGAATTTCGCTCAAGCGATGGCCAAAGAATGTGGACCACAGGGCTTACACGTAGGCCACGTAGTTGTTGACGGCGGGATCAATGGTGATAGATTGCGTGAACGCTTTCCGGCTCGGGTGAAAGAAATGGGATCGGATCGGCTGGTCGATCTTGACGGTATTGCTGAGGGTTTTCACTATCTATACAGACAGCCTAAGACCGCCTGGACATTCGAGGTTGACGTTCGCACTTATCTTGAACCCTGGTAAGTTCGAGCACGCGAACGCCAAGAAAAACACGTAGCGAAGAAACGAGCGGGAGAGAGCATGATCTACGATCCGGAAATCGAAAACAGAGATCCAAAAGAACAACGTAGGTTGGACGAGGTGCAGTATCGCAAGCAGATTAAATATCTGCTCGATAATTCAAAGTTTTACCAACGCAAACTCACCGATGCTGGATTCAAAGACGCAGAGAGTCTCGGTGGCCTTGACGATATGGCACCGCTGCCCTTCACGGTCAAAGACGAGATCCGGCAAACACAGGCGGATAATCCACCGTTCGGCGATTACCTGGCGGCGCCGCGTGAAAATATCCGCAAGGTGTTTTCCACCAGTGGCACCACCGGGACACCGTGTTACATCGCGTTGACCATGGATGATCTGGATGTTTGGGCAACTCACACCGCGCGTTCATATACGGCCGTAGGTTTCAGGCCTGGCGAACCGCTTGCGGTAATACTGAATGCCGGGCCGTTCGCCGGCGGTGCAGCTTACTATGGATTCGACAAACTCGGCGCCATGGCACTTCCGATAGGAATGGGCAACACTGAGCGACTGGTCAAAGCGATGCAACTTTTTTCCGGTGGTAACATGATCTCGACACCGTCATACACCCTCTATCTCTTGAATTGGTGCCGCGAACATGGGGTCGAGCCCCGTTCCTTGAAAATTAAACATATGGGCGTTGCGGGTGAACCCGGCGGTGGCGATCCGGCACTCAGAGAAGAGGTGGAAGGGCAGTTCGGCTGCACATTGCGTGAAGCCATGGGTACCGGCGATATCTCGACTTCGATCTGGGGAGAGTGTGAGGAAGGCAAGGGCATGCATTTCTCCGGCCAGGGTTTGACCCATGTGGAACTGATCGATCCCGGTACTGAACAGCCGATCCCGTGGGAGGATGGTGCGGAAGGTGAAGCGATTTACACCTCGCTAGTGCGCGAAGCCATGCCCGTACTGCGGATCAGAAGCCGCGATCATCTGCGAGTTACCATGCAGCCTTGTAGCTGTGGCCGCATTTCACCGCGCGTTCGCTGCATCGGTCGTACCGATGACATGTTGATCGTGCGTGGCGTGAATCTTTTTCCTACAGCGGTGCGTAGTGTCATTCTGACTTTTCGTCCCGAGGTGGGAGAAGTGTTCTTGATCCGCCCTGTGAAGAATGGCGTATCCCAGGATCCACCATTGCCGATCGTGATTGAGTTGGGGGACGGAATCTCTGCGGCACCTGCCGGTCTCGCGGAGAAGATCGAAAAAGAGTTGCGTTCGCGTTTACTAGTTGCAACCAAAGTCGAGTTTGTCGCCGGTGGCACCTTGCCGCGCGGTGAGTACAAGACGGCGATGGTCGATTATTCAAAGGCGAATTAGTGGCCGCGCTGATCTAATTTCCGGCCCAACCGCGGCGTTGTAGATAGTTTTCCAAACCGGTCATTCTCGGGAATTGCGCACGCAAACCGTCGATATCGACGCTGTAGCCGACCTCGTCAAACCAGCGGAACATAATCGTGATCTCCTCACCGGCCGCTTCTTCGAAGGCCGTCCAGGGAACGCGCTCGAATGTCACCGGGTGCCCAAGAGCGTGTGAAAAAGTTGCTGCGGCCTCTGCCATTGAATACTCGTCACCGGCAATTTCTATCGTTTTACCGATCCAAGCTGTCGGCGCATCGAATGCTTCGCCAACGATCATGCCAATGTCACGAACGGCGATTTCTTGCAGTTGCTTATCCGCACTCATCGGAGAGCTGAAAGAACCGTTACCGATTGCTACCCTTTCTTCCTCCCAGCCGTCCATGAATGATACCGGCCGTACGATGGTATAAGGCAGCTTCAACACACGGATGTGTTGTTCGATCTGCCATTTGCTCTCGAAATGGGGAATACCGGTGTTTTGGTCCGCACTTGCAACCGAGGTGTAGACAAAATGTTGCACGCCTACTTGCTTGGCAACCTCTGCGACTAGCTTACCTTGTCGAATCTCACTGGCGAGACCGTTTATACCCCACCAGGTCTGCACGGAAAAGACGCCGTAAACCCCGTTCATAGCCCGAACCATGGAAGCGCGGTCATCCATGTTTCCTTGCCAGGCTTGTGCCCCCAACCCGACCAACGCGTGTGCTGCCGGCTGATTCGGATTGCGAGTGAGTGCGCGTACCTTAAATCCACGTTGCAGTAATTCCCTTGAAACGGCGCCGCCCTGTCTGCCAGTCGCGCCGATCACAAGTATCAATGGTTTGGCTTCAATGTCGTTTTCGTCCGTTTGCACGTGATCAGTGAACGCCATCAGCGGCAATATCAAAACTGTGAGTATCCGTTGGACTTTCACAACAATCCTCCAGGGCGACTTGTATCGACGGGATATTACATTAAGGTACGCGCCATGCTATGAATTACCAAACCCCTTCCGAAAGTTTGCTTGCTCGGTGCACCTGTCCTGTCGGTCGAGAGTGTCGGTGCCAGCCGCAGCAGGCCGAGTTTCATATGCCTGCCTTCACGTATAGTTATTATGGCGTTAGTGAAGCGATTCTCGGATGAATTCAAACACGCCGTTATGGATGGTGCATGCATCGATGTTTGTCGCGATCTTGTTGATCGCTGCTCAGTACCCAATGATCGTGGCAATTGCACACGCATTGGATGCTACCGTGATGACGTTGCTGCGATTTGTGTTTGCGGTGCTTATTTTGACGCCATACATTGTGATAGCACATCGGCCAGCGTTGCCGAGCCGCCGTGAACTCTTTGAGTATCTCCTTATAAGCTTCACCCTATGTGGTTTTTTTGTCGGTGCGTTTGCGAGCCTCCGTTACACAAGTGCACTTAATACCGGCGCGTTGCACACGACGGTTCCTGGTTTATCGGCGCTGTGCGCAATTTATCTCGTACATCAACGCCCACCACGTAACCAGATTCTGGCATTGTTTGTGGGGATGTTCGGCGCGCTATGGGTGATTTTTCGCGGTGAGCTGCAAAGGGTTCTCGCACTGGATGTAAATGTTGGTGATTTTATGTTTTTTGGTGGCTGCTGTGCTTTGGCACTGTATGTGCCCTTGATACAGAGGTTCTATCGTGGCCAATCGATGGTGGTGTTGCTCTTCTGGGTTTTGTGCTGGTCCGCGATTATCATGTTTATCATTTGTATACCCGATTTGGGGACAGTGGCTTGGCGGGAAATAGATCTTGTAGTTTGGATTTATCTTGTCTGCATCGGTTTTTTTCCAACGGTAGTGAGTAATGTCATTATCCAAAGTGGCGCGGTCCTGATCGGGACCACACGTGCGGTTGCCTATATGTACATGACGCCATCACTGGTGCTGTTTGTCGACTGGGTGATGGGCAAGGGTTTGCCAGATTTCCGAACGATTGTGGGAGTGTTGATTGTGTTGACCGCGATTGTAGTGTTGCAACGAAAGGATCCTGTTGCCTAGAGATCTATATTTTAACCTCCCTATCCTTTTCCGAAGGAAGGGGACGAGGGGTTACTTATGCAACGCCAATAACTCTTCAGCCGCACTCGTCGGGTTACGCTCACCGGTCGCCACGGCTTTCTCCAGGGTGGCGATGCGTTCGTGAATTGCCGGATCATTTTTGAATCTTTCCAGTAACTTTTCAGACAACTCCGACCACAACCAGGCTGTTGCCTGGTTGGCGCGGCGGTCGGCTAGCTCGCCTGTGGTGCTCATGGTCTTGTGGTAGCGATCGACATATTCCCAGGCTTCGGCGATCCCGGCACCGGTCAGTGCCGAGCAGCTTGCTACCGGTACTTGCCAATGTTCGGAGCGGGGACGCAATAGCCTTAGCGCATTCGTGTATTCAGCAACGGCGCGTTTCGTATTGTTGGTTTGCTCGCCATCGGCTTTGTTCACTAATATTAAATCGGCCAGTTCGACGATGCCACGTTTTATCCCTTGCAGTTCGTCGCCGCCGCCCGGTAACAGCAGCAGCACAAACATGTCCGTCATACCGGCCACAGCAATCTCTGACTGCCCGACGCCGACTGTTTCGACAATGACGACATCGAAACCGGCCGCCTCGCAAAGCACGATTGATTCGCGGGTCCGTCGCGTGACACCGCCTAAGGTTCCACCAGAGGGAGATGGACGGATAAAGGCTTTGTTGTTGCGTGACAGTTGCTCCATCCGTGTCTTATCCCCGAGGATCGAACCGCCGCTCAGTACGGAGGATGGATCGACCGTTAGTACCGCGAGTTCATGGCCTTGTGCGATTAGGTGTTTGCCTATTGTTTCGATGAAGCTAGATTTGCCGACCCCAGGTACGCCGCTTACGCCTAGCCGTATGGATCGACCGGCTTCAGATGAGACATCTTCCAACAGGGTGCGAGCGTCGCGCCGATGATCTATGCGGGTCGATTCTATTAGCGTGATCGCCCGGGCGAGTGCACGGCGATCGCCATCACGTAATGCGACGCCAAGCGTCCGTAAGTCGCTATCACCCATGACGCACTTATTCAAACTCCAAAATCGGTTGATCAACACTGAGACTGTCGTTAGGCACAGCGAGCAGCCTGGCAACCGTTGCATCGCGCTCAGCGCTTAGGCTGTTCTCCATTTTCATTGCTTCGACAACGGCGAGTTCCTGTCCAGCGGTGACGCGTTCGCCGACTGTCACGCACACACGTACCAGCAGACCGGGCATCGGCGAGAGCAAGAGCCTAGAGAGATCGGGCGCCTGTTTAATCGGCATGTGCCGTTGCAGTGCTCCAGCACGCGGTGTCATTATCCGGATATCGGTCCGGTGACCTCTGTGGGTCAGCCGCCACGAGAAATTCCGCTGTTCAGCCTGCAAGATAAACGGCGCGGTGTTCACAACTCCGCGCACAATGTTCTCGCCGATCCGCCAGTCGAGTTCGATCTCATAGCGGTTTTCGCCGATGGATATATGGAACCCCGTGCCGGTTAACGTCATGCTTGCAGTCACCTCGTCGTCAGCAGTCAATGCGAGGTAATCGTTGACAAGGTGCCCGTTACGGCCGTTCGCCGCGCGCATCTCCAGGGTGCGTGTTAGACATACGGCAACCGCGGTGAGGAGATCCTGATTGGCATATCTGGTCAGGGCACTGGAAAAACCTTTGGGGTAGTGTTGATCGATAAAAGCCGTGGAAAGGTCTCCTGCGGCAAACTGGGGTTGTAACAAAGTGGCGGCGAGAAACGGGATATTATGCGACACACCATGGATACAATAACTGTCTAGCGCATCGATCAAGCGCGTTCGCGCGCCTTCACGATCCGATCCATAAGCGATCAGTTTTGCAATCATGGGGTCGTAGTAGACGCTGATCTCGCCACCCTCATATACACCGCTATCGATGCGAACCTCCGGCGAAGGCGGCGGTTCTATGTAGGTGCTAAGGCGTCCTGTTGACGGCATAAAATTGCGGTCTGAATCTTCGGCGTAGACTCGAGCTTCCATTGCCCAACCGTCCATCGTGATATCGGACTGCGAAAACATCAGTGGCTCACCGGCGGCGATACGAATCATTTGTTCAACTAGATCAAGGCCGGTGACGAATTCGGTTACGGGATGCTCGACCTGCAGGCGGGTATTCATTTCAAGGAAGTAAAAATTGGACTCTTGGTCGACCACGAATTCCACAGTG